>JBDKSR010000821.1:0-5638 GCA_039680545.1 Bryobacteraceae bacterium | reverse complement strand
CGGAATTTGCGGCGGGGATGACTCCGAGTTCCGGCAGGTCAAGATAGAACGGTGCGTCACCCGGTGTCTGAATACTTCGGTCAGCTCTCTCACGAACGACTACGAACATGACTCCCAGGAGGAGTCCAGATATGAGACCTAGCGACGAATTCACCGGGTAATTCGGCTTATACGGAAGCCGCGGCGGCTGTGCCGGGTCCACCACCCTCACGTTAGAAGCATGCATTGCCGAGGCTATCCCGTACTCTTTTACCTTTTGCAGCATCGCCTCATAGACCTGCCGGTGAGTGTCGACCTCACGTTTCAGAATGGTGTAATGAATCGCCAGTTGGGCCTGCTCGGACACCACTGCGGACTGTGCGGCATAGTCTTTCGCAAGCAATCTTTCACGTCGCTTCGCGGCCTCGTATTCGTTGTGGATTCGTGCGAGGACATTGGCACGTTGGCGATTGAAAGCTGCTTCAAGCGTTTCGATCTGCGCTTCGACTCGTTTCACTTTGTAATGAGCCGGCGTCAAAGTAGATGTCAGCTCTGCGCGCTGCCGCCGCAGTTCAGTCAATTTGGCCTGATAATCGGCCAAGGCACGATCGTCCAGAATCTCTGGGAGCGATTCGGGTATAGCACGGCTCACCAGTTCATACCGTGATTGCGCCACGACACGCGCGGCCTGGGCATTGGAGAGTTCCTGCTGCACTTGCTTAAGCTTTTCTTCAACGACATTTTCGGTCTCACCGGTGAATTGCAGCCCTTCCGCCCTAGCGTACTTTTGGAGTTGGTCTTCGGCTCTTTCGAGCTTGATCTTCAGATCCTCTAGCTGCCTCGTCAGCCAGTCACCAGTCTTCTGCGCAGCCTCCCAACGGACTTCAACATTGCGATCGATAAACTCCTCAGCAAGTTGATTGAGAAACCGGGCTGCGGACGCCGCGTCAGTGGAGTCATATGAGACTTCCACAAGCCGGGTGCGGGCAAGAGCCTGCACTTTCAGGTGACTGAGTACGCTGCTTACGAGCTGTTCCTGCGAGAGAGGTTGCGGCGTGCTGAGTCCAAAAGCATTTCGCCAAGCGGAAATCCTGGTCGTATCGCCCCCGGTCTGGGTGCCATTCGTGGCCTGCGTCTTCTTCAGCACGCTCTCCGCCAGACTTCGGCTCTGAAGAATCTTGACCTGGGTTTGAATCGTCATCTCCGGCGATTCATCGTTCGAAGCTGTGGGATCAAGGTCCCGAGTATTCAGTACGTTCTCATTAACATTTAGGATCTCGAGTGTCGTCCGTGCCTGGTACACGGGAGTCATTGAAAGAGAGAACAGTAATGCAGCCAAGACACCGCAGACGACGAAAAGAAAGATTATCCCCTTCTGCCGCCGGAGAATTCGCCAATAGTCCATCAATCCGTCCCGCCCCACTTCGGCCGGCGCCTCCGGTGGCGGGACTTCGACGTATTGGTAGCGGGCCGGTGCCCTGGACGAGCCGTCGTTCTGTTCTGGCTCGGGTAGTTGTTTCATAACTTATATAACGAAGCGCTTTCCCGTTATCTCCAGATAACGACGCCGGTTCCGATCTGTATGGCCGCTTCTACGCCGCGGAGCGTGGCACTCTTTGCGGTACTCGCAGGGACAAACAGGATGTCTTGTGACTGCAATTGCACGTCGTCCGCTTTGCCCTCCAGGATTTTCTTGATGTCCACGGAAATCTCGGTGCGCTTCGGCGCATCCGGGATCGCACGGAGGATTCTGGCATTTTGTGGCTTTGCCATTCGATCAAGGCCCTCTGCCAGCGAGAGGGCCTGCAGCACCGACAGCGTTTCGCGTTCCCGCAGAACAAATCCGCCCGCCTTCTTCACTTGACCGATTACGTAGACAAGCTCTGCCCGCGGAACGGAAACTACGTCGTGTGGCTTGATCAACACATTCTCTTGCGGATTTCTGGCCTCGATCGCTGACTTCAGCTCGACTTCGGCTACAGAGAACCGGCCGGTAGGGTCTAGCGACGCGCCCGGCAGCGGAATCTGTCCGTATTCGACCTGCCTGGTTATCTTGATGCTATGTCCCGCGTCCGTACTCAACCCTCCCGCGAGGGAGAGTACTTCAATCAACGTCTTTCGGCCCTGTAGCTGCACCACACCCGGCTTGTTCACAGCCCCGATGATAGATACGGGTTGACTCCGAAATTCAGTGACGGTGACGGATACTTGCGGGTCCTTCACGAACATCTTGAGACGATCATGCAGTTCGTTTTCGAGTTGCTCGACCGTCATGCCGGATGCACGGACTCGACCCACGAGCGGCAACCTTATGAAGCCGCTCATATCGATCTGAACCGGCTTCTCAGAGAACTCCTCCGACTCAAGGGCCCGAATGACTAACTGATCATCCGGGCCCAAGAGATACGAGGAATGAAGCACCGTGTCTGGTGCTTCCGCGGATTCCGGCGAAGGAGAGACAGGCTGCTGCGCCGGAAAAGCCAAGATGGTCGCGAGTACAGTGATACCCGTTACCCGACACCAAATAATAGGCATAGAAATGCTTCCCTATTTTGTGATTGACAAACAAGCGCCCACTCGATAAGACCGAGTTAGTGGAAGCTAGGATTCCAATGTCCACTGCGGGAACGGAGATCCACAGATACGGTGCAGTTGCCTTGCCTAGAACAGGCCATCGCCGGCTGTTGCAGCCGCTGCATGCATCTGTGCCAGTCGTTCGTCGGAAAGAACCAGGACGTCGAACTCACGACAGGCAATGACGAGGCCGGGGAGCCCTCGAACACGACCGATGGGCGAGTCAATCGTCACTGTATCTGCTCCGTCCGGTAGCGCCTAGAGATGGAAGCATCATGACGTTGGTGAGCATGGCAGACGTCTCTACCTGGCCGAGTCAAATACTATGGCAACGACCAGCAAAAGTAGCATCGCGGAGTCCAGCAGGTAAGCTCTCACCCGATCCACCTGACGAAGCTTTGAGCCAACAAGAATCCAGATGCATACCGCTATTGTGGCCAGCGCGAGAACGGAGATGTTAGTCATGACTCACTTCTCTGCCAACGGGACCTAACAGACGAGTGACGCCACTTCGACAGGCAGCGCCACAGTCTCGAACGACATTCTGAGAATCGCCATCGCAACGCGCACACCGCGGTTGCTGCCACCCGCCGATACTCTCACCACTCTTCCCCAACACATGAGGAACATCTGTTCCGATGGTTTCCTGACGGGCCACTCGACCGCCACCATGAGCACAGATCCGACACTTGGACGTCGAACGATGGGCGGGACCGGCTCCCACCGCATAAGGAGTCCATTTCTGCTAATGTTTTCAGTAACCCCGATCGAAACCCAGCCTCTGCCCGACGGTGCAGCCAGTCTACATGGCAACCGAAGGTCAAGTCGCTCATGCCGTCTTCTCTCCTCAACGGGCCGCATGACGTTGCTGTGACTGGGACTCTTCCTCTGCGCGCGGCAGTTGTGGCGTTGCCGCAAGCTCTGCTCTAGCTTGCCATCTGGGCTGCGGCTCTCCACTCACTGACTGCAGAGATCAGTTCGCGATCGATCTCGATCGCCACGGATCGCTGCAACATAGCGACGCTGACGACGACTCGCCAGCAGTCCTTTGTTCGCAGAAGTACACCGTGAAGGCCTCGTAATGGACCGTGCTCGATCTGAACCCTTGTACCCTCTCTGAGATACTGCCAAGGGCTAACTCGTAAGCCAGAGGCCAGCATCACACGGATTGCTTCGATTTCCTGATCCGCTATCGGAGCCGGAATGCTGCAGAACTTGATGATGGAGACGACTCCAGGCGTCCTCAAAACCGGTACCCTATCCTCATACGCGAAGCGGCAAAAGACATACCCGGCAAACAGTGGCAGATCGAGGTCAGTGTTTCGGTCAGACCAGGTTCGCCTGCTACGATAGGTCGGAAGGAACTCTTCAAAGTTATTCACCTTTAGAGCGCGTGCAACCGCTTTCTCGTGGTGAGGCTTGACCCTGAGCGCATACCACCGTGATTTCCCTGGTACCACAGTTTGAATCAAAGCAGGCCTCCGGCTTTGTGACTCCCAGAGCCAGAATCTGAAACGGACGCGCAACCTCGCTTATTTCATGCGTTTAGCTGACTAGCTTCGCAGTGCGCGACCACTTCTTATTAGAGAGATTGCGCAATACCTAGCGCATGTGTCGTGAAGCTATTATATACGCTACGTATAGTCCAAAGTCAAGTCCATTCCGGTAAGGTAAGCCCCTGACTGGAAGTCCGCTCGGGCCGCGCCGCTCTGGGGCACCCCCACTTTCCTCTGGTAGAGCAAATGAGACAGGTCACGCTCGGGCGGATCGTCATTCCAAATCGGAAGACAGAATCAATTCACCCTGCACAAATCCGATCGACGAGACTGAACGGGAATCGATGGAAAGGACGCTACACGAACATCATGAAAGGACCAAGGTTGATGGGCAACAGTTGCCTGATGCCAGTATTTCTGCATTTCACTGACGGAGCGACGCAGGTAGTCAAGAGAGCAGTTGGGAGGCCCGAGTCAATACGTTGCCCGGCCACCACTCACGTCGTAACACTGGCCGGTTACGAAACTCGCTTCCCCGGAAGCCAGAAATCCGATGACAGCGGCCACTTCCTCCGGACGACCGAACCTCCCCAGCGGCACACGCGACTTCATGTATTCCACCTGTTGAGGCGTCAACTGCTCCAGAATACGAGTCTCGATCACTGCCGGCGTGACAGCATTGACCCGCACCCCATGTGGAGCAACCTCCTTTGCCAGTGCCTTCGTGAGTCCGATCACGGCCGCCTTCGCAGTGGAATACGGCGCCATGTTCGGGTTCCCTTCTTTACCGGCAATGGATGCCACGTTCACGATAGAGCCCGACTTTCTTGCTAACATGTGCGGAAGCACGGCCCGGCAACAGTAGAAGACACTTTTGACGTCGATTGCCATCATGTCATCCCACTCTTTCTCCGTTACATCGAGCAACGGAGTCGCGCGTCCTGCAATCCCGGCGTTGTTCACGAGTATGTCGAGTTGCCCGAACTCCTCAATCGTCCAGTGAACCATCTGCTCAACTCGCTCGCGGTTCGAAATATCGACCTTGAACGGGACTGCGCGGTGTCCCGCTGCCGAAAGCTTTGACGCCTCTTCTTTGGCGAGTTGTTCATTGATGTCCGCAATCACAACGGTCGAGGACCGCGCCAGGTTCCAGGCTGTTGCGAGACCTATTCCTTGCGCTCCACCGGTAACGATCGCGACTGTCTGTTCATTACTCATTTTGAAGATCACCCTTACTCGTATTTCAGCCGGAGGCCACGGTCGTGGCTTGGCAGAACCGTCGCCCGCGTCTCACTGAGATATTGCCAGGCGGCGTACCATTCGGGAACATTGAGCAGCGTCCCAATCGGGATCATTTCTTCCAAGTTCCGGTATGTGAAGATCACATCACCCGCTAGGATCACGTCGCCAGCGACAAGACTCGGGTCTATGGGGCCCAGACCGGCGCCGTCGACTTCGAAGCTCCGTTGTCTGTGGCGGTTCTGGGTACCGGTAGTTGTACGTTTGCCGAAGCCACCCGCTGTCTCGATCTACCGTGCCAGATCGGTGCGCTCACCCACGCTCTGAGATTCATCTGCGGAGCTTCCGAA
>JBDKSR010000820.1:0-2101 GCA_039680545.1 Bryobacteraceae bacterium | reverse complement strand
TTGAAGAAGCAGTTTTCACGGAGCCTCTGGCCGCCGCTTGCGAAATTCTCGACCAGGTGCGAATTCCGAAGGGCGACAGCGTTGCCGTGTTGGGCGATGGGAAACTCGGGCTGCTTGTTGCACAGGTCCTGCGCGCGCATGGCGCGGCAGTGCGTTTGTACGGGCGTCACGACGCCAAGCTGAAGATTGCCCGGGAGGCAGGCATCAAGACCGAACTAGCCGGAGGCGATCTCCCGGTCTCGGCCTACCAGTGTGTTGTGGAAGCCACTGGTTCTTCGGATGGCCTGGCCCTTGCGGTGAAGATGACTAGGCCTCGCGGAGTTGTGATCTTGAAGTCAACCGTCCACGATGCGGTGTCGCTCGATATGGCGCCCGTGGTGGTCAATGAGATTTCGCTTGTAGGCTCCCGCTGCGGACGGTTCGAGCCGGCGTTGCGTCTGCTCCGCGCTCACAAGATTCATGTGCGCGAGATGATCTCGGCCCGCTTTTCACTCGCCGACGCTCCCCGCGCTTTCGATTACGCAGCCGAAAAGGGCGCCCTAAAAGTTCTCTTCCATTGCGACTGACCGGACGCTATTTCTTGCCGTCGAACACCTGGAACCCGCGTATCTTCGGAGTTGCCGAAGCTTGCAGTATCCGCAGTCTCACACGCGTGGCAGTGGTACGAGGGAAGATGTCGATCTTCCTGTGGCCGATGGTCGTCCCTTCGCAAAGCGTCTTCCAGTAGCCGCCGTTAAACGCCTGTATGTCGTAGCGCTGCACGTGCTGGCCCAAGTGAATCCATTCCATCAGCACGATGCGGTCGAGACTTTGCGGCGTACGGAAGTCTGCTTCGGCGACCATCGTGTGGACGTCCGATTCCTGGGACCACACCGTTTTTCCCCGCGCGAGATCCTGGCCGTAGATTCGGGCGAGTGTCTCGCCGAACTCCCGCAGACGGGCGGCATCGGAATCCGGCAGCAGTCCGCGATTATCGGGCGCCAGGCCGAGCACGAGTTGTGCCCCGCGGCCCACGGTCTTGTGATAGGTATCGAGCATCTTGTCGAGCGACTTGAGGCTCCCCTCGTCATTCGGATGCCAGAACCAGTGAGCATTGCGCAACGGAGTGTCGGCTTCGGCCGGCCGCCAGCGCAGATACCCGTGCCGGTCGACGACGTTCCAGTTTGTTTCGGGCGCCTCGCCGCTCTCGTTGCCAACCCATCGTATGTCGCCCCACGGGAGGAAGCCGACGTCGGCGAAGACCATCGTATTCGGCTGGTACGTACGCAGGGTCTCAGCGTAACTTTCGAAGTTATAGACGTGGCCTTCGCTTCCCGCTCCGTCGAGCCAAAACTCGACCAGTTCACCGTAGCGCGTCACAAGCTCCTGCATCTGGGATTTGTAGTATGCGTCGTAGGCTCTGTTGTCTTTGTAAGAGGGCTCATGCCGGTCCCACGGCGACAGGTAGATACCGAACTTCAGGCCGTGTTTGCGGCACGCACTCGCGACCTCGCCAACCAGATCGCCTTTCCCGCCGTGCCACGGACTGCTCTTCACGCTGTAGTCCGTATGGCGGCTTGGCCACAGGCAGAAGCCGTCGTGGTGCTTGGCGACCATCACGAGATAGCGCGCGCCGCCGGCTTTCGCCGCGAGGACCCATTGCTCCGCGTTCAGCTTCTGCGGGTTGAATACCTTCGGATCGGCGGTCCCGTCGCCCCACTCCTTGTCCATGAACGTGTTCGGTCCGAAGTGGATCAGGACGCCGATCTCCAGGTCCTGCCAGGCCGCCTGTTGCGGCGTTGGCCGCATCTCCACGAAGTTCTGAGAAAACACTGCCGGGCACATAAGCGCCATCGTCAGCCAGATCGAAGCGATCCTCAGCATGGGTTCTCCTCCGGCCGTCTTAGCGGTCGAGCCAGCGATTCAAGATTGGTTTGTACGCGTCGATACGCCGGTCCCTCAGGAAGGGCCAGTTGCGCCGGACTTCTCCAATGAGCGCCGGGTCACATTCGAAGATAAGGGTTTCCTCGCGGTCGCGCGAAGCCTCGGCCACGATCTGTCCGAAAGGATCGGCCGCGAACGAGTTCCCCCAAAACTCCAGCCCTTGCTCCGCCGTGCCTTC
>JBDKSR010000819.1:0-42249 GCA_039680545.1 Bryobacteraceae bacterium | reverse complement strand
GACCTATTCCGTGGAGCGGCTGGATAGTGATGCGCGAATCTACCGATGGAGCCCAGAGCACTATCAACATCTCCGCGAGTTGGTGACGAATCCCAAGGCAACACGGTCTGACCAGGAGATTTTTCAGCAAGCGATGCTTCGGGCGCGGTCCACGAGCGTATCGCAGCGAGACCGGGAGTGGTTCGCACAACAGTATCGGATGGGCAGGATCAATGCCTTGGATTATGCCAAGGTAGATAACGAGGCGCAGACCAACATACGGTCTGTCGTGGACGAGTCAAAATCCAATCTGTCGCGCATCCACGGTCAGGCAGAGCAGGAATTGCGGGCGGCCCTTGGCATTACGGGATTGCTAGAGACCCTGACGCAAGACCAAAAGAAAGCTTATTCTTCGGCGTTGCAAGAACTGACGGAACGGTCGGCATTCTTGCGTGGCACGGAAGATCCATTGGCCGTCGTGCGGGATATCGCCCCACGTTATCAGGCCGTCATCACGGACTCCGCCGCTATGACCGTGGAGCAGAAAACCAAGCTTCTTCGCTACAAGACGCCACAGGAACTTGAGGCCGCATTCAAGGCCGGGCAGATCACGGAAGCATCATATCGTATCGAGCGGCAGCGATTCATCGAGATCGGCGGATACGTGCCGTCCTTCATTAAAGAAAATATGGTAGAGAGAAAAGAAAAGTCTAAAGCTAAACCCGAGTTGCAGCGGGAGAAAAAATGAGCGAGCTTGACGAAGCCTATTACACGGGCGTGCGCGAGATCATGGCCCGCCGCGATGAGGAAGAGTGGCAGCGTCTGCTCGGCAATGATCCTGCGGCGGCCAAGCAGGAAGAAAAGAACGTCGTGGAAAAGTTCCTTGGCGGCGTCACGAAGGGCATGCGCGAGACGCCGAACGTATTTCGTCCACTCCAGGCCGAATCCACGGCGGGAAAGGTTGGCGAAGCCGCGACATTTCGAGCGGCCGAGGCCGCCATGCTTCCCGTCACCATGTCGTGGAATGCCGTGATGCAGGGACTTGAGGATGCCTCGCTGATTACGCCGCAGACGCGCAAGAACATGACAGACGCTGTCATCGGTGCCACGCCAGCATTCATGTCGTCGAAGCCCGGATCGGGGAAACAACTCAAGGAAGGGGCGAAGCTGGCGACCGAGGGTGGGAAGCCTGGTCATGTGCGGATTCCGGGCACGCCAGAGCCGTTGCCGCCAGTGCCAGAAGGTCACATTCGGTTATATAGAGGAGAAACTCCACCATCTATAAAATCTGGCAAGAAATCAGATATTCGCTCTATCGAAATTGATTCGTATTTTGAGCCGCCAGAATATAAAGGTTTGTGGTTTACCGAAAGTGAAGCAACGGCAAGAAAATATACTGAAAACCGTGATCCAGCATATACAACAAAAGGCAATCTTTTGTTTGTGGATGTACCTATAAGCGTAGCAGAGGCTTCTCGTGTTTCAAAAAATCCAGAAGCAATGCGAGCATCATTTTCTCCAGATGCGGAGTTTGTTCTACCTAGGGATTGGGCATCTAAAGCAATGAAAATGCCAAGTGTTTCTACTGAAAGCCTTGGCGTGGAAATTCCCAACGTAGAGCCGCGAGTGAATACGTCCCGTATCAACGCCGAAAAGAATGTCAAGACTACCATAGAAAACGTGAACCGGCTGAATGCCGAACGTCTTGCGGAGCATCGCAAGCCACAGACGCACGAGCAGACACTCGCTAAAGCCAAGAAGATCACGGTCGAAGAAGCCCTTGCGATGCCCGAGGACACGGCGAAACTGCCAGAGACCGGCGCGGCCCTCCGTGATATCGCCACCGCCGCCGGAAAAGACCTGACCGAAGTAGCCGAGCTTGCCGCCAAAGGCGACCAGGCGGCCACCGGGAAACTCTTGGATTCACTGGCCGTGGCTGGCGAGTTGGAAGCTCGGTCAGAGATGGCGAAACGAAACGTGGCCCGCACTGAGGAAGCATTCAAGATTCAAGCGGAGGCGGAGCGAGCACGATTTGACCCCACGTCCCTGATTGACCTTGCGCAACGATACTCTGAATCTCCAAACGCCGATCCGGCGGTACTCGCACAGCGCCTCTTGGAGCTTCGCACGCAGGAGCGCCGAACCTCCTATGCCCGGCAGGTGCGGACATTCGCAAAGAACGGCGTGGATGCCCTGTATGAGTTGTACGTCAACATGCTTTTGACTCCAGCATCGCATGCTGCGAACCTTGTTGGAAATACTCTCCTTGCTTCTTGGGCTCCGGTAGAGCGGGCAGCGGCCAGCCTGATGCCTGGTCCTGTGACACTTGGAGAGGCTGCCGGAATGATCCGCGCTATTCCCGAGGCCTTCGTTGATGGCTTGCGAGGGGTGAAGGAATACGGATGGAAAGGCGAAGGCCGAAGCAAGGCCGATATCACCAAGGGCCCCGCGATTGCCTCTGAGAACTTCGGTATGGATGGAACGCTGCCCGGAAAGGTGTTTGATATCCTCGGCGCTGGCGCACGCTTCAACACAACCTTACTCGGGGCGGAGGATGCATTTTTCAAGGGATTCAACTTCCGCATGGAGGTCAAGGCGCAAGCGATCCGCGAAGCCCACGCCCAAGGTCTTAAAGGCGATGCCTTCCGGGCGAAGGTTGCCGATGTGGAAGCGCATCCCGAGATGTACCCTGGCATATACGAGCGGGCCAACGAGTTCAAGTTGATTCAGACGTTCCAGGATGAGATGGGGCCGGTTGGCGAATCCATTCAATATGCCCGCTCTCATATTCCCGGCGCTAGAATTGTAATGCCGTTTCTTCGCACGCCGAACCGCATCGTCTATTGGGCAGCGCAACGGACACCTGGCCTGAACCTGCCGTTCATCATAAACGGCCAGCTTGGCTCCGATCTGATGGCGGGAGGCGCGGCGCGGCAACTCGCGGCAGCGAAGATCGCCACGGGCGCGGCGGCTACATCCGCGATTGCCTATTACGCCATGAACGGCTATATCACGGGAAGCGGGCCGAAGAATCCTGAGTTGAAACGCGCCAAGCGCGATGCTGGGTGGATACCGAACGCCATCAAGGTCGGCGATCAATACTACGGTTACAGTCGGTTGGACCCATTCGGCATGATGGTTGGCATGGTTGCCGATTCCGTGGAGTTCATGGGGCAATTGCCCGAGCCGCAGGCCGAAGAATTGGGGTTGTCCTTGGGCATCGCGTTCGCATCGAACTTCATCTCGAAGACCTATATGCAAGGCCTATCCGATTTCATCGAGGCCATAGCGGACCCACGCGAGAATGCCCATGGATACGCCAAGGGATTCGTGCGCGGACTCGTGCCTGGTGCTGTCCGCGCCGCCGAGCGTTCCATGGACCCCGCGCTGCGTGAGGCCAGAACACTGCTGGAATCCATGCAGGCTCAGGTGCCGGGATGGTCCGAATCCTTGCCGCCTACACGCAGCCTGTCCGGGCAGGTAGTGAACATCCCGGAAGGCTATGGACCGGACTGGCTATCTCCTGTGGCGACTAGCAAGACGACAACCGATCCGGTGGCAAAGGAAATCGAACGGCTCAAGATGCGGGTCAGTATGCCACTAAAAGCAATTCCCGGTAAAAAACCGCCCATGTTCCAAATGGAGGAACCATTATCGTCAGAGGGTGTGTTGCTCACGCCACAAGAATACGACCACTTCGTCCGACTCGCTGGCAACGAACTCAAGGTCAACGGCAAGGGCATGTGGGACACGCTTGGAGGGCTTATAAGAAGCGCAGAGTATCAGCGCATGAGCGAAGGCCCGGATGGTGGAAAGGCTGAAATTATCCATAGAGTCATCATGGACTATAGAAACGCTGCCCGCCTGCAATTGCTGGAAGACGCACCCGACCTAAGAGGCTTGGTTGAACAGAAGATTCGGATGCGCAAGGAACGATTGCGACCACAATAGGAGCCGCCATGACGATGCAATCGGAAGACTATCGAAAGGATTACACCTCGACTGGCGTGGCATCCTATGCGTATACGTGGCGCATCCTGGATGAGGAATGGCTTGCAGTGTACGTGGATGGAGAACTCCAAACATTGAATAGCGACTACACGGTAAGCGGTGTTGGCGAGAATGCCGGCGGGGAGGTAACATTCAGCGATCCGCCCGTGGCCGGACTCACGATTGCGATTATGCCTAGCGTGCCGATCACGCAGACCACGGACATTGTAGAGAATACCAACCTTCCCGCGCAGACGTTCGAGGATGCCCTGGACAAGCTCACGGCGATAGCGAAACAGCACGAAGAGCGGTTGAACAGATTCGGGCTCGATGAAGCGGGCGAGGCTCCTGTCTTGTACGCTCGAAGCAACGTCGGTTCCACTGCGCCTGCCGCTCCTGCCGCAGGTGGCGGGAAAATCTATCTCAAGAGCAGCGGCGGGAAAATGCAGTTTGTCGCCCTGTTCCCGTCTGGCGTGGAGCAGGTTATCGCAACGGAGCCATAAACTCGCATGGATGCGACAGCTACAACAAGGGAGCGTAAATGTCGGCAGAGGATGGAGTGCATAAGCCGTTCTTCCGGGAACGTCGAAAGCAACCAGAACGCCGCAAACACTCGCAGTTTTGCCCATTAGCCATGGAACACTGTCCTGGGATGAAGCCGAAAGAGCACGAGGCCAGATTTGGGAAGTTCCAAATGTGGCTTATCGCCATTCTCACGATGCTGGTCATAGGGCTGCTCGGGAATTGGGGCGTCACTCTCCAGGCGGATGTGACGAATCTCAACGCGGACGTTGCCAAATTCAAGACCGACATGGCGAAGCACATTGCATCCATTGACGTATCGCTCAACGAGGTTATGGCGAAGCTGAACAACGTGACAACCGTCATTATCAGGAGGTAAGCCCATGGATCATTGGATCGCAAAGGATGGCGTGAATCTCGATGTGCTCCGGCCAGAGCTCGCTCGCCTCGAATTGGTAATCGCTGGCGCCTACGAAGAGTGGAACGCTTGCGCCGTCGTCACCTGTACCGACGGGGACCACAAGGGTCGTAGGAGCTACCACAATCCTCCGTGGTGCGCGGCGCTGGACCTGCGTATCCACCATATCGGAAATACAGAACAGCAGATGTTTTTCTACACGTCCCTTAAGCGGGCGGTAGACAACGCATGGCCTGGCCTTTATGATGTGCTGTTGGAATCTCCCGGCAAGGAGAATGCGCATATCCATATCGAGTGTTCGCCGATACTGGCAATGGTCATGTTCGGCTCGCCGACGATTCAGGAGGCATGAGATGGATTGGGAAAAGGTTCTAGTCAACGGCGTTCATATGAGCCGATCTTCCTCAGTTGTTACGCGGCCGTCACTCCCGAATATGGATGGGCTATCCCAGCGTGTCAAGCATGCGGCCAGTTCATTCCGCCTCCAGACTTCAAGGTGAACCGCGACCTTCCCCTTGTACAGCTTCCACCGAAGGAGTGAGCCATGTTTCGCCGAAACCGTTCGCCATTCAAGAGTCATATCAAATACCGCGCTGGCTACAAATACCAACTCGTCGAAGACTATCCGTTAGAAAATGAACCGCCTATCATCTTGCCATGGCATCCGCCAAAGGATATCATCACGGAATATATCCAGTTCTTTCGAGATGGGCGATTCGTCATTAAGAAGGGATATGCTTGGGATGGTGCATCGGGTGGTGCGCGTGACACCAAAACGATCATGCGCGGGGCGCTTACACATGATGCCCTTTACCAACTCATGCGCGAAGGGCATCTTGATATGGACCTGTACCGCGCCCTTGCCGATTGGGCATTGTGGCAGACTTGCCGCGAGGATCGGATGTGGTTCTTACGGGCGTGGTGGGTGCACGAGGGCGTCCGGTGGGGCGGGGGGCCTTCGGCTAATCCACGAAATGATCGGCCCATACTGACCGCCCCATAGGAGATATACTATGCGACGCTGTAGAGTGTTTCCCGTCCTTGTCCTGGTGGCCATGGTGGTCGCCGCATGCGCCACGACGGCGCTCACAACCACGGCGCTGTCATTGTCTGCCGTGGGAGACACATTCCTATCATCCGGGAAGATGCTCGATGCCGCGTACACGGCGAAGACTCTCAGTGAGGCCAACTATCAGAAGTGGCGAGACTTCGTACCGAAGTTCCAGGTGGCCTATGCGGAGGCTGTGAAGACCGTAAACACGTTGAAGGCTGTTGGTGAGGAGCCTACAGCCGCACAACAGACAGCACTGGCCCTTACCTTGAAGAACCAACTCATTGAAGTCTTGACCGCAATCTATTTGCCGGCCGCGCAAGCCGCGCAGTAGGGGGTGAATCATGACACCGCAACAAGTGCAACTGGCGATTGTGGCTACCAATGCCTTGCTCGATTTGATCGTCCAAGATATTGCCATAGCCAAGGCCAATGCAAGCGAGGATGAAGCGGCGGCGCTCGATGCTGCTATGGTTGCCATGAACGCAAAGGCGGCTCAGGTAGCAGCATATCAAGCGATCCAAAATCCATCGTAGAAAGGCGGTTATCCCCATCTCGGCCGGCCCCGTGCTATCATAAGGCGGGGCCGAACCACCTCGCATTCTAGTCTCAACACCGCTTTACAAGACAACAATTTTGTCTCATGCCATTTATTGTAGTAGTTACACATAGTTACAACAATACTGCACTGTTTTCCGTCATTTACTGCCAAATACTGTGCACAGAAAACTAGGCACAATTGGCCGTTTTCGGTGTTGGCACGGCTTGCATATGTATTGAGTCATACGAGAGAGACATAAGGAGCCTTAGCCATGGAAGACATTCTGCTCACGCCAGAAGAAGTCAAGTTGCTCGTTGATGATAAGCGGGTTGCTGCGATCAAGGCCGTAAGGAACAGGACTGGAGCAGAATTGGTAGCTGCTAAGGAGGCTTGCGATACATACTTGGTTGTGATGAAGCGCAGCGTAGAGGTGCAATGCGCCTCCTGTGGTGGAACCGGAGAAGTCGTCACAAAGGTGACGTGTGCTTCGTGTAATGGGAGCGGAAAACATACCATTATTCGGTGACGGGTCCTGAGGGGATGGTGGACTCTGCTAACGTTGTTGTCAGGCCTGACAAGCAACGGGGGTCCCGCATGCAGCCATCTCCCCAGGATTAAACCACAGGCTAGGTCCGAAGTCCTAGCGGAGCACTAGATGTATCCCATCACGTTCTGCACCTGCAAACATCCGATAAATGGCCTGTCGTCCATGACAGTGTGGGTGCCCTGCCAATCAGTGGTATACAGAATCTGCGCGACATGCGGGCTTCCGATCCGGGCCACGCAGAAAAAACATGAGGCGGTGACGCAATGAAAACTATCCTCGCCTGGCACTTCGTCGGCGACACCCTTCGCAACGGCCAGCCAGTCCCCAAGGACGGCGTATGGCTCTACTACGATGGCCCGCTCCCGCTCATCATGTGCGAACGGGGGTTGCATGCTTCTGAGCATCCCTTAGATGCGCTGCGCTATGCTACTGGGCCGATCTTGTGCCGCGTAAAAATTGGAGGAGCCATCGTGCGGATCGCCAGCCACAAAGATAAGCTCGTGGCCACGCGCCGACTGATCCTGCGGCGTATGGATACTACGACGCTCTGCCGCATCTTCGCACGCCGCTGCGCCATCGACGTGATTGACAAGTGGAATGCCCCACCTGTGGTGCGCCAGTACCTGGAGACGGGAGACGAATCACTCCGGGCTGCGGCGCGGGCTGCGGCGCGGGCTGCGGCGCGGGCTGCGGCGAGGGATGCGGCGCGGGCTGCGGCGTGGGATGCGGCGTTGGCTGCGGCGCGGGATGCGGCGCGGGATGCGGCGTGGGATGCGGCGCGGGATGCGGCGTGGGATGCGGCGTGGGAGAAATATCGCGGCTGGTTCCTCGCGATGGTCAACGAAGCATTTGGGGTGACGCAGTGAAAACGATCCTCGCATTCATCCTTGTGCTCATTTTCGGTTGTGCCACGTTCGATGCGCTATTTAGCGTGGAGATGGAACCACGCGCGTCAGGATTCGATGGCAGCTATTGGGTACAAGAATAGAGTCCCACTCTGCGGTGCGGCCTCGCCGTGAGTTCCCGTTCGTCGGTGGCCACCGGAGAACGGATTGGATCACGGCGCACGTAGGACGGAGTTGACACTCGCCGGTACGCCCAGAAATGCATTAGTCCGCTGCCTAATCTGGGGAACGTTTTAATCCGGCCAGAGTGGGGTCCACGGCCCGAGGGGATGGTCGATTGTGGGAGTCCACAGCGTTCATAGCGACTCTCCCCTCGGTGCTCGTGGATTAGGAGCAAGAAATGAAACAAATCATATCCAATGTTAGCCCAGGTTGGACTTATCGTTGTATATGGAATCCATACTGCGGCCATATTTGGGAACAATCACCGTGGCGCATCCTGGCAATCTTCTTGGCCGTTGTAGCAGTATTCGCCTTGGCGGCCTGGGGACTGTGCGTGTGATGCAATGTTGCACTGGATCATTGCCGCAATCATCGTGGAACTCGTGAGCCTAGCTCTTGGCTTGGCCATCTGCCGCACAGCAGCGGAAGGCGATGCAGTGGTGGAGTGGTACAGGAGGAATGAGCATGAAAGAAACCGCGCTTGAGATCGCGTATGCGTGCTGGGAAGAGTCCGATAGAGAATTTCGTGCTGCAAGAGCGGTGAAAGAATTGAGTGGTTGTTTGACATTGGATGTGTATGAGAACGCCCGCGCCGAGGCCGCAAAGAGATTCTCCATCCTGGTAAATGAGGCCAACAAGGCGAACAAGGCAAAAGAAAAGGATTGGTAGGATGCCGCAACCAACGCTTGAATCAATCATTGCGAGTAATGGCGGATTCGACAACTACGGAAATCCAAAGTCATCTTATGTTCGTCGCGTTTTCTCAATGTCAGATGCGGAGCTTGAGAAGGAATGCGAAGACAAGATATGGCTGGCTGCGTATGCCGCGAATAACCCTCGATCCGATTTTCACTGGCATGTTGATGTATGCTTTGCTGTCGTGCTTTCACGGGATGCAGATGGCAAGATGTACGAACGTGCATATAAGAGAGTAGAAGAGTATGTGCGTGGTCAATAGGATGCCACGCCAGCGCGGGCCAAAACCAGAAGGCTTCACTGGCGATGAGCACGCGCGGCTGCAATCATTCGTGGATCAGGTTGACCCGCTGGATCGGTTGAAGGAGCCACGCTTTTTCTCGCGTGAGGCCAACATCGCTGCGCACAAACTCTACGGGTGCCGGTGGTGGCGACGGGGCGAGGGTCAGTTGGGTGCAGATGGCGATTGGGTTGAATCTCCCGCGTTGGTGATGGAGAAACAGATATGAGTCCACTTTCAAAAGTTGATGTTCCAATCGGTGAGCATCCACCGTGGAAGGTGGAGCGATTTACGGTATCACCTGATGAAGCGAGATTCGAGAATCTGCGTGCTACTATCGGATCGAGCGCTCGCTTTATCAGGCCTGGAGAATACACGCGACTCATGCGCGGACGCACCATCGTCATGTCAGATACCCCAGCCGAAATGAGTGATCATAGGGAGCCCGTCATAATGTCACGCGGGCGTGTCCTGTTGGCCGGACTTGGATTGGGCGTTGTCCTACAAGCGATCCTATCCAAATCAGAAGTCGAACACGTCACGGTCATTGAAAATAGCCAAGAGGTAATTGACCTTGTTGCTCCGCACTATCTTAAACGATTCGGGAATGAAAGGCTTTCCATCGTACACGCGGATATTTTCGAGTGGAAACCTCCTAATGGGGAACGGTGGGATGTGGCGTGGTTCGATGTGTGGGAGTATATATGCAGAGATAATCTGCCTGCCATGACGAAACTCAAGCGTAGGTTTGCTAGCCGCGTTTCATGGCAGGGGTGCTGGTGTGAGAACGAGGCTAGGCGCAATAAATAGCAGATGGACCGTGGGTGGAATCGCCGGCCTTGGTGAATGGAGGAAGAGAAGTGATCGCTATCCAAATCCCCCTCGGGCTTGCGCATGTGCCGCGCACGGTGCATGCGCGTCGGCGTGTGAGGGGGTTTTCGAGACCATGCCGCGGCCGTATGGCGGTTACAAGTGATTTTGGTTGAATCTGGCGGGCCACCGGCCTGCTGGTGGTGACGATGGTGCGCCTTCGTCTTTCATCCGACTCACAAAATACAGGCTTATGCTTGTATGGGAATGCCCTCAAATGGTCCATCCCTGGTCCCCGAAAGGGGACCGTAAAAACAAGGGGGTGATTAAGCATGATTCCTTCCGCATTCAAGCATGGTTATTCAGGCCAATGCGTGCCTGGGTCAGTTGGATCGTGGGTCAACCAACGCACGTTCTCTGTCGGCATTTTCCAATGGATTCCCAAGCGAGGCGGAAAGGATCTGAAAAAGTCCGCGGTCAAATTCCGCGTGATCGGAGATGTGCAGGCAAAGGACGATGTGCTCAGATACGCGGAGGTGCTCTGTTACAAGATGGATGAAGGTTGGGAGCCTGACACAAAAACACAGCGATATGTCTCGCTATATTAGCAAAAGGATAACGCGATTAACGCGGGGCCTGAAGATGATGAAAATCAAGAAGAGAAAAGACCCAATCTTTGCCACCGCCGACTCCATCCCACTCTCCCGCGCTGTGCTCTGCCTCGATTGCGAAACGATCTTCCGCGTGGAACGCCGAAAGTGCCCTGCGTGCGGTGGAGGAACATTCGCTCCCGTGGAGGGGTGGTTGATGGGAAAGCGCGTTGATGTGGAGAGCACGACATGAAGATCACATTTGTCAGGGAAGGCACACAGGTCATTGTAAACATCAACACCAATTACCCGCTTGAGTCTAACAGTTTCGATTTCACGTGGAACTGTGGTACAGAGTGGGTAGCGAAACTCCTACATGATCATCTAATAAACGGATTCGCCCAAGCCATATCAGCGTCCATAGAAGAGGCTTACGAAGCCGGATGGCGCGATAGGACCAGACACCTGCGAAAAGGCCACTCGGCACCATACCATCGCAAACATATTTAGAAGGCATCCACATGAAATCTCCACTTCGCCCAACCGAACACGATATTCAGACGGCCGTTATGCAACTGCTCTCGGCTCGCGGCTTTCGTGTATTCAGGCGAAACACTGGAGCCATGAAGGCCAGCTACACCACGAAGGCTGGCGTGACGAAAAGCCGGTTTATACGGTTCAGCGAGCCGGGGATGGCGGATTTGTATGGGTGGAATTGTAGAGATTTTCCCGCTGTACATCTGGAGGTAGAAGTAAAACGTCCAGGAGAAAAGCCGTCTTATACTCAAGAAGAATGGTTGCGAAATGCAATCCTAAACGGCTGCGTTGCCTTCTGGTGCGACTCCGTGCAGATGTGCGATGAAAAGCTCGCTGACTTCGGGTACTGACATGACTCTCTCCGACATGCTCGCAGAAGCCGAATCGTGGCCACTAGCCGACGTGCAACAGGCCATGGTCAAGTTCGCCACCCTCTATCATAAGCGCGTCGCGGCCTATCGAAAGGCACGGCAGCGCGAGATGGATGACTGCCAGCACTCGTGGACGACGGTGCGAAAACTCGAAGGACGGTGCTTCGTGGAAGAGCGATGCACGAAATGTCCGGCGACACGGATGGTGGATTCGGGGGATTGAAGGAGGCCGAGATGAGGTTTGGTTTTACAAACGATGAGTCCGTGCTGCAGAAAGCAGAAGCATGGAAATCAGCAGCCATCGCGGATGGGTGGTCGCACAAGCCCACATACAATCACGAGGATGAATCAAGTGCCTGCACGCTAGAAAAAAATGGATTTCATGCGATCATATTGACGAGAACATGTTTTGGTAGTGCAAAATGGAAATTTGAAGCGACTGTTTCCGTGTGGGGCCCAGACGGTCTAGTAATAAATCTTGGAGAGACATACGATTTTGAGGCACTAAAGGCAGGCCTTCGCATATGCCTGAACTGTGGAGCAAAAAACGTTGACACTCGACGTGTATCATTTGCTGGTCGTGTATGTAATGCGTGTTATCCTGAGCAAAAGAAGAAACATGAATATCCAGGATGGGATAATTGACCGCGACAAGCGATGATACATTCGATGAAAGGAGCATCATTATGGGCAACCGGATTTCCATGGCCGAGTACGGCAAGCTCGCGGCGCAAGTGCTGAATCTGCCGAGGAAGACGAGAAACATGCTCGAAACTGCGCTTTTTGAGAAGCGCAGTGCGGAAGACATGGCGAAGTATGATGATGAACATGGTTTGGGAGTTTGGCAGGAACAAGCAAAGAAAGCAACTGAGGACAAGACGAATACTCAGTAGCATGGTAATCGTCACCCCTGCCCGCCGCCCGTGGCATCGGGCTATACCGTGGCCGCAGTCCACCGGCCGGATACGGTCGGGTAACTGGAATCACGGGGCGGGCAGGAGAAAGGGGCAGTGATGAGCGAGGAAAGTGTTGCCATCCGAGAAGCTGATGCGCTTCCGGCGTGGAACCCGCAGCAGGTTATCGCGCAAGTCAAGCTCGTGCAGGATGTGATGCACGCCGTCATGCGTTCGGATGAGCACTACGGCACCATTCCTGGTACGAAGAAGCCGAGCCTTTACAAAGCTGGAGCAGAGAAGCTAGGCATGACATTCCGCCTGTCTCCAGAGTTCATTATCACGGAAAAAGAACTTTCCGCAGGTCACAGGGAATACGCGATTACCTGCAAACTCTCAAGCATCCAGACGGGATCATTTATCGCTGCCGGCGTTGGCACATGCTCTACGATGGAGACGAAGTACCGATACCGCGACAGCAAAAGAAAATGCCCGGCATGCGGTCAAGAGGCGATCATCAAGGGAAAGGATGACTGGGGCGGTGGATGGGTGTGCTACAAGAAGCAGGGTGGATGCAACGCCAAATACGCCGATGGCGACAAAGCCATTGAGGGACAAACAGTAGGGCGAATCGAGAATCCAGATATCGCAGATACATATAACACGGTCTTGAAGATGGCGAAGAAGCGAGCGCACGTTGATGCGATCCTCACGGCAACCGCTGCATCGGACATCTTTACTCAAGATGTTGAGGATTTCAAAGACTCCGCTCCGACAACCGACTCGAAGACGCCACAAGATACCGAACAACAGCAGAAAGAATCCGCTCCACCCGTTGCCAAACCACCCAGCGAACTTTCCGACCTCGACAAGGTGTGGGCTGAGATTGACGAGATTATCGAGGCGAGCGATGGGCAATGGACGAAGGCCAAGGTCACTGTCTACTGCCGCAAAACGTGGCAGATCGGGCCGAAAGAGTTGACGTTGCTCCAGGCTCAGACATTGCGAGATCATATGCGGTCGGCATGATGCGAAGACTCCTGCTCGTGCGGCGTGGATGGACACGTTGACTGCAAGTACATGAGCCGTTGCGGGCCGATACTACAATAGGGACGTAACCCTAGAGTGTGACGGGCAACGCACGAGAAGACGGCGAGCCGGTATCAAGCCCGGCCACGAGCAGGACCACGCGGTAGGGGGTGAAAAGCGAGCACGGATGTGGAGTGACGTGCGACTGTGCTGGGTACAGAGTCTCCACCTCCAAGGCCCTAGCCCCCTATCGTTGTGGTTCACATGGAGTCCCATTCTGGGATGTGGCAGCGCCGGTTTGGAGGAAACATGGCTGGAAGAACGATGGATGTTGCTACGCAGGCGGAGTCAGCGTTTGTTATGTGGGCAGTATCAAAACAGTACGAAGTTGCGCGTCCGATTCACCATGCCCAGGGATATGATTTCGTTGTGCGCCGATCCATCACGTTCCCCTGGGAAACTGTGCAAGTCAAAGCCGCATACCAAGGGAATAACGGAAGGGGAAAAGTCACGAGAGAGGTGTCGCTCCGGCGATGCAACGAAAAGGGATCTCGGCCATACATAGGGGAGTTTGATTATTTGTTTGTTTGGGACGGAATGTCTGCAATGTGGCTGTTCCCTTGGGTAAAAGTAAAACACCTGAAATCCTCTTTGTGTCTTGGTGACGCAGACCATGTTAATCACGCGGATTTTATGGTGATGTTGTAGGTAATCCGGCCAGAGTGGGGTCCACGGCCCGAGGGGATGGGTGATGGCAATCACAGTTAGGTTACGGTGGTACGGAGCCACGAAAGCCGTGTATGGTGCTGTGGTGATGCCTAACTCTCCCCTCGGTGCCCGTGGATTGAAAGGAGAACGTGATGTGCGGTGACACAGAGGTAAAAAGGTCCACTTCTTGGTCATGTCGCCGGAACTATGCGACGGGTATACGTCAATGGTTGTTCCCACTCCGGAGGCGGTTGCGAATGCTGTGCTGGAGTGGGCAAAGGGGTGTTGGCATAGTGGAGAGTCATGCAGCATCGTAACGAAGATGATGACCGACTCCGAGTATATTACGATTCCAGAAGAGTAGCCATTTTCCGGTTGACTAACAAGGAGGACGTGATGTGGCTCGCACGAGATCGCTACGGCTTGTGGCTTTATAGCCGAAAGCCCAAGTACAACGAAGAGGAGAACATTTTTGACTTTGCAGGTGAAATATCTCCATGCAACAGCCTAGGAACCAAGCTCCGCTGCGGCGAGTGCGTCGAAGTCGAGTTGCGCGTGAAGCGGAAGGGGAAGGCGCGATGAATGGATTAGAAATGAAATATTTCGTTTTGAAGCCGCATGGCGATGACATATATGCCGCAGCCTCACGCCGCGCCATGTTGATATACGCAGATACTATAGAAGCGGTAAACGCGCAATTTGCAATTGAGTTACGTGAATGGGCATTGCGTGAAGGTGTGGATCATCGTTCGAAAGAGTTTCCTATCATGTTACAGAAAGAGTAAAGCCATGACCTACGAAGAGTGGTTCTGGCTGATCGTGGCTGTGCTCTGCGCTACGGCGAACTGGTGGGCTCCATGCTGACTTACGAAGAATGGGCGGGGCCGGAGCCGAAGAACCGCGCGTCTGCACGCTGGCATATATGGGAGTACGCTCGGTGGGAATGGTTGAACGCTCAAGAGGAAGCCTTCAAGCGTGCCGCCGAGGTCGTCGAAAAGGAATTGTATGATGATGGTGGCGAAGTGGCCGCCATCCGTGCGCTGAAACCGGAGTAAGGCTATGATTAACACCGCCGACCCGATCAATGCATGGATCAAGGCCAACGACGTGTCCCTTACGGATTACCAAATCGCGCGGCTGCAAGATGCCGTGCGGGAGTTGGTGAAGCAGTGGGTGGCGCAGGAAGAGGAGGCGATGATGGCGGAGTATGACATCATTGACATGGAGAAGAAATGAGCGAGCAGAACATCAATCTTGACCTTGGCATTATTCCAGCGTCATTCGCCGTACCTGGGAGTGTGAGCCTGCCGGAGGACGCTATGACAGATATTGGGAAAAAGATCGTGGCTCGTCATATCGGCTACGACTATAAGAACGATCCAGAATTCATCATTGACGAAGCTGCCCTTATTGCCGACATCAACGCTGCCATTTCATCGGAGAATGAAGCCTGCGCGAAGGTGGCTGATGAAGTATTCAATTCAAGGTTGTCACCCGATAATTTTGCACGCGGAAGATGGGAGGCCGCAGATAAAATCAGGATGTCCATTCGCGCGAGGATTGATGCGTGCGGCGGGAGGGGAGTGAGATGACGTGTTCTGTGGGCGCCCATTGTTGGTCTTGGTCGTCAACGGAGATGACTGCTCCGGGCGGGCAGCTCCCGCACGACGGCGATCGCTGCGATTGCGGGATGTACGCCTACGGTGAGGCGCGGACGCTGGGGGCGGAGATGGACGCGCTCATCGCCGAGCGCGACAAGCTGCGCGTGCAGATGGAGACCTACAAGGAGCATTGCCACAAGGCCGAAGAGCTGTCGGGCGTCCGGGCCGACGCACTCCGCGCCATCGCCTGCCTGTTCGGCCTCGGAGACTCGGGCTTGGACGCCGGCCAAGTTGTATCGCACGTTCGCGTTGGGAAGCAGGAGCTGGATGCGCTGCGAGCGCGGGTCGCGCAGCTGGAGGCGGACGGGGCGCAGAAGAAGGCCGTGATCGAGAAAGCCTTGCAGCTTTTGTGGGGCGCGTGGCCGTGACCGACGACAAGTCGCGGGGGTGGGGAGACGGCTTTGCCTGCGGGGTCGCGTGGTCCGTGGCGAGGCTCATAGACATGTTCGACCAGCCGACGATGGCCCTGGATATCCTCAGGGAGAGCGGGGTGGATGTGATGTTGGCGGACAGGTACGACCGAAACATCATTGAGCGGTGCCAGCGGAAGGAGTAGCCATGATACTAGTTATCGCCGGCAACTACGAGCAATACCGACGCTTCGTCGCTGGACGGGGTGGATATCGCTACCTAAGCGAGCCGCAACACGTGTATGGGTGGGGACGCGGAACGGAGTATGTGAAAGTCGGGGAGTGGTGGAAGAGTCCATTGCTTTTACGAAATCCTCGCTTTGACCTGGAGATTAAGGCGAGAGGATATCGCGAGGTGCAGCCATGATCCACGTCACATGTCCCTGCTGTGCCGCCATGTTTGAGACGACCATTGTTCCCGAGAAATGTACATGGACTGAGAACGACGACGGCGCTTACGATACGGGATGTGGGAATTGTTTTGTGGTGAATAATGGCACACCAGAAGAGAATGGTATGTGGTACTGCACGTACTGCGGTGGAGAGATGGTGGTAATTCCATCTGTGGCTTGCACAACGGAAGCGGAGGTAGAAAGGGGGTGATGCCTGTGCTAGCGATTAAGCCAGACCTTGGGTCCACGCCGGAATGACACGTGGGCCGCTGCCAAACTGCCGAATATATAACATAAACGGGGGCGCTCGTGGGTGATAACGGGCGTTGGTTTAAGCTGTGGTGCTCGTGTGTTGGCGATCCAGGTCTTGATACTCTCTCCATAGCCGATTTTGGCCGGTGGGCGAAGCTCGGTGCTATAATCAAGGAGCACGGTACGGACGGAAAACTGGTGGTTTATTCCCCGGCACGGTCGGTTTGTGCGGCGCTCCAATTGGACAGTTTCGACGCGCTTGTCACGTGTGTTTCCATGTTCCCTAACGTGCAAATGAGGAGGGAAAATTCCACTGTTTCACCTGAAACGTTTCCAACCGTTTCATTTACCATCGAATACTGTAACTGGTCGAAATATCAGGGCGATTTCTCCACGCCGCGCGTCAGACGCTTTCGTGAAAAAACCATGGAAATGAAACGGTCTAAGAGGAGAAGAGAAGAGAAGAGAATAAGAGGAGAAAAAGAAGTACTTCCCGTTCCGCCTCCGGCACCGCCTCCGGCCCCACAAAATGGCTTCGCCTCGTGGCCCGAAGAGTGGAAACCGATCCTCGACAAGATTCATTCACTCCCATTTCTCGTGCAGTACCAGCACTGGCTAACCGACCTCGATTGGTGGAAGTCTATGGACGAACTCTTTTCATCCTGCCCAAAGCGCCTGGATGCCCTTTTACTCGATGCTGCGGCATACGTCAAAACGGAAGGCTATCGCCCACGATCCAGCAAAGCCCTACGCATGAAGCTTCGTAACTGCATGGAATTCAGCGCCAGGAGAGCCGAGCGTGAGAGCCAAGGACAGCAGCGAGCCCACTGATACAGACCGTCCGCGATGTTGCCTATGTCGAGAGCCCGTAGAGACCAACGGGTGGTGCGCCTTGTGTAGAACATGGCCGATAAACATCACGCCAATTAGGCATTGTGAGCGTGGGCATGTCGTTGGTCCATCCGGTATGTGCCTCTCGTGCGCTAGATATAGCCGAAGCGATTTGATTCCAGAGGCTGGCGAGTGGAGAGATACTGGCGTAATGTCTTCCATGCTTACTCCAAAGGAAAATCAGGCAAGATCACGCGATGTTCGAGCGAAACTCACTGGCCCAGGGTGGCCCGAAAAGATTGTGCCGCTAAGGGAGGACATCATCCCGCGCCGGTGGAAGTATGCCGAGTTACGAGTGGTTGGGAAGACGCCATACGGATATCAGATCGTGGTGCCAGCGTCGTGTACTGACCAAATCAAGTCAGCGACAGATACGGAAGTTCCGTTTTAACAGGAGGATATCATGTCTGTAGACCATGCTGACGAGACAGTGATTGTCGTCAACCATGAGACCGGCGAGCTTCGTGTGGACACTATACGCCGGGGAATTGCAAGCGCGGCGCTCCGTGCGATGTGTGTGGAAGTCACACGGACAGACTCCTCCCCCTATCGCCGATTTGTCGGTTCTGCAGATCAAATTCGGTTCCGAAAGCCAAAAGGCCGGCGGAGAAATACCTCAGGGTCAGCGATGCCGGAAGATGTGCTCGCCAAACTGCGAACCCATGGACGCCAGGAGAGCCAGGATTGACGATCTGTGCTGGGGAGCCGGTATGGGTGCCGGACCTGTGCGATCGTTGAAAAATGGGAAAGGAAATGCCCAAATTCTCTTCGCAAAAAATCCCTTGACACCGACAAATCGCTGTGGCATGGTGTCGGCATGCGCATATACGGGATGGAGACATCTCGGGCAGCCCTCGGGGGAGCGATCCTCACGGGGGCTGTTTCATTTCTGATATGTTCTGAGTCTTTTGACCAGTTCGGCTCGCACGGCCACGACCCTGCATTTGGGCTTGCGGGAGCCAGAAGCGAGGGATAGAATCCTCGTGTGGCCGGAGCAGACGCCGGCTCCCATCGTTGGCCGCAATGGTTCGGCACCTGGCAAGCCGTGCTGACTGTTTTTGCGTAAGCCGATCTGTACCACCAAGGCCGATGAGCACCAGCGAAGAGGACGCCGTTGTGCAAGAGGACGAACCTGTAGTCGTACCAGCGCATATCCAACACCAGCGAACAATGAATCGCGCACGTCAGCAGCGATTGCGCGACCGGCGCAAAGAGGCACGTAACGGCGTGCGTAACGGCGTTATCTTGGATGATAACGGTATGCCGAATAGCTCGCTCCAGCGCGTAGCCCTAAACCTGGCTGCCGGAATGTCAGACCGCGAGTCGCTTCGTAAGGCGGGTTCCAGCGAGAACGCTTTACGGTTGATTGATAAAGCAAAGGCAGGATTGGCGGTCATTTGCCAAGCTAATGGACTGACGCCGGAAAAGGTTGTGAAGAGCATTGTGGAAGACTTCGATGCCAAAGAGAGAGTCATACAGCCGGGAGGAGTGTGTATCGAGAGACCACACGTCGCGTTACGGCCTGCGGCTCGGCGTGACGCGATAGCGTTACTCGACCGTGCCGGCGAGCTACCAGCGTTACAGAGTAACACGCAAGGCGGGTCGCAGATCACGGTCAACATCATCCGATTTGAGGGGCAACCACCAGATGTTGTGTCAAGAGCAGTGGATATCACACCAGACGATGTAAGTAGCGAGAATTATTGAGGTGTGGTTGACGCTGAATTTGACATAATGTCCATTATGTGAAGTGATAACCATGATGTCAAGAGGGACGGTAGCACGATGATGGCCGAGGGAAATGTGGAAAACGCGACCCCCTCAACCCCCCAAACGAAGCCCACTCACCATCGTGGCATCGCTCCCGAATCCGGTACACTCCTCCAGCCTCCACCGTTACTCTTCGTCATCCCTGAGCGTCAGGCTGTGGACTACATCGCATCTTGGTTGTGGTCCATCCGTGAGAGATGTGGCCATGCGTAACTTCTTCCGTTACTTACGTTGGTCTATCTGTAACTTGATACGTTTCCTACTAAGTCTATTATCGCGCAAATCACGATATGTTCGCATGAATGTCTGCGCAGTTCGCATCGTAGACGACGCAATCATTGAGGTAGAGGTTGAAGAATGACCGGCATGCGTAACTTCGTCGGTAACTACGAACCGGGCATTCCGGTATCGCCATGTCAGGTTTGTGGGCGAGGATGC
This sequence comes from Bryobacteraceae bacterium, assembly GCA_039680545.1. GTDB lineage: Bacteria > Acidobacteriota > Terriglobia > Bryobacterales > Bryobacteraceae > JAEHDI01. Next base: position 22,406 of record JBDKSR010000819.1, on the reverse strand, counting down.
CAATCTGCCAGAGCGCATTACGACGAAGAAAAGAAAGACTATGTCTTTGAAAATATCTGCCTCGTGTGCCAAGACCTGACAGGAATGGCGATGGCGATAATACAGGTCGAAGAATGAGAGGACTTAACATCTTTTCATTGACGAAAATCACTCACTTGGGTGGATGCACACAAGGAACTATGCGCCTATCTCTTGAAGAGATTCGTGCTATGATGAATGCGCACCCTGGTTTTTGTTCCATTCCGCGATTTGACAAGGTGCTCGGATGGAGAGTCGAGGTCGAAGAATGACACCGGAATCCTTCTATGAGTCCATGCAGACTATTTACGCAAAGCCGTATGATGAGGAAGTCGCGCATCAACGCGCGGATGAGTTGCTTTGTCAGGCATTAACTGCGCTTGGGTACAAGAATGGCGTGGAAATATTCAAGGCCGCCACGAAGTGGTACGCATGAAACATAAGCCTGTATTTCTAGGCAGAGACTGTACGCCAGTCTTCGATTATGCTGACGAATATAGCACAACTCCAAAATCCTCTCTCACGGTTTCCGATGTGAAAAGGGCCATCGAGATACTCAACCGCCCAGCGTTGCCTTTCCACTGCCGGCACTGTAACCGGGAGTTCTTGTCGGTAGACGAGATTCCATCGTGTCCGTATTGCGGGACGGTGGTCTGACGTGATTATCCCATGTTCGGTCTGCGGGAAAGAGGGCGGTTTGGTGATCGTGTGGCTTGATCGGAGTGGCGAAGATCATATCTGCTCCGAATGTATCAAGTGGTACGAACAACTCGTCTTTGCCATGACGGGAAAGTTGGTGCTACGATGACCGCCCTCGTCGTCACGGCCCAGTGGGTGACAGACGGGGGGCCGATGATGACCCGGCGGCCATACGCCGAGCACACTGCGGTTGCCTCTGCCTTGCAGGATATGGCACAGGAGCTTGAGAGGCGCGGAAAGATCGTGGTGCGGCTGGCGCGGTGCTACACGCAGGAGGCGCCTGTCATAGCCGGCACCGTCTGCTGTACGATGGCTGGGCCGATGCAGCGGGTGCCCGAGAGCCGGTTTCGCGTGACGCAGCATGTGGAGATGGAAGGAAAGGAGTGCTCTGATGCCGTGTAAGGGGAAGAAGAAGGGTGGGGGGCGGGGGAAGTAAGATGCCGCCCAGGAAAGTGGTTGTGGTGTTGCTTTTTTCCATGGTTGCTGCAATGATGTCTTCGTGCGGCTGGCGAACGATGGCGGTGGAGCGCCATCGGCAGAGCATGAAGATGCGCGAACAGGCCATTGAGTTGCGCGAGTTGGAGTTACAGAAGCTTCGCAAGGCTCAGTAGGACTTGGAGGAGACAGGGTCTGGCATGGCTAGGCGAGGCGCGGCTTGGTTTGGTTTGGCAGGAGAGGCTTGGCGTGGCTTGGTTTGGTCTGGTTCGGCCGGTATGGCGTGAAGTGGTCTAACGCATGATGCCAGTGTGGATCAAGAACATCCTTCAGGCAATCAAGGGGGCCGCCCCGCCTGATTTTGTTGGGCGGGTTGAAGTCAACATCTTCAAGGGCGGCGTGTCGAACGTCAACGTACTCCAATCGTTCAAGGAGGAAAACTCCAAATGAGTGCAACCAAATCCACAGCAACCGTCGGGATTCAGAAGATTGATTTGACGCTGCGTGGCCTTCCCGGCTCCCCGCTCGTGATTCATGCCTTCGCCGAAAAGGCCAAGCAGGAAATCCGCGATAAGCAGCAGAAGAAGGCCAAGAAGGCCAAGGAGGAACGGAAGCCCATCGAAGAGTTCGAGGCAGCGAAGTATCTGGACGATAAGAAGCGCGAGTGCGCTCCCATCACGGCAATCAAGAAGAGCATCATCAGTGCCGCCACGGCATTCGACGATATCACGAAAGTGGGATTGCGGCAGGCACTCTTCGTCAACCCGGCTGGCGGCTTCGGACTCCTGGTCCCGATTGAGAATCACGACGGCACGCCGGCTGTTGGCGTCATGCGCGAAGATGCCGTGACCATCGGGATAAACACGCGCGGTCTCACCTATCGTCCCGAGTACCAGGAGTGGCAGCTTCGCGTGACGATTGAATATAACCCCAGGATTGTCGGTCAGGAACAGTTGTTGGCGCTCGTGGATCAGGCGGGGTGGGGCGTCGGTATCTGCGAGGGGCGACCGGAGCGGACCAGCGCCCTGGGATGGGGACGATTTGGCCGAGTGTGATACGGCAGGTTGGGCGAGGCTCGGCAGGGACAGGTGTGGCATGGCAAGGTCCGGGCTGGGTAGGAATCGGTAAGGTCCGGCTTGGTAAAGCTTGGCAGGTAAAGTAGGACTCGGGATACTCGGTACGACCGAAGCCCGGAGAGGAGCGATCCTTTCCGGGCTTTTCTTTTGGAGTCTCATGGCACGCACCACGGCACGGCGAGCACAGCAGGAGTACACGGGGCCGACACACTTCGATGTGCCGTATCGCTTCCGTCCGCTCCCGCATCAGCTGCCGCTCTTGTCCGCCATGATGCCGCTCCAGGATACGCATCGGCCGCGCCTGCTGAACGGGGTGTGCGTGTGGCACCGTGGCGCGGGGAAGGACCTGACGAGCCTTGCCGGAGTCATCATCCCGAACATGCTCGTCAGGCCGGGCCTGTATTTCCACGTCTTCCCGAAGTTCAACCAGGGGAAGCGGGCGATATGGGACGCCATTGACGAAGCGGGCATTCCGTTCCTGTCGCGGTTCCCGGAAGGGCTGGTGGCGAGCAAGAACGAGACGGAGCTTCAGATCGTCTTGAAACCCGTGAACGGCCACGAGTCGGGCTCCATCTATCAGATCGTCGGCGGCGACCAGGTGGACAATCTGGTTGGCGTCAACCCCATGGGCTGCGTCTATTCCGAGTGGCCCCTGATGAGTCAGGCGGCGCACGATCTGCTTGCGCCGCGCCTGGTGAAGTCCGGCGGCTGGCAACTGTTCATCTACACACCGCGCGGCAAAAATCACGGATGGGATACCTACCAGACGGCGCTCGCCAACCCGCGCAAGTGGTTTTCCTCGCGTCTCACCATCGAAGACACCCATATGGTCTCCCTGGACAAGATCGAAGATGAGCGGCGGAACGGCCGGCCGGAGGAGATCATCCAGCAGGAGTACTACTGCTCGTTCGACGGATATCTGCACGGCACGATCTACGGCGACTGCCTGGTGCAGGCGCGGAAAGACGGGCGCATCGGGAGGATTCCCCGCGAGGCGAATTTCCCGGTGGGCGTGTGCTTGGATATCGGCCGGAGCGATGGCACGGCCCTGTGGTTCTATCAGACGCTCGCCCGCGAGATTCGCCTGATTGATTACCTGGCGTTCCGGGCGAACAAGATCAGGGACATGTCGGCCGCGCAGTACGCCATCAAGCGTATCCTGGAAAAGCCGTACACGATAACGCGCGTCATTCTGCCGAACGATGCGAACATCACGGGATACTCGGCGAACAAGAGCACCTATGAGGTGTTCTGCGAAGCCTTCCGCGATGTGATTTTGCTGGATAAGATTCCGGTTCAGCAGGGCATTGACATGGGGCGGAACCTGTTCAGCCGTCTCGTGATTGACGAGGATAAATGCGGCATGCCGCAAGAGGATAACCTGCCGTCCGGCCTGGACAGTCTCGGGAACTACCGGCGCGAGTGGGACGATAAGAAGCAGGAATACCGGCAGGAGCCGGTGCACGACGAATACTCGCACGGGGCCGATGGGTTCCGGTACGGAGCGATGGAGGGGTTTACGCCACTCGAATGGCAAACATACGACGAAGTGAGCGGCGCTGGCGCGTTTGCCGAAACCGAATTTGCCGTTTTCGGCGGGAGACGATGATATGGGCAGCAGCCTATGGGGCGCGTTTGGCCGCGCGATTGATCCGACGGGGATGATTATCAAGGACCCCGAGCCTCCTGCTCCCTTGCCTGCGCCTGGACCCGCGCCGACCGAAACTAGCACCGAAGTCCAGGAGGCCAAGGCGAGTGTCAACCGGCGCCGCCGGTCACTCTTGAAGCTGAATCCCACAGGCGGCTCCGGCGACCTATCAGAGCCACCGAGCGTGCGAAAGTCGCTCCTGGGGCAAGCGTAAATGGCTACCGTGACGGACCTGATCGCCAGGTACGATTACCTCGTCAGCCGGCGAAATAACTACGAAGGACAGATAGCCGACTGCGCGAAGTTCATCCGGCCGTTGCGGAATAACTTCAACCTCACGACAAGCTCAGAGGGAATGCCTGTTGCGTCCGATGTGACGGATTCCACGGCCCTGGACGCCAACAAGAAGCTGGGATCGCGCATGGCCGGCACGATATGCAGCCAGCAGATTCGGTGGCTCGGCGTCCGGCTACGCGACGACCGCATCAACGAATTGGACAGCGTCCGCAAATGGTGGGACGCCGTCGAGTTGCAAATGCTGCTTGCGCTGCGCCAGAGCGCCTTTTACGCGGAGATCAACGAGACCCTGACCGATCTTCCCGGTCTCGGCACGGGCGGTATCTTCATTGACGCCATGCCGGCAAAGCCCAATCGGCCGTTTACCGGGCTAACGTGCCGTGCGGTTGGTGTCGGCGAGTTTGCTATTGACGAAGGTGCCGATGGCATGGTGGACGAAGTCTGGAGGGAGTTCATTTTGTCAGCCAGAGCCGCAAATGACAGGTGGCCTGGCAAATTGTCAGAACGCACCATGAAGTTTGCTGAGAACAAGCCCGGAACACCTATCAGTATACTTCATGGTGTGTTCCCGCGCGAGTCCCCGCCCGAAGACAAGTTTGACCGCGCCACTGGCGTGCCTATCCCACGGTCTCCGTCTGAAATGCCCTATGTCTCCGTTTACATCGAGAAAGAGGCGAAGCAGATCATCACGGAGGGTGGCTTCGAGGAAATGCCCTATGCCATCGGCCGATGGTCTAGACCGGCCGGGGATATCTACGGATGGGGGATCGGCCACGACGCGCTACCCTACGTGAAAACCCTGAACCTCAGTCAGGAGATGTTTCTCAAGCAGTTCGCCATCGCCATCCAGCCACCCTTGATCGAGCGGCACAACTCGGTGTTCGGCGCGGTCAAGCTTCTGCCCGGAGCCCGTAACAAGGCGCGGACGACAGAGGATATCAAAGAGTTCATCACGGCCGCTCGATTTGACGTAACGGGAGTCGGCATCAAGGAACTACGAGACGCCGTCCGGGCCATGTGGTTCGATGACCAACTGAGCCTCCGCGAGTCCAGCCGCATGACCACGGTAGAGGTCTATGCCCGGTTGGAACTGATGCAGCAACTGCTCGGACCAAACGTTGGCCGGATCATGTACGAGGTCTTCAACCGGGCCATCGAGCGCATCTTCGGCATCATGCTGCGCGGCCGGGCATTCCCGCCCGCACCGCCGGAGTTGATCGAATACACCATGGCGCAGGGCCAGTGGGATGTCGAGTATCAGTCGCCGCTCGCGCGTGCCCAGCGGACGCCGGAATTGACCGCCATTGATCGCGTCATGCAGGTGATCGCCACCATGGCTCCGGTGTTCCCCGAGGTCCGGTTTGCCGTCAAGGCGATGGACACGATTCGCCACGCCGCCCAGGTGGCCGGGATGCCGGCCGCGCTGATGAACACGCCGGAAGAAGCCGAGGCCTTGCGACAGAGCGACGCACAGCAGCAAGCCATCAACCAGGAGATTGCCCGCGCCGCGGCGGTTGCTCAGGGCGTCGGTCAGGCCGCGCCGATGGTCAAGGCGCTCACCCCGCAGAATGGAGGTGCCGCGTGAAGTGCATCGAGTGCGAGTTTTTCGAGACGGCGTCCACGCAGAGTTTTGAGCGGGCACGCGGGTTCTGCCACCGCTTCCCGCCGGTCCATACATTCGGAGAAGTGGCGAAGCCGCCCATCGTCTCGCCGGATAATTGGTGTGGCGAATACCGCGAGAAACAGAAGAAGGCAGCGAAGGCATGACGGACAAGGAGCGGCGGAACAACTGGCAGACGCTGGCCGGTTCCCCGGCGTGGGAATCCTGTCTGTTGGACCTGGTCGGATTTGTAACCAGCGAGGGCGATCCCGCCGTGCGGTGCGGACGGCAGGACGTGATGTCATACATCTTCGATAGCGTGCACGGAAAAGCGGAGGACGACAATGCCTGACGCGACAACCACGGACGCCACGACGGCGACAACCGCGGACGCGACCACCCCGACAACGGCTACCACCACCACGGAAACGGACTGGCGACAGGCGCTCCCGGTGGAGCTTCGCGCGGAAAAATCCTTGGCGCAGATCAAAGACGTATCGTCACTCGCCAAGGGATACGTCGAAGCACAGCGCATGATCGGCGGGAGTATCCGCCTGCCGAAGCCTGATGCCAAGCCGGAAGAAAAAGCCAAGCTCTTCCGCGAGACCATGGCGAAATTCGGGATGCCGGAGAGCGCCGACAAGTACACGTATACCAAACCTGACCTGCCGGATGGCGCATGGAGCGATGAACTGGCGTCGTCATTCCTGGCGATGGCACACGCGGCCGGCCTGACGAATGAACAGGTCAACATGCTGATTGCCTGGAATGCCGACCTGGTGAAGGCCGGCATCACGGCCAAGGACAATTCATACGCCGCGACGGAAAAGACCCTGCGCCAGAAGTGGGGTGGCACCTATGATCAACAGATCGCCATCGCGCAGCGGGCGGCCCGCGACGTGGGCGGAGAGGCGCTGATAAACAAACTGGCGTCTTCGGGCTTGGACAATGATCCCGACGTACTGTCGTTCCTTGCCGCGGTAGGAAAGGCCTTCGCCGAAGACGGAATCATCTCCGGCGAGGTCAAGGGCGTAACGGGCAAACAGGAGGCGCTACAGAAGATCGCGGAGATCAACGCGAAGAAAGACCACCCGTACTGGAAGGGCGACCCGGACGCGATGGCGGAAGTTACGAAGCTACACGAGATCGCATACGGGAAGAAGCCCATTCTCACGATCAACTAAGGGAGACGCCATGGCAACGAATGCGGCGCAGCGAGAAACCATCGCGCGGCAGATCATGGAGAAAGGCTACGCCATCGCCATCGCCAATCCGCGCGGATCGAGCGTGGACGCGATTCTGGTGAAGGAGTTCGATTACCACGTGCCGGCAAACGCGACCGACGTAAAGGTCTGGTACGAGTATACCGGCAACAATGCCAACACCGCCTACGGACTATCGGTGTAGGTAGACACGACACGCCGGGAAGGCCGCGAGGCTCCGGCTGGCCGCCGCGAAAGCGGCCGTACAGGCCACGCACGGCCAAGAGGGGCCGGGATGCCGACAACCCTTCGACCGCAAAGGAGGTTTCTGCCCATGATCGGAGGGTAAACCCGTGTCTGTAACCGTTGACGTTGCGTTCGTCACGCAGTTCGACGCCATCGTCAACCACTTGGCACAGACGGCGGATTCCGTGTTGCGCGGCACCGTGCGCACGAAATCCGTTACCGGCAAGAGCTTCAATGCCGAGCGCCTGGGTCCGGTGGAGATGGTGGCCGTCACTAACCGTCACCAAGCCACTCCTATCGTCAACCCCGAACACACCCGGCGGCGCGGCTACATGGCCGATTTCTCGGCCGGCATCCTGCTCGATGAGGAAGATGAGATTAAGATGCTCATTAACCCCAAGAGCGATTACGCCATGACGCTGGCCATGGCGAGGAACCGCCGGTTCGACAACACGGTCATCGCGGCCTTTGCCGCCAACGCCACGAGTGTCGCGGCCAACGATACCGAGACTTCGACCGCAAACCTCGTGAGCTTCACCGGGGCGCACGGCGATACGGCCAACCACACGATTGCCAACGGCAGCACCGGATTGACAATCGCCAAGGTCCGTCAGGTCAAGCGCCTGCTCGATCTTCAAGAAGTTCCCGAGAGCGGACGGCATTTCCTCACGTCGGCCTACGGCATGGAGGACCTGCTTGCCGATCCGCAGTTGACTTCGTCCGACTTCAACACCCTGCGGGCGATGGAGTCCGGCACGATCAACAACCGCTTCTGGATGGGCTTCACGTGGCATTTCTCGAACCTCATGGCGATTGCCTCGAACATCCAGGCGAACTATGCCTGGCACGAGAGCGCCATCGTGGTCGGGGAAGGGTCGCTTCGGTCGCTAGATATCAGCACCCGTAACGATCTGAACAACGCCACCCAGGTACTCGCCAAGATGAGCCTGGGTGCCGTGCGCGTGGAGGAAACGAAGGTCGTTGCGTGCGACATTGACACAACCGCCTAACCATTGCCGGGGAAGGGACCATGATTCCACCCCGAGAGAGGTGAACCATGACGACGACGTACAACAGCAACCAATACGCGAATCAGATTTCCGTGCAGCGCAGCGGATCGCCCGGCGAACTCAAAGACTTCTTCTTTGAGGGCGTCACGGCCACGGCGGATACCGGCACGATCAACTTCGTCAAACTGCCGCCTGGCCGTTTGCGCATCCTTCCGGGGTTGTCGCAATTCCTGTGCTCTAACATGGCGGCGACCGCGAACATTTCCATCGGCACGGCCGCCTATACCGCCACCAATGGCGCGGCGGTCGCGGCGTCGGTGGATGCGCTCAAGGCGGCCGGTCTGGTCAATGCCTGCGTGCTCGCCAACTCCTACACAATCATGGCGAACGTGGCGAATACGGGGCTCCTGATTGACAGTCTGGACGGCGTAACGATCACGGGAACCGTCACGACCGCCAACACGGCGGTCAACGGGACGTATTCCGGGCACATTGCCTTCACGTATCTCGGTTAACGCTCAGGCGGGGAGGGGCCATGCGGCCCCTCCCCTTGGAGGGAGGGAATGTCGGCTCCCCCGTTTGTGAAGACTTTCAGAACGAAATGGCTCGGAGCACCCAACGGAGCGGCCAACACGGTCCCGGCAACCGCCGGATTGAACGTGAACGATATTTCACCGATATTTGTCAAGGCATCGGTGAAAATCAACGGCGCTTCCGTCAATGTGGCTGTCGTCGGGCTTATCAAGGATTCACAGTGGTGGGCGGCGGTAAGTTCCAACCTGATTGACTCGGTGACGGTGGACACCACGGATGCCCAATCGTCTACCGCCAATGACTTTGCCTTGGAGGTTGCTAACACCGCAAATTCTGGCTGTATGTTCGGCGCACCACTTCCTCCAAGTGCCCTGTCCATCGCCACCACGACTAACAGTGCCGGATCACCAGTGCGTGTGTTGGAATATTGGAACAGCACGGCCTGGACGACCATTGCCGCCGCCGGATGTCTCGTGGCGCAGCCCGCCAACTGGCTGACAACGGCCACCGAGGACCTGATTCTTTTCATTCCTCCCCAGGATTGGGCAAGGGGTGGAACGCCCGTGGCGAGTGTCAACCAGGCAACGTACAACGTCCGCATTCGCTGCACTACGGCTCCGACTACCGCTGGACTGGCTGGACGGGTATATGTCGGAACCGTACTATCAGGTGAACCCGCTCTTGCGGCGAACGGCACGCATAACGCGATCTGGGAAAACATCAACGGCTGGCCGTGTCCCGGCGCGATTGCGGCTATTGGCGGTGCCGCATCTACCGCCAATGAGGGACACGTCCTTAGCATCGTCTATCGGTAAGGAGAAGAGATATGGCGATTCAGTTTTCCGCCGCCGTGCGGAACGCGATGCTGGACGGGATCGAAACGGCCATTGGGGTCAACGCGATTCTCAAGATTCGCACGAATGCGGTGCCCGCCAATACGTCGGCAGCCGATGCCGGGACCGTGTTGGCGAACATCGCCCTGGGTTCAGACTGGCTGGCGAATGCCGCCAACGGGGCCAAGGCCAAGAACGGGACGTGGCAGGATACGGCGGCCGACGCGAACGGAACGGCAGGGCACTGGCGCGTGTACGCCAACGACGGCACGACCTGTCATATCCAAGGGAACTGCACCAACACGGGCGGTGGTGGCGAAATGACTTTGGACAATGTCAGTATTGCAGTCAACCAGACAGTGACTGTGACTGGCTTCACCCTGACAGCTGGAAACGCATAGGAATCACGTAGTTACCCATATCCTGTTCTTTACGATGTTGAGGATGGTTTTCTTGGAAACACCATGACGAATTGCCAGACCATTCAAACTGATATCGCCGATTCCGTAAGAATCACGAATGGATTTTGCGATTTCAGGTGTGAGTTTGGCAAAGTGGTGCTTGACGCCTCTCACTCTACGAGAAAGACCAGAAATGTCTCTACCCTTTGTATGCATGTCAAGATAGTTGTCCTGCGGGGTGCCAACAAAAAGATGGTCAGGGCGTACACACGAAGGAACATCACAATGATGGCATACGTCCAGACCATCGGGTATTTTCCCATAATGAATTTCCCAGGAGAGTCTGTGGGATCGTACGATCTTATTTTCTCTAGATCGTATGACTCCATATCCTCCAAAAGTCTTAGCACCGACCCACAACCAACACGTTTCGGTTTTTTGCACCCGTTTCCAGAATCTGTCCTCAATGGGGATGATATGCCTTGTCATGGTGACATGATACATGTCCCCATGATGTACGTCAACTAGTATCTAACGCCTAACACGGAGGACGCCATGGCTCGGCCCAAGAAGACGCTCTACACGCTGTCGGTGGACAACTTCGCGCCGGAAGTGACGGAGATCACCTTTCCCCTGATGGCTCAGTGGGCGAAGAAACATCGTTACGAGTTCAAAGTAATCACGGAGCGGGTGTGGCCGCAGTATCCCCCGGTGTACGAAAAGTTCCAAATCTACGACCTGGCGCGAAAGCACGACGACGAGTACAGCTACTTCCTGGATGCCGACGCCATGGTGCATCCCGATATGTTCGACCCGTGGGAGCACGTCCCGAAAGATCATGTCTTTCACAACGGATCGGACATGGCGAATCTGCGGTGGACGTACTGCCGCCTATTCCGCCGTGACGGACGAAACATCGCTGGCGGCAATTGGTGTACGGGCGGATCGGAGTGGACGCGCGAGATTTGGGAGCCGTCGCTCGGCAAGGACATTACGCTTGAAGAGGCCGTGGCGAATATCCATCCCATCGTCAGCGAGTTGCGGACGGTCATCACGCCGCACCACCTCATTGACGATTATCTCACGAGCCGGAACATCGCCAAGTACGGGCTCAAGTTCATGTCGCTCATGGACGTGTGCAAGCGCCTGAGCGTGCCGTGTTACTTCTGGCATCAGTACACGGTGAGCCCGGAAAAGAAAGTCGCCTGGATGAAAGGCATGCTATCGAGCGGGTACATGGACGATGCCGGTCAGCGCATCAACGGATGGAATCTGCTCGGATGAAACCCATATACGAAGGCAATACGATTGAAGGCTGGATGTCCAACGATGAACTGCAATGGCTGTACGAGACGGCCTGCACCATGACTTCCATCCTAGAAGTCGGCTCGTGGATGGGACGCAGCACGCATGCGCTTCTGTCCGGCTGCCGGGGTCCCGTCTACGCCGTGGACACGTTCAAGGGCACACCGAGGGCCGTCGAGCACGTCTTCGCCCATAATGGGGGAGATGTCCGGGCGAAGCTCATGGAAAATGTCGGCATGTTCCCGAACCTGATCGTCATCCAGGCCGACAGCGCCGATGCCGCCAAGCGATTCAACCCCCGGTCGTTCGAGATGATCTTCATTGACGGAGACCATAGCTACAGCATGGTCATGCGCGATATCAAGGCTTGGCTACCGATTGCCCGAACCATGCTCTGTGGGCATGACCGGCACCAAGATGGCGTGCCACAGGCGCTCAAGGACTGCGGATACGCATGGAAAGAGGAAGCCGGAACGATATGGAGTATTGATCCGAACGCCCCTCCAAGGAGCGAGACATGAGACGAATCATTGAAATGGATACCGTGCAGATCGAGACAACTAATGCCTGCGTTCTGCAATGCGGGAACTGCACCCGTTTCTGCGGGCATCATCGCAAGCCCTACATGATGTCCCGCGAGCAGTTCACGCAGGCTGTAGATAGCATGATCGGCTTCCCGCAGATGGTCGGCTTGATGGGCGGCGAGCCGTTGCTGCACCCAGAGTTCGAGTGGATGTGCGAATACGCTTTGTCGAAGCTCGGACGGGAACACCTTGGGCTGTGGACTGTCCTGCCACAGAAATACGCCCACTATCGGGACACGATCTGCAAGACGTTCAAGCATATCTTCATCAATGACCACACGCGGCCGGATATCTATCATGCCCCGCTCCTGGTATCGGCCAAGGAGGTCTACGAAAAACTGTACCCGACCGACCCGAAGCGGGCCAAATCCGAGATGTGGCAGATGATTGACCGCTGCTGGATTCAGAACTCGTGGTCGGCCTGCATCAACCCGCACGGGGCGTTCTTCTGCGAAGTCGCGGGCGCGTTTTCGATGCTGCTTGGTGGGCCGATGGGATGGCCCGTGGAGCCGGGCTGGTGGATGCGGATACCCAAGGATTACCGCGAGCAGATGGAGACATGGTGTACGGGGTGCGGAGCGGCCCTGCCGTTGAAGCGGCGCAGTAGTCAGGATGAGCGGGATGACGTGTCGCCGATGAACCTAGAGCGGCTTAGGGCATGCGGGAGCCGCAAAGAAAAGCAGAACTTGTATCAGATCAGCGATTTGCAGATGGTACAGAATCCCGAGCCCATGGCCGCGTACAAGGATACTAACTGGCGCAACAAGATTGCTGGGCGTTACGGGATGTTCCTGACCATCAACGAAAATCGCTTTTGGGAGCCCCACTTGATGCCCAAGTGGGACGGCACGGCGGATGGCAGCCGCAACCTGTTCGCGGAGTACGCGGAAGCGTACAAGGGAGGACGGTAATGGCCGGAGTGAGCATCGTCTACGACGAAGGGAAATTCACCTGGGGTTATACGCAGGGGAATTTCGCGGCAACGGAAGTTCGACTCAAGATCGGAACGGCTCCCGGCGTCTACAGTGTCACGAAGCCCTACGCGCCGGACAGCACGGGCGACGATGTGAAGAACGTCTTGCCCGCTGGAAGCAAAGGGCAGTTCTACGCGCAGATGGTGGCGGCCAACGCCAAGGGCGAAGGCGCGAAGAGCGTTGAACTCCCTTTCGATGTTGGGGATGGGCTCCCCGATGGCTCCTGGTCCTTCTCTATTGGCTAGCGCGGAGATAATCTCCAATGGGAACCTGGACGCCGATCCGAGGCATTCCTGATCCGGGGTTCGGCATCACACCCGAGTGCGCGGCGCTCCCCAGCCCGTGGGCAACCGACGTAACGGGCTGGTATTACGTACAGACGGGTGGCACGAACTCCGGCAATGGCTATCCCGCCAATCCTCGCGGCAGCATTCCGAGCACCCTTCCCGCCGGAGCCGTCGTCATCATCGGCGGCTCGTCATTCAGTCTCGGGGTCGGCGTCCAGATTACGGCGAACGGGACGGCCGCGAATCCCTGCTACATTCGCGGCCAGTCCTATGCTTCGCGTCCCACCATCACGGGTGTCCTGGCACCCGCAGGGTCCTATGGCATCGTGGAGAACCTGAATTTCAGCGATGGCGTGATTTTCCAGGAGGGCGCATCGAATCACTGGACCGCCCGCCACTGTGAGTTCAACGAAGGCACCATTGGTCTCGGCACCTGGGGATATACGGGAACTTCCTTCGTTGAATATGTCGTGCTGAACGATCTGAATATGCACTCGGCCCTTGCCTGGCATCCGGGCACCGACGTGGACAACCATGCCATCACCCTGAACGGATCGAACCGCTACATCTGGATTCTGAACAGCACCATCCATGGGTTCGAGGGTGACGGCTGCCAGATGGAAGCGCAGAACGGTCGGCAGGCCAACATCCACCATATCTATTTCGGCAAGAATACGTCATACAACAACAAACAGTCCGGCGTGTGGGTGAAGCATGCCACCGATGTCATCATCAGCGAAAACGAACTGTACGACTTCGCCGTCACGGATTCCTATTCCTCGGGTCAGGCCACGGGTCTGCAATACGATAACGACTATATCTGGTTCCTGTTCAATCTGATCCACGACTGCGAGCAGGGCATCGCGGCCGAATCCGAAAACAACGGCACCGGCACGCATCACTACATCATCGGCAACGTGATTCATACCATCGCATCGTCCGACCAGAGCAATCCGCACGGCTACGGCGCTATCAAGCTGCGGCAGGCGAATTGGTACGTTCTCAACAACACCCTGCATAACTACGACTGCGGCATCTCGATGCCGTATTCCGGGATCAACGCCACGGTGCTGGATAACCTGTTTGGCGCTCGCACGATTTCTGGCGGATCGTTGCTCTATGCGGAGACGGCCACGAGCCTTACCTCGTTTCAAAAGAACATCGTCCCGGTGACGAACTTCCGGGCGCTCTATAACGGCAGCACCTACACGACGCTGGCGGCGTTCCAATCCGGGTCCGGCAAGGGCCAGAACTGCGTGGCAACCGATAGCCCCGGCATGACGAATCCGCCAACCGATTGTTCGATACTGACCACGTCTCCCGCGAAAGATGCGGGCCAGACGGCCACGCACGCCGCATACACGGCCTTTCAGGATCGCTACGGATTCTCGATTGCCTACGATAAGGCGGGCGGAGTGCGCCCGGTCAATGCCGTATGGGATATCGGCGCATACGAATATGGCGCGGCCACGACACAAGCGCCGAATGGAACCTGGAACTATTTTCGCGTGAGGTAGGCCGAGCATGGCGAGCTATTCGGACGACTTCGAGCGAGCAGCCCTGGGCGGGAATTGGACCGTCGGTGCCGGCACACCGCAGATATACAGCAGCAGCGATTTCGGCGGTGGCGGCGCGGGGGTCAACTACGCGACCTATACGGCCGGGACGCTGGCGACACAGAATCAATATGCGGAGATGGTTTTTTCTGTCGTCGCGGATACGCCACAGGGCGGAGCGTTGTGGCTGCGCCTCGATGGATCATCGAACGGCTATGAGGCGAAATTTTCATCGGATTACGTGGAGATTTTCCGCCTGGATGCCGGTGTCCCCACGTCTATCGGGACGGACAATACGGTTACTATTGCCGCAAGCGATGTCTGCCGATTCGAATGTAATGGCTCTACGATCCGCACGCTTATCAACGGCGTGGAAAACCTGTCCATCACGGATGCCAACCACACGGCTGGGCGCAGTACGGGGCTGAGCACGTCGAATACGACAGCGCGAATAGAATCCTGGGCCGCCGCCGATCTTTCGACGGCGACGTTCACACAGGAAGGCTATCGCTGGCGCAACGACGATGGCGACGAAGCCAACGCGACATGGACTGCCGCGCAGGATACGGGTATTACGGCCCCGGCCAATGCGGTTCGGCGCATCCGGTTCATTGTTGACACGGCTGGCGATACCAATGCGGCGCTCTATCAGTTGGAGTACAAGGAAGCCAACGACGCGAACTGGACCAAGGTCACATAATGGCCGCGAACTTCGTTCTGTCCGCCACGGCTAATATCGCAGCGAACGCGGCCACCGCCACGACGGCGCAACTTACCGCTCCGGCCAACAAGACTTCCAACAATTTCGCGGCCGGTACGATCAGCGACGACACCAACCCCCTGCCGTCGTCCAATCTCACGGCCAATCAGTACACTGAAATAGAGTGGTGCATCGCGTCCGGCGTGAATGCCACTGGCGGGCAGACCTACACGCTTCGCGTCACCAACAACGGCACGGCGCTCGATACCTACGCGGCAAACGCTACATGGCTCGTCGGGGCGTCCGCGACGCTGTCGCAAACACTGGCCGATGTCTCGCCGACCATCGCCGGAACCGTATCCATATCGGGAGATGTCGCGCAGACCATCGCCAACGTCACACCTACAATAACCGGGACCGTGGCCGTTATCGGAGATGTAAGCCAAACGCTGGCAGCGACAACGCTGGTCGCGGAAGGCACCACAAGCCTGTCGGCCGACGTATCGCAGACGCTAGCCGACACCGCCATTACTGCCACAGGAACCGTCACGGGAGCCTCGGAAGTCAGCGCGGAGGTCGCGCAGACCCTAGAGGCCGTCTCGGCCACGATCACGGGAACGGTTGGCGTGGTCGCCGAGGTCGCGCAGACGGTAGAAGCCGCGACACTGTCGGCCACGGCGACAGCGGCCTTCGGCTCGGTCAATGCCACGGTGACGCAGACGCTTGCCGATGTGTCACTACTCGCCATGGGCGGGTCCGCGTTCTTCTATATGTCGCCATCTTCCTATATCTCGGCCAACGCCGTGACGCCGACTACGGCGCAACTGAATCCTCCGCTTGCCAAGACAGCAAACGGATACTTCCAGGCCGGGTGGATATCCGACGATATCAACCCTGGAGCAAGCGCCAATCTGCTGACCGACCGCTACACGGAGATCGAATATTCCATCGTATCTTCCAACGGCCTACCGGAGGGGCTGACGTTCTCCTTCCGCGTGACGGACAACGGTACACCGCTCAACTTCTACACCGCGACGCCGACCCTCGTATCGCAGAACCCGATCAGCGCGACCCTGTCGCAAACCGTGGCGGATGTCTCGGTGTCCGCTACGGGCACGGTGGAAACGGATGCGGGGCGATTTGCCGAGGTCGCGCAGACCATTGAGGCGGTGACGATATCGGCAGACGGCACAACGGGGCATTCCGCAGATGTGACCGTCACTCTACAGGACGTGAACACCACGATCCTTGAATGGTCCTTCACGCTCGTCAGCGGAAACGAACCGACCGAATATCATCTCTACATGGGGCGGGTGTCTGGCATATACACCGAGTTGATTGTCGTTCCCGGTGGGACGACCACGTCGGCCTATGTGCGGGACGTGGCCCCGGATACCGGCGAATGGTACTGCGTGATCCGGGCGGCGAACGCGGGCGGAGAAAGCGATGCGAGCGCAGAAGTCTTCTTCGTGGTGCCCACGATCACGGCCACAGTCGAAAATACGACCGGGATTGCCGACGTAACCCAAACGCTGGCGGCTGCCACACTGCTGTCCGTCGGCCGCGTGGATGTCACGGCCACAGCGACTCCCACGCTTGAATCCGTTACGCCGACAATCACTACCACCGTTGATGTGGCGGCCACAGCTACGCAGACGCTCGGGGCGACGACGATAACGTCCACCACGACTATAGGTGTTGCGGCGGATGTTACGCAGACCCTGGGCGACGCATCGCTTATCGCCACCGGGACCGTGGCATGGAGCGAAAGCAACGCCGACGTATCGCAGACGCTAGAGGACGTGTCCCTGACGGCCGACGCTACCGTCACGGGGTCCGGGCCGAACTTCGCCTGGGTGGATGCCCTGCTTGACGATGCGATTGCCTCGGTTGACACCACGGTGCTGGTGTCGGCCAATGTAAGCCAGACCTTGGAAGCATGCGATCTGGCATCGTCCACGCATGCGGGCATTCTGGTAATTCGGAACATCAATACGTTCTACGACGGGAGCGAGGTCAGATGCTAGTCAAAGGCGAGGCGATTACCGGATTTCCGTTTGCGCTCGTGAACAAGTTCACGGGCGATCCCATTACATCCGGCACCGTCAGCGGCTATTACATCCTGGATGGTGGGGCGCAAACTGCCATTGCCGGAACGCCGGTCCATGAGGGAAACGGCCAATGGACCGTCAACCTGACCGCGACAGAAACCGATGGAGACGTTCTTGGTTTGCTGTTTCTGCATGACGATGCGCTTCCGGTGGCCTTCACCATCAAAATGTCCGCAGAACCCTATGGCGAGATCGTCACGGGCACGCCGTCAGAGGTCGCTATCTGCAATCTGGCGCTTGCGCGTCTCGGCGAGGCCAAGATTACGAGTCTGACGGACACGACGAATAGGGCGTCTCTCTGCAATCTCATGTACGAGCATGTTCGGGACAAGTGCCTGGATCGCATCCGGCCAAACTTCGCCGTGCGCCGAACGGCCTTGGCGCAACTGGAAGATGCCCCGACTTTCGGATATGACTATGCCTATCAGATTCCAACGAACGTCCTGCGCGTCTTGGAAGCCTCGGATTCCGACGCCGAATGGAAGCGGGAAGGCGATACCGTCATCACGGATGAAACGACGTTCAGTGCCCGCATGCTGTACCGAGAGCGCGACACTACGAAATGGACCCCGCTGTTTACCGAGGCCGTGATTGCCATGCTCGCCGCCGATCTGTCGGGTCCGCTCACGAAGGTGCCGACCTTCATAACGGCAAAATATGAACTGGCAGAAGTAGCCGTGGTCGAAGCGCAGGCCATTGAGGGTGTCGAAGGCACAAAGGATCAACTGGAAAGCGATGCCTTGTTGAGGATTCGCTACTAATGGCAAGCAAAACGCATCCCCTGATGAGCAATTTCACGGCCGGCGAGTGGTCGCCACGGCTCTATGGCCGGGCGGACCTGGGCAAGTATTTCAACGCATGTAAGCGACTAGAGAACTTCGTTATTCAGCCGCAGGGTGGCGTGTCTGGTCGCGTTGGAACGCACTTCGTGGCGGAAGTCAAATACAGTGATAAGCTGACGCGCGTCCTCCCCTTCCGGTTTTCTTCGACACAGAACTATATCCTGGAAGTTGGCGAGTATTACATCCGCCTCTATGCCAACAACGGGCGCGTTGAGGTTGTTTCCGTTCCGGTAGAAATCGCAACACCGTACACAGAAGATGAAATATTTGAACTGCAAATCTCGCAATCCGCCGATACGCTGATATTGACGCATCCCAGCCATGCACAGCGGCAATTAGTGCGTTACTCCCACACGCAATGGCGTCTTAACGCCATTGACTTCGATCCTCCGGCATCCCGAGAATTTGGCACGCGCAGCGGAACAGGCAATTGCTATCTGGTGCCATCCGCTACGACGGGAACCAATATCCAATTCGATTCCGGTGAGGCGATTTTCCTTAGTTCGGATATTGGCCGGGATGTTGTGGCAAGTCCAGGACGCGCCACGATTGCTACGGTTGATTCACTTTTCAGAGTACATGCGAATATCATTGAAGACTTTGCAAGCACGGACCAAATATCGGCTGGCAATTGGCATATTGACGGATCGCCACAAACGACGTGCACGCCAAACGTCACGGGTCCGGTAAACGGCCCGATTACCCTAACCTTGAGTGTCACGGGATGGCGACTGACACCGATAACCGATATCGGAAAATACGTAAAAATCAATGATGGTATTGTTCAGATTACCGCGTGGTCTAGCTCTACGGTTGTTACGGGAGTTGTGAAGGTCGCCCTATCTGGCGTAGGCGCGGCTCCCGCCGATTCATGGAGCCTGGAAGAATCCGCATGGACAGCAGACAACGGATATCCTCGGGCCGTGGAGTGGTTTCAGGGACGGCTTTTGTTCGGAGGGACGAGCCAGCAGCCGAGAACCTGGTGGGAATCATCGGCATTCGACCCGTATAACTTCGCCATCGGAAGCAACGACGACGATGCCATGGCCTGGACCGTGGACACGAGCGAACTCAACGTCATTCAGTGGCTTCGCAATATTGGCCGTCTTGCCATCGGTACGGCGGGCGGCGAGCATTCGGCGACTGGCGGAAATGACAGTGCGATTACGCCGACGAACACTCCCGTCGTCACTCCGGTGTCTCAACATGGAAGCGGAGACGTGCCTCCACTGACAGTAACCGGCAACGTCCTGTTCACCACGGCCAGCGGAAAGCAACTCCGCGAGATGGCATATCGGTACGATCTGGACAGATTCTTTTCCCCCGATCTGCTCTTACTGGCCGAGCATCTGACGCATGCCGACAACTCGTACTGGATCATAGACATGGTCTACCAGGCCGAGCCGGACGGCATCGTCTGGTGCGTGCGGTCTGATGGGACGCTGCTTGGCTGTACCTATCTACGGGATCAGGAAGTGGTAGGATGGCAGCGGCATATCACGGATGGAGCATTCGAGAGTGTGGCGGTCATTCCAGACCCGGACCAGATGTATGACCAGCTATGGTGCGTCGTCCGGAGAACCATCAATGGCAGCACGAAGCGTTATATCGAGTACTTCGATGCGACATGGGATGTATACGATGGCGTATCGCCGGGAGTTCATACGGATTCATGCCTGACGCTGGCCTCTCCCACGCCCGTGACGGCTGTCAGCGGCCTGGATCACCTGGAAGGAAAAACGGTCAAAGTCATCGGAGACGGGGCCATATATCCCGATGCGACGGTATCGAGCGGCGCGATTA
Source organism: Bryobacteraceae bacterium (assembly GCA_039680545.1). GTDB lineage: Bacteria > Acidobacteriota > Terriglobia > Bryobacterales > Bryobacteraceae > JAEHDI01. Next base: position 2,245 of record JBDKSR010000819.1, on the reverse strand, counting down.
CTCTGTCGGGCGTAGCTGCGTCGAATATCGAAGTCGGCTTGGCATTTACGCCAGTGCTGCAAACGATGGCCCCGGAAGTCAAGATGAACGAGGGGACATCACAGGGCTTGCAGAAATCGTGGTCAAAGCTCAAGGTGCGATTCAAGGACACCATGGGCGCGACCGTTAACAACGAAGTAATCCCGTGGCGTTCGTCCTCCGATCCGCTGGATGAACCGCCTCCGCTCTACACCGGAGACAAAGATGTGACGCCGCTCGGGTGGGATGAGGACGGGTCTATTACCATCACGCAGACGCAGCCGTTGCCCATCAACGTGTTAATGATTACGGGCAACCTGATTGTGGGGGAGTAATGCTCAGTATTGAGCCATTCCGGCTCAGGCACCTGCGCGACATTCCCATGACCCTGACGCTGCGGGTACTGTGGATGATCCGAGCTCAGGTGCGTGGGGGTCCATCCTTCACGGTACGAGACACAGGAAATTCCGTCGTCGCTTGTGGCGGGATCATCATCAATGGGACGTGTGGGGATATCTGGATGTGCGTGCATCAGGATCGGGCCGCGCGATGTCCAGTCGCGTTCTCCAAGACTATCCACCATATCGCGCAAACAGTGATTGCCAAAGAAGGCCTGCGGTCCTTGCAGACAACGGTGGACTCGCACGACCCGGTTGCGGTACGCTTTGCCAATCGGTTCGGCCTCTCATGGGAGTTTAGCGGGAAAACGCCGCAGGGCATCGTGGATATTTACGCGAGGGAATTCTAATGGGAATAGTGCAAGGTATCGTTGGCGGCGTGCTGAATGCTGTCGGGTCCTTTCACGCGACCCGCATTGAAAAGCAGGCCGCCGAATATGAGGCGGAAAAGGCCGCGATATCCGACTATCTGACGCGACAGGCCGGCGCATCGCAGGAGCGCGATATTCGGAAAGAGGGCCGCCTGACACTCGGCACGCAGGCGGCGCAGACGCGGGCATCCGGCATCACCATGGAAGGATCGCCCCTAGAGGTTATGGCCGACAGCGCCGCCGAAAACGAATTGCAGGCACAGCGCGTGCGCTATTCGACGGAAGTCACGGTCCGAGGATATCAAGATATCTTCGAGATGCGGAAATATGAGTCGAAGATGCTCACGCGGAACATGTTCAACCGCGCCGGGGCGAGCTTCCTGCAAGGCTTCGCTGGCGGCGGCGGCGGGCAGGCGGTTGCGAGCATGAGTGGCGGCGGGTTCGGATCATCGCTCATGGGGAGCTAACATGGCAAAGCTGCCGATGGAGATTGCCCGCAACGCCGGTGTTCTGCCGAATGCCGCTCCTGGCACCAGCGTCAATCTTGGTGTTACGGGACAGACCGCGCAGGATTTCTCGAAAGTCAGTTCAGCATGGAACAAGGCGGCAAGCGATTGGACGGCGGTCAGGGAAAAACTGGCGCAGTCGCGGAATGCCGTGAAGCTTGCCGAACTGAGCAACGAACTGGACACCATCGGCGAGCAGCGTATTGCGAATCCCGACGACAACGTGCAGCCGGAAGAGTATCGCAAGACCGTCACGAATGAACTGCAAAAGGTGGTGGAACAGAGAATACAGGGGGCCGACGCGCAATTCATCACGGCGGCGCGTGCGCGATCCACGGTCCAGATTGGCGATATCGGCATTCGGGCACAGCGCACGGCCACGAAGAAACTCACGGAGACCATTCAGGCATCCGCCATAGAGCAGGTGGATAACCTCTCGAAGAAGGGCACGACGGACGCGCGGCAAGAAGGTATGGACCTGATTGCCGGACTGACATCGGCCGGCGTCTTCACGGCGGAAGCCAGCCGCACGCTGCGCGAGCGGATTCACAAGGGCAGTCTTGCCAATGCCTTTGGAAAGGCGGTAGACCTGGACCCGAACGAGGCTCTGCGGCAAGTGAACATGCGGCAGGGAATCTTTGGCCTAGCCGACGATGAAGAACACCGCAAGATGGTTGTCTCGGCCAAGACGGCTATCGAGCACCAGGAATCCGTGGAGCGGGCGCGAAGGGCCGATAGAGAGCATGCAGAGCGAAAGGCCGCCGAGATCATCAAGCAGGAATCCGAAACGGCCCGATCCCAGGCCACTGTAGAGGCAATGTCCGGGACCTATTCCGTGGAGCGGCTGGATAGTGATGCGCGAATCTACCGATGGAGCCCAGAGCACTATCAACATCTCCGCGAGTTGGTGACGAATCCCAAGGCAACACGGTCTGACCAGGAGATTTTTCAG
>JBDKSR010000818.1:0-2133 GCA_039680545.1 Bryobacteraceae bacterium | reverse complement strand
ACTCAAGGCCGGGTCGAAGGCTGGTTTGGATCTGGCGGCGATGGCGGCAGACCATAAACGTCCGATGCACGCGTCACTAAGCGAGGTGGGTACGAATGAGCGGCGGCCGATTGTGGTGGTCGACAAGGACTTCGACGTGCCCGCGGCGACCCGTCTCGCGCTGCAACTGCTCTCCCAAAACAAGTCGGGCCATTTCCTGATGGTCGAATGGGACGCCCACACCACTGATCCGCGCCGTGGTCTCGATGCAGTGGTGGGCTTCGACAAATTGATCCGAGAGATCGTCTCGCGGGTGAATCTTAAGGAGACGATGCTGCTGTTTGCGGCCGACCATTCATTCGATTTGCGCACGATAGGCGGCATCAAACGAAATGAGCCGCTGCTGAAAGGGCTTGATGAGTGGAAGGCCACGCATAAGGCAGGGGAAGAGATTCAGATCCCTGGACTTCGAGTCGGACGGAGCCATACCGGAGAAGAGGTCTTGGCCACTGCGCAAGGTCCCGGTGCGGAACGGCTGCGTGGTTTCATCCCAAATACGGCGCTGTTTGATCTGGTCCTCAGAGCTTACGGCTGGAAACGCTAAACCGAGAGTTCCACAAGAAGGTCTAATGAACATGCTGGAGCGTTGGCAGACCATGCGACACTGTCAGTTTTTCGCTTCCTTCCGCTCAACTTCTGCAGTTCGTCACGCGCAGCAGAGGCTGGCGGATCACGGGTATTCCAAATGACGGAGCGGGAACGGCTGCTTGCGGTTTACCGGGGTGAAGTGCCTGACCGGGTGCCGTTTTTTCTGGACTTGTCACACTGGTTCTATGAGCGAGAGAAACTCCCCTTCGACCTCTCCGTGGCCGTTCTGGAGCCCGAGCATGAGTTGCTGGCGTACCACAGTAAGGTGGGCGCGGGCTTCTATATTCCCAACCGAATTTCCTACTTCGATGCTGTCTACCCGTCAGACGTAACCGCCACAGTAACAAAGGAGATGACTCCCCGGGGGCCGGAACTGACCTGGCGCCTGGAGACTCCCATCGGGGCCATTCAGCGCAAGCGCTTGTGGCAGACGATCAGTTACTCCTGGAATATCTCGGAGTGGGGAGTGCGCACCGAGCAGGACCTGCGCGTGCTCGCCTACGCCATGAGCCGCCTCGAATTCCGGCCGGCGTGGGATCGTTATTACCGGATGCAGGAGGCCGCTGGTGATCTGGGTGTGCCGTATGTCTCTCTCGGGTATAGCGGCATGGGGCATCTGCTCCATTACTGGATGGGCGTCGAGCAGACCATTTTCGCTGCAGCCGACATGCCGGAAGTGATAGCGGACGTTGTCACCGGGATCAATGCGAACCTGCTGAAATGCATCGACCTCCTCTGCACGGGCCCGGGGGAGGTGGTCCTGATGGGCGACAATTTCAGCTGCGACGTCCAGCCGCCGCGCTTCATCCGGCGCTGGTCGGCCGAGTTTTACCGCGAGGCGTTCCGCCGCCTGCGCAGGGCAGGGAAATACAGCGTCGTCCACATTGACGGCCGATTGTCGGGGTTACTGCGGGAATTCGCGGCGCTCGGCGTCGATGCGATTGACGCCGTGACTCCGGCCCCCATGGGCGATCTGACACCGCGGCAATGCCGCGAGGAGGCAGGACCTTCTTTGATCCTCTCCGGCGGTGTTCCGCCATCGGTATGGATCGAACCATCGACGGACGACGATTTTCGCCGCGCCGTGCTCGACTGGCTGGAAATCCGCAAGAGCAGCCCGCGCCTGGTAGCGGCGGCCGGGGACCAGGTGCCTCCCGGAACGCCAGAGCACCGTATTCGGATGATGCGCGACCTCGTCGAGACACATGGCCGGTACTGACATGGCGGCTTGACCGCAACTGCTGCTGAGCGTCCATTGATTCCGCGCCACGAGTGCCTGGATCATGGGATCGTCTTCAACGAAACTGATAGAAGAGATGATGGGACGACATGAGACCGCATTCGACGCACCCACCCATCGCCTCTGAACCCGCCAGAGTGCCGGGCGTGTTGTCAAAGAAGGAGCGTGTACTCCGCTCTCTTAGGCGCGAACCTATTGACCGGTTTCCCACACAGTCAAACTACACAAGGGCATTGGGAAGAAAGTTGTCTGAGTATTTCGGAATC
>JBDKSR010000817.1:0-8721 GCA_039680545.1 Bryobacteraceae bacterium | reverse complement strand
TGTGTTGCGCGAGAAGGCGAGACGCCTCGACGCCGTATTGCTCTCGTTCTGGATCTCGCCCGACGGGTCCTATCTCTGGGTGGTGACCCCTGGCGCAATCACGCCGTTCCATCTTCCTCCGGAGAAGAAAATCACGCGGCTGGTGGATGCCTGGAACACGCTCGTGCAGAGAATGGAAGACCCTCGGGAATCCGCGGACCCTGTCGCGCGGCGCCTTTATGACGTACTGCTTGGCGGAGCGGAACAGCTCATCCCGCCTGGTTCCCGAGTCATCGTAGTACCCGACGGCGCGCTGCATGGACTGAACCTGGAAGCGCTGGTCACAGGGGACAAGCATCCGCATTATTGGGTCGAAGACGTTACCGTCGCCGTCGCGCCGTCTCTCACGTTGCTCGATTCCCGGCTTTCGGCATTGGAGGAAAAAGCACGGGGGATACTGCTCATCGGCGACCCGGCTTCGTCCTCCGCCGACTTCCCTCCGCTTCCGGAGTCAAAGACTGAAATCCAGAATATCCGGGCTTTATTCGGGCCCGGCGACGCAACGGTCATCACGGGCGCCGAAGCCCGTCCAGAGGCTTACAGGCCGGCAGAGCCGGGCCGCTTCGCTCTGATCCATTTCGCCGCGCACGCTGTCGCCAACAGCGAAAGCCCCCTCGATTCGGCTGTAATCCTTTCTCAGGGCGCGCAGTCGTCCAAGCTGTACGCGAGGGACGCCGCCGCAATTCCCCTTCATGCGGAACTCGTCACGATTTCGGCCTGCCGCAGCGCCGGCGCAAAGATGTACGCCGGAGAAGGGTTGGTGGGGTTCTCCTGGGCCTTCCTTCGGGCAGGCGCGAGGAACGTCATTGCGGGACTTTGGGATGCGAGCGACCGGGCGACCGCCGGCCTGATGACCCGGCTCTACCAGGAACAGAGGCGTGGTAAGAATCCTGCCGAAGCGCTACGCGCAGCCAAGCTTGCCATGCTTCGGGGATCCGCCTACCGCCAGCCTTACTACTGGGCGCCATTCGAGCTGTTCACGCGGTCCGCTCCATTCGCGCCAGCCAGAGTTGGCGCTTCGAGGTAATCGCTTCCGCTTCGCCACACCAAACTTTGCGAAAAAGAGTGTAACTACCGGCGACTCCAAGTCACTAGAGAAAGAGAGCCCAGATTTCTTGTTCTTCGCCGGTGCAAGAAATCATGGTTCCGGACCACGGTCAACGGAGGGATCGTGGTCCTTTTTTTCGGTCCACCCACACCCGCACGATATAATCGAGGACGTGAGACGCAGGACTCTCTTGTCCAGTGTTCTCTTCGGCGCCGCCATGTGGGCCGCCGGCAAAAAGGACACTGTACGAGGAACGCTGGTCCAGAAACCCGGCCAGAAGCCCGCTGTTCGAACCCCGAGCGGCAAGTTGGTGACTCTGGACGGCGACGAGCCCACCCGGGGCGTGCTGAACGACCCGCGCCTCGCCGGCCTCGACTTCGAGGCAATCGGCAAATTCGAGGGACTGGATACTCTGCGTATCGACCCGATCCACACCCGGTCTATGTTCATCCATAGAGATGGGAAGAGGCTCATGATCACGTACTGGTGCGCGGTCTGCGCCATTCGCACTTACACCCCCGGCAAGTGCTGGTGTTGCCAGGAGGAGACAGCACTTGATCCCATTGAGCACGACTGACAACTATGAAATCACTGAATGCGGTTCTACTTTTGATACCTATGCTCGTACAAGCTGCTGACTACTCAGCCCGGAAGGTTACCGTCGACTCGATCGAAGTGGTTCGCCTTTCCGATGGCGCGCGGGGGATTGAAGTCTCCATTGTGCCGTCGATCGGCAACAACGCGTACCAGATGGTGGCCAACGGGAAGGATTTCTTCTGGTCGCCCTTCAAGAGCCTCGCTGATTTCAAGGCCAAACCCGCCAACTGCGGTAATCCATTCCTGGCCCCGTGGGCGAACCGGCTCGATCAGGACGCCTTTTTCGCCAACGGAAAGAAATTCAGTCTCAACCCCGAACTGGGGAACCTGCCGCGCGACCCGAACGGCCGCCCGATCCACGGGCTGTTGCGATTTGCCCCGTGGGAAGTTGTCTCGATGAAGGCAGATGCCTCCGGGGCCGAGGTAACCAGCCGGTTCGAATTCTGGCGCTACCCGGAACTCATGGCGCAATTTCCTTTCGCCCACACGCTCGAGATGACATACAGGCTGAAGGACGGCGCCCTTGAAGTAGAAACGGCGATCAAGAACCACTCGACCGAGCCAATGCCCGTCGCAATCGGCTACCACCCCTACTTCAGGCTGCACGACACACCCCGTGACGCCTGGAAGGTGCATCTCGCCGCACGCGAACACCTCATGCTCTCGGAGCAACTAATTCCAACCGGTGAGCGAAAGCCCAACCCGTTTCCCGATCCGGTTTCCCTCTCGCAGACTTCGCTTGATGACGTTTTCACAGGATTGGTCAGGGACGCGAGCGGGCGCGCGACGTTCTTCGTTGAGGGCGGCAAGGAGAAGCTATCCGTCGTCTACGGGCCAAAGTATAGCGTCGCCGTCGTGTACGCCCCGTCCGGAAGAGATTTCATTTGTTTCGAGCCGATGGCCGCAATCACGAACGCCTTCAATTTGGCGCACTCCGGCGTGTATAAGGAACTGCAGAGCATTGCACCAGGTGGAGAATGGCGCGAGAGCTTCTGGATAATCCCGGCTGGCTACTGAGGAGGGAATGCGCCGGGCAAACGCCCGGCGCGTCCAATCTGGAGACTACTTCTTCTTTCCTGCAGGCGCAGCCGGTCTGGCCACTCCCGCCGGGGCCGCCGGCGCGGCTCCACCCGAACTCTTGTCGTACAACGCGACGATCTCGTTCGTGATATCGATCGAGGTGGACGCGTATAGCACCGGCGTTTGAGCCGAACTAACGTCAAGGATCAATACAAAGCCGTTATCGACCGAATACTTATTGAGGACAGCCATCATGCGCTGCCCAAGTTCCTGAAATATCCGGTTCTGATCCTGCTCGAAATCCGACTGCGCATCCTCGGAAACCCGGTTGAGCGACCGCGTCTTCTGATCGATGTCCCGGATGAGAGCCTGCTTGGCGTCATCGCTCATCGTATTGCTGCCGCGGCTGAGCTGATCACGCAAGGACTGGATCTCCGTCTGTTTCGCCTGAATCTCCTTGCGGCGAGGTTCAACGCGCGCTTGCAGTTCGGCCGCAGCCTTCTGCCCATCCTTCGTGCTGATGATCGCATTCTGGATGTGGATAATCCCAACTTTCGTCTGGGACTGCTGCGCATACCCGATGACGGCCGACAAGGCCAGACAAGGCAAGATCAAAACTCTGCTATTCACTGTATACACTCCTGAAAGGAACTCTCGATAGTACCACAGTAACTATCCGGACTGCGTTAGAACGTGCGTCCAATCGTGAACCGCCACAATGACCGCCGCTCCCAGAAAGGAATCGGGCTGCCGTAGGAAGCAATGGCCTGCAAGTAACTCGCCTGATTCGGGAATAGCGAGCGGTCCAACACCGTGGGCGGCAACATATACTCTCTGACCACCCTCGGATTGAACGCCCAATACAAGCGGAACGGCGCGTTGACGACCGGCATGATCACCTGGAACTCAATTCCGAGGGACTGCCGCACCTTCTGCGTGGACCCAACGATCTTCACGTCACGCACGAAGTTGGCCTGCGGGAATGTGCCGGTCAGTTCATCGAAGCGGTCTCCGGAAAGCGTCAGTTGCGAGTTCCGGGAGATCCTGTTCGTGCCGACGTCGAGGAACAGGGCCGCTGTGACCGGACCGGCGATCGGTATCCGATACTCGAGGTTGCTCAGTAGCTGCGTGTCACCGCCAGGGAAGATGATCTGGTAATACGGCACCTTCAACGTGACCTGCTGGTAGCTGACCACGCCATCTTCGTTGACGTATTTCTGCAGACGAGGCGTACCGTCGTTGTTAAGTATCGTCGATTGTGTCGTATTGGGCACGAAACCAATGGGGCCGACGGCCCAGGTCTCAAATCCCCGGATGTCCTGTTCGCCACCCATGTAGAAGCGGCTGTAAGTCGGCGCAATCTTCCCGCCGAAACCGGTCATGAAGCTGGCCAAGCCTCGCATCGCGATGACGTGGCCCTGATGGAAGCCCTTCCGGTAATAGGTCCCTGTGACCGTCGGCCTGATCATATTGACGTTGCCGCCGAGCACGCTGCCCGCAAACTCAATCGAGGCGAAAATGCTCTTGCCGGCGGTCGGCGTCATGGGGTGATTCACGGTGTTGTATGAGAACGAGGGAACCAACTTGCTCGTCTTGATTCCAGTGAGTGAGTTCGGACCCGACAACCCCTGGAAGTTCACATACTGGAAATACGTTGTCGACGCGTTGTTTTCCGGACTGATATCCGACCGGTCGAAGCCATACGTCAAGCCCACGCGCGCGAACGAGCGTTTAAGCGGGTAACTCGCGAAGACCGTGAATCCGCGGCCGTTCGAAACGTAGTTCAAGGTATTCTGGTCGCCCATCGCCTTGAACAGCCCGATCAGGTTCCGGCCGGACATTAGCGACAGCTCGCGGGCCTGATTGTAATCGAAGCGGGAAACGTAAACCGTGAAGCCAGTCTGCAGAGGACGCTCCAGGAAATACGGCTCCGTAAACCCGAACGTAACAGCCTGTTGTCTGTCGCCGAGTTGCGTATCGACGCTTAGCGTTTCACCGAGGCCAAGGAAGTTATTGGTGGCGTAATTGAGACCGACGAAGGTGCCGGATATCGCCGAAACGCCTCCCTGCATGCCGATCGTATTCTTGCCGCGTTCCTTAACCTTCAAGGTGATGTCGACGGTATTGGTCTTGTTGTCGCGCTTGATGTCAGCCGCCTCGTTCTCCTTCAGCGCCTCGAAATAGCCGAGCTGATTGAGCCGAAGGATGCTCAACTCCCACATGCGGGTGCTGTACATGTCGCCTTCGTCGAGGAGCAACTCGCGCCGGATGACCTTGTCGCGCGTGGTTGTGTTGCCGGAGAAATCGATTCTGCGGATAAAGAACTGCTTGCCTTCATCAAGATTCAGAATGAGGTCGACCTTATCGCTGCCCGCCTTAATGTCGAAATCGGGTTCGGGCACGAAATCGATGTAGCCGAACTGGCCGTAAAGCTTACGCAGGTCTTCCAGTCCTTTTCGCAGCTTGGCCGTGGAGAAGATGTCGCCGGGCTTCATCTGGAAGATCTGCTGTCCCAAGACGTCGGGCGTCCGGAACAACTTCATCCCGGTGAAGCTGAGCTTATTGAGCCGGTACAGGCGTCCTTCTTCCACCGGAATCCCGATATCGGCGGCCTTACCGATCGAATTCGGATATAGGAGCGGAATCCGGAAACCACCGCCGCCGGATTCTCTGATCTTCACCGTCTGATCGAGCGTCTTTGCCTGGAAGTATCCGTGCTCCTGGTAGAAGTTCCGGAGCATGTCCTTGTCCTGCTCCAGCTTCGTCAGGTCGTACGCTTTCGAAAAGATGTTTTCGAGATAGATCGATTTCGGAATCCCGATCGGCCGCAGGTTCTTCATGGCGCGTATCACCACGCGGTCGGGATACACTTTGTTCCCCAGGATGTCGATATTGCCGACCTTCACTTTCGGGCCCTCATTCACCCTGAAGGTGATCGCGAGGGAGGACGGCGGGATCTGTGTGACCTCGGGGACGACTTCGGCGAATTGCCGACCTCTCTCCGCAAGGTACTCCTGCAGCACAACCTTGGCGCGCTGCACGCGGTTCGGCTCATATTGCGATTCGACTGTCAGGCCGACGTGGCGCTCCTTGAAACGGTCCATAATTTCGGAGACCGTTATCGATTTCACGCCTTCGTACTTGATGGTGCGAACGATCTGCCGCTCAAGGAGCATGAAGCGGACAATCTGGCCCTTTTTGCCCGGTTCAATCTCGAGACGAATATCGTCGAAGCGGCCCGTGTTCCAAAGCGCCATAAAGTCCCGGCGCAGGGCATCTTCATCGATCCGGTCGCCTTTCTTCGAAAAGATCATGGCCCGCAGAGTATCCTGCGGGACACGCCGCGATCCGCGAAATTCGATGGCTTCAATGAAATCACCGACCTTCTCCGCCTTTTCCGGCTCGGTCACGGCTTTAGGAGCCTCAAAGGGTGAAGGGGGAGTTGCTTGCTTTTGAGCGGGCCCTTCCGTCTCGGCGGCCTCACGCACCGCCTCGAACGGACTTTGCTGCTTCGAAGAGGACGTCGGCTTTTGTGCTGGGGCCTGTTGCGCAGAACAAATCGTTCCGAATATGCCGCACAGACAAACCGCCAGAGTGCTCAGGCCCAAGCGCCTGCCAAACATCATCTAGATCTGGTTCCTTTCCACTCTGCGCCTTCCAAAAGACGCAACCGGTGCCCCCGTGGTTTCACGAAGCTCGGGTATAACAGACGGCGCAGACCGTAGCTTGTCATTGTATCGCGATCCAGACCTCCGGTGGCACACCCCTGCCGCCTTCAAACGCCCGGAAATACTCACTGAATGGACTCACGGTGTCTTTTCACCCGTCGCGGTACGCAAAAGATGAGGATAGCAGCCCAGGACCGCTCCGAACAGCAGGCACGCGACCAGCCTGGACCAAGCCGGCACGGGCTCCGTTTCCAGCACCTGCCGGCTGAAAGCAAGCGGCAGATGGCCCACGGCGAATACAGCCAAGCCTGCCAGTATTCCCAAAACCACTGCGCGTTCAAGCCGGAACACGTGCCGGACCAACAAAGCGAACACGCAACCAGCCACACCGCTCGCGCAAACGTGGACAGCAGCGCCAACGAAAGCCCGGTTTCCATCTTCCTCGCTGAACCACGTCGCGAGCGCCACGGGAACCGACCACGCCGGCTCCCCGGCCAGAATCGTGTTCAGCACCAGCCAGGCAAGGGAGATGATACCAGCCAGAACACCAGCCTCGATCGCAACCGCAATCCTGAGAAGCAACTCTTCCCAGCGGTCTGAGAGAAGACGGCTGAACATAGGGCCCGCTACTCCTCGCCCTCATGCTCCTTTTCGCCGCTGTAATAGTAGCTCGAATAATAGTAGGTGTACTTGCTGTACAACTCTCCCTTTCGGGCTCCGTTGGCGACGACACCGAGCACGTTGTTCTCGCAGAGCGTCTGCATTGCACGCTTGACGGAATCTATGGTTGTCGAACCGATGCGCACTACGATAATCGTGCCGTCCGCCATCGTCGAGAGCAGGTTCGCGTCGGCAGCGAACAAAAGCGGCGGGCTGTCGAAGAGAACCCAGTTAAACACGCTGGGCAGTTGCTCGAACAGGTCCTTGGCCTCGGGCAGATTCAGCAGTTCCAGCGGATTTGTCACGGACTCGCCCGCGGGCGCGAAGTAGAGGTTCGTCCCGGCCAGCTTGCGGATCGCGGCCGAGAGAGGCACTTTTCCCTGGAGATAGTCGGTGATGCCCGGCGCGCGGTCGACCTGAAAGATCTTGTGCAACATGGGGCGGCGGAGGTCGAAATCGGCAAGCAGAGTCAGGTTCCCGGAAAGCTGCGCTTCGGATAGAGCAAGATTTACGGCGGTAAAGGATTTCCCTTCAGCAGGGCTCGCGCTCGTGACCACCACGGTGTGGATCGGCTGGAGCTTCTGCATGTGATTGAGCCGCGTGCGCAGAGTCCGGAATTCCTCGCTGTGCGCGTCGTGCGGACGATTCGGATCAATCAGATAGGAATCCGGAGACGGGCTGTAGGGCACTTCGAGAATGTGGTCCAACAAACCCTCTGGAACCTTCGCCGCCGGCGGTTCTACCCGTTCCACCGCGGGCCGCTTAGTCACCTCGCGCTCGTCGCCCGCCTGTTCAGCACGACGCAGCGCATCATGTACACGACTCATTCGTCCCCCCGGATCCTCGCCTAAATCTGCTTCGTGTAGTAGTAGTACACCGAGCTAATCATGATCAAGAAACCAACAATACAGGCGCTCGACCAGGCCAGCCACGTGAGCCGGCGTTTGCGCCGGACGAGCAGGTCGTTCTCGAGCAACGGTACGCTGCCCAACACCACCAGGCCCGTATAGGCGCGCACATCCTTCAAATTCTTCAGCGAAGTATCCTTGATTTCCCACATTCCCGCGAGGAAAAGCCCCACGATCAGGCCGAGCCACGTGCCGATGCTGACGATCAGCCAGCGCCTCGGTTCGGTGGGCGTCTGCGGGAGCGTCGCCGGATCCAGAAGCTCCAATGTTTCACCTTGCTTCCGGTTTTCCAAATCGGTTGCGATTTCCGATTGCGACCTCTTGAGGCTCAACTGGTCGTAATTTTCCCTGGCAAGCGCGTAATCCCGCGTAAGTTCTGCGTACTCGCGCTCTCCGATAGGCGTGGACTCAACACGCTGCTGATACTGCCGGATCGCCTTATCCAGCCGCGCCTGGTCCTTCACGTACTGCTCCATCTCCATGTCCTTGGCTTTGATGAAGCTCTGCTGGCGCTGGATGGAGGCTTCGATATCCATTTCCTGGCGCTTGACCGACGCGGAAGGCTCACGCTTCTTGGGAGGAGCCGCCTGCCGTTTCGTTTCGTCGTCGATCAGGGCATCCCGCTGTTTCTTCATCATCGCGACCTGGGCCGCGGCTCGCCTCACGTCCGGGTGGGAATCCTTGTACTGCTCGCGCATGCCCGACAACTGCGCTTCAAGCTCGACCACCTGCTTCTCCATCTGCAGCAGCCGCTCGGACTTGGCAACCGTCTCGACAGCGA
>JBDKSR010000816.1:0-2016 GCA_039680545.1 Bryobacteraceae bacterium | reverse complement strand
AATGGGGAACGGACACGTTGGAGGGCTGGCACTGCCCTCGCTCAACGTGCTCGGGACTGCCATCGAGAGGCCGCATGACCTCCCTCCTGCCCCAAGCATAACCGAAAGCCTTTGATTGGTACAGCCTCTCGAACAGCCGCGGCACTTTCAAGGTTTTTAAGGCTCCGGTACTGGTACTGCTATCGACATCGAAGCTGCCTGATCTCTTTGTTATCTGGGCATCCGAGGGGGAAAACGCTGCCTCGTGACAACGTCGCTTGCCTATTGACACTCCGCACGATTTGGGAGTACTTAGAGGAAGCGGAAGAGGATCGACGAGCATCAACTCCTCTTGAGGGGCGGGAGGACAGATTCTGTGCAATCGGGCGTCAACGACAAGGAAGAGTTCGTAGACTACTACGAATTGATGCAGATCAGTCCAAACGCCGAAGCCGAAACCGTCCAGCGCGTGTACCGCATGCTTGCCGCGCGCTATCACCCTGACAACCCGGAGACCGGAGATGCGGAAAGATTTCTTCTGCTAAACGAAGCCTTCCGTACTCTCTCGGAACCCGAGCATCGCGCCGCCTACGATCTCACGTACCATTCGCGCCGGGCCGAACCGCTTCGCGTCTTTGAGTTGAAGGAGTTCGCATCGGGGATCGATGGCGAAGCCAACCGCCGCATGGGAATTCTCTGCCTGCTTTACAGTCGCAGGCGCACGGACCCGGATCATCCTGGCATGTCCATCCTCGAGCTTGAGACCATGATGTGGTTCCCCAGAGAGCACCTTGTGTTCACTGTCTGGTACCTCAAGGAAAAGGGCTACATCCGCCAGGATGACCAGAGCAATCTCATGATGACGGCGGAGGGCGCTGATTACGTCGAATCGAACCTTCCGGCGAACCGCACTTTGTATAAGCTGCTCAAGGCATCTGAACTTGGCGCGACTCGCTCGGAACGGGACGCGAAGTGGCATCCTGGAGATCCAGTGTCGCCTCACTCGTCCAGCGAGTGAACTCGCCCCCCGCTATTCCCACCCGGCAATCCTCTTCTGGCGGCGGCGTGTCAGGAAGAGTTCGGCGCCCTCGATCACCAATGCCACGATGACGCCGAGGTGCAAGGCTCCAATCGAGGACATTACAACCGCCACGAATCCCTCTGCGGAAGGGATCAACCCGGTGATTCGGCATATTGCATCCGCCGCGGCTGCCAGAAACCCGGCTGCAGCCGCCGCGACCCCCAGCCGTCCAAACGTCCGCGACCATCCTTCCGCTACCCGTTCCCACGGCAGGTAGGCCACCAGTACGGATGCAACTCCGGCGGACAGGAAGCACAGGAGTGACGTCGAGATAGGTGAGAATGGACGTCCCGCCGACAGTCCCACTTCGAGTTCAAGCTGGCCCCAGACGCCCCATCCCACGATCGCCCCCAGCATCAGCGCTGCGGCGCGACGCGCACGTTTAGCGAATATCAATAGCGCCAGGAACGGAAGCGCCAGAATGAAGGTCACGATTAACTGTAGTATTTCCGCGCCTGCGCTCATTTCAGTCACCCGTCACCACCGGAAAAACCTTTCGAATGGCCGCGACAATATCGTCGCAATCTTTCTTCGTGAACTTCGGATCCATGGATACTCCAGCAAAACGATTTAAGATGTCGATCGTGCGTGGACAGGACGCTGCGCCGTATTGAATTGCCCGGCCCCGCTCCGTATTGAAGGACGGCCAGTTCGGATGCACCGTGATCTTCTTTTCGATGTGCGGCTGAATCGGCAGAATCACCGATCCGCCCGGAGGACTCACCGGCACATTTTCTGCCTTCATCGCGTCCATGTAACGGTCGCGGCGAGCCTTTGTGTCAAAACCTAGAAATACGGCCGAGCCAAGTTCTCCCTCGGGGTCCGGTAACTTTCTCAAGTGCAGACCGGGAAGATCCTGAATTCCGTCGTAAACCCGGCGCGCGTTGCCGCGAACTGCTCCCACGATCATATCCAGCTTACGAAGTTGGGCCAGCAGGACGCCACCGCTGAACTCA
>JBDKSR010000815.1:0-30136 GCA_039680545.1 Bryobacteraceae bacterium | reverse complement strand
CGTGTTGCTTGAAAGCTCGGCTGTCCGCGGGCCAAGCGCGTCGATGCCGCAGCGGTTGCGGATGATGCGCTCGCATTCGGCGATCTGCACGAACCGCTGTTGCTCGTCGTCGGCTTGCAGGATGTTGAGGCCCACGGAGTACTCAGGGTCGGTCGGATCGATTCTGATCAGCCGGTCGGAAAGATCGACTTTGCGCCGCTCTTCCTCGGCGGCAAGCTTTGCAAGCACGAACGGGTGCCGGTCGCCGTGGGAATCGTCATCAAAGAACCCGTGGTCCGCTTCGATGTCCTGCGCCTCCATGCCCAGCTGCAGGGAGGTCTTGCCCACGCCGGTCTTGCCGATGAACGCGATATGTTCGGGACGCTTGTACTGGGCGATGTAGACGGGCCGGTCCGTGAGTTGGCCATCGACGATGCGGCGGCCCAATATCAGGCTGCCGGGGTTCACCGGATGGTGCCGCTCACGCGCGACGGCGCGGTTCCACAGCCGCGCGATCAGGTTTTCCAGAAATGCTGCCATGGTGTCTTTCTTGGCATTGCGCCCACCACGCGGCCACGTAGCGGTTTTTGGCGATCATCCCGCCCCGGCCGCGGCGGCCGCGGAGCCTAAAGTAAAGGGCCGACCGGCTGACGCCTTCTTCGCGGGCCAGCTCGCGGAGGGAACAGCCGTCCATAAGGCGCATCCAGATCCGGCGTTCGTCGCGGTTCAGGTTCTCGCAAAGCACCTCGATCAGATCGAGCGGCTCCGTCTGGTCTAGCTCTGCGGGACCTTCGCTCCACTCGGGCCCAAAGAAAGCGCACAGACGCCCATTGCGTTTCCCGACCTCGATTCTTCGGACCTCGCCGCGCAGATCAGCGCATGAATGAAACAGCAGGGCTTGAAACTCGTCACTTTCCAAAACTCGGCTCCCTGAAATTTCCTTCTGAATGCGGCCCATGAGGAGGCCGCATGCTTTCGATCTTCGGTGTCCGGGAATGCTTTCCGGAAGAGCCGCAAGAGAGCCAGACTACCGAAATCGAGGACCCCTAACTGGCCCGGTTGTGGCCCTGTTTTCGCCTGCCTGGACCTTTATAAAATAAGGGTGAGGGATGCTTGTGGTGAGGGGACGAAACGCCAGAGAAACGCTGCGG
The DNA here is from genome assembly GCA_039680545.1 of Bryobacteraceae bacterium. Taxonomy (GTDB): domain Bacteria; phylum Acidobacteriota; class Terriglobia; order Bryobacterales; family Bryobacteraceae; genus JAEHDI01. The sequence continues at coordinate 29,006 of JBDKSR010000815.1, read as the reverse complement.
CTTTTGGGTCGGGGACTGAAATCGCTGCGAGAGGCGCGGAAGATCAAACAGGGCGAGATTTTAGAAAATGCCCGAGGCCTCTATGCCGACGAGAGCTCATTGCGGCGCATCGAACGGGGCCAGCGGCGTCCGACTCGGGAGCGCCTGCTCAAACTGGTCTTGGCCTACGGGGAGGCGGACCCTGCTGACATCGATGTGCTTTTGGAGGCCGCAGGCTATGCGCCGCTCTCGGCCACGGAACGGCGGGCCTTCGCCGCCTACTGGCTCGCCCCCGAACTCACGGACTTAAGCCTCAGTATGAATTTTTCCCATACGGACCCGCCTTGCTCTTTCCGTTTTCGCGCCGAGGTGATTGGGTATCTGCATTTGGACCACTTGCTCCCCTACCACCCGGAGCCCGTCAGTCAGCATTTGCCCGTTTCCCGTTATCAAGTGTACTGGCAAAGGGAGGACGGCCCAGCAGTCGCGATGACCGACCGGCCGCGGACTTTGCCGCCTTCTCCCGATTCCCGGCAGTGGTGTAAGGAAGCGGTCGTGACTCTGCCCGTGCCCCGAGGTGGCAAAGAGACCCATCACGTCAGCTTCGTCGTCGTGGATCTCCCCGGGCAGGAAATCGAAAGAAGGGTGTTGACGGCGACGCTTGAGCCGCTGCCCAAACGGGGCATTCACTATACCTGCTGGTTTAGGTGAAGCGCGCAGGTTTCAGAAATTGGTAATGAGAAGCTCCCCATAGCGGTTCCCCGGCGTTTTCTGGGCGCTGTAGTGAATCGCGCCGGATGCGATCCGAAAGCCTGAGAAGATGCGGCGCACGGGCGCAACGTCATTCAGCGACAGGACGAACCGGCCGCGCAGGCGCGCAAGGCGACGGGCCAACTCCACAAAATCCTTTTCCTCGAAGTTGAAGCGGTAAAGCTTGCGGCCGAAGTAGGGCGGATCAAGATAGAAAAGCGTGGTCGGGCGGTCGTAGCGGGATAGAATTTGCTCGTAAGGGAGACTTTCGATCTGCACCCGTTCCAGCCGCGCGCGCGTTGCTTCGATGATCTCGGGCACGCGCGCCGGATCGTAGTTGGGCCGCTGGACCACTGACCAGTGGTAGTTTTGCTTGACGACTAGGCCGCCGAAGGCGTTCTTTTGAAGGTAGAAAAAGCGGGCGGCGCGTTCGATGTCGGTGAGCCCGTCAACCTTGCTGTCAGAAAGCCACGCAAAGAGCCTGCGACTTGCCGGCAGCGGCCTGACGGTCCGGATGAGTTCCCCGGCGTGCCGCTGACAGACCCGGAAAAAGTTCACGACCTCGCCATCCAGGTCATTGATTACCTCGACTTTGGAAGGTTCCTTGTGAAAGAGCACTTGCGCCCCGCCCGAGAAAGCTTCGACATAAGTTGTGTGTTCGGGGAAAACTTCGATGATCTGCTTGGCGAGGCGATTTTTACCGCCGATGTAGGCGAGTGGGCCAACCATGGGAAACAAAGTTAATCAGCAAACAGGCGCTCAAGCTGCACATGCAGGCCGACGCCAACCGCATCGAGACACAGGTGGTTGAGGGAGCGCTGAGACAGCACCGGCCAAATGGCGACGACGCTTTCGTGCAACTCGCCCAGCGACGAAAGCGGCACGATCCCCAGGCCGCGCAGGAGGTCGGCTTTCGTCACCGCCCAAAGCGGAGTGGCGTTGCGCCTAAGTGCGGCCACGACCGCCCGGTAGAGCGCGGCGCGGCGGCTGTTGGTCAGAAGGTTTGGTTGCAGGACCGCCGCGCTTGTGACTTCAAACTTTTGGGCGATCCAGTTGGCAAAGCCGACGGCGCTCTCTTCGGCCTTTCCCGATTCAGAAGAGAGCTGCCGGGCTTGAGTGTATTCGAGCTGTTCGCCGGAGAATACCGCGGCGGCGACGGTGCGGCGGCCAAAGGCAAAAGCGGCAAGCTTGCGGGTCATAGCGCCTCCTTCCGCCCGGTGAGACGGCAAAGCTCGCGGGCAAAGCGTTCCGGCAGAGCGGTTGCGCTTTGCTCGGATGCTGCCTGCCGTAGGGCTTTCAAGAGCAGTGCCCGCGGCTGCTGTTCTGAGAGCTGCACATAGCGAAACAATCGGTTTTGATCGCCTAGCTTGCAGGCAAGCCTGAGGGCAAACGCTTCCGTCATCGACCGCGGGCGGAAAGCGAGCGGGTTCGCAAAACTTTCAAGAATGTTCGTCATGCTTGTTGGACAATTTAGTTTCTAAACGCCGCTGCACGGTCGCCTATAGCAGCTTTTGCTGGCCGAAGTTGCGCATGGCTTCCTCCTGACCGCGGATTTCGTCCTTGAGCGGACGGTAGAGGTTGGGATACAGATACGCAACCGGAATGCGCATCGCGATTTCCAACCTTAGCGCGGTCAAAAGCGGCGGCAGGCAATGGCCCTGCTCGTAGCGCGAAAGCATCGCCGGGCTTTTGTGGGCGATGAGCCTTGCGACCTGTTTCTGGGAAAAACCTAGGCGGTGCCGATACACGGCAAGCTCGTTTTGATAACGCGGAGTGCTTTGCATATTCCCTCTTGGAAAAGCTTTTGGGGGCTTGATAACTTGACCCTATCAGGCGGGCGCAAGACCGTAAAGGCGGGAAATTTTGCATATAAGTTCGCCTTGGGGGAGGTTTCTGTCGGTATCTTGTGGAGGACTTACCCGGCCCGGTCCTCCCGCGGATAGTAAAGAAACCGCGTGTGGGCGGCTTTGGCCGCCCGATGATCGAGGCCCAGATAATACCGGCAGGTGGTTTCCAATCGCTCGTGGCCTAATATCTCCTTGATGTGCCCCACCGGGCAGCCGTTGAAAAGTAGCTGTGTGGCCACCGTGTGGCGGAGCATGTGGGGCGTTACCGCTTTGGCGATCCCTGAGATCTTCCGGTAGCGGGCAAACGGCCGCCAGATGTCGGGGCGCTTGAGGGGCTCCCGAGCGTCCAGGCGCACAAAGAGCGAGGGGTGCTCGTCGTGCCGCGCATGCAAGTATTCAGAAAGCCACCACAGCGCCCGGTCAGTGAAGAACACGAGCCGTTCTTTGCCGCCCTTGCCCACGATCCGCGCCTGGCGGCTGGCAAAGTCCACGTCCGTGCGTTTGAGTGACAACACTTCCGAAATTCTCATCCCGGTGCCGAGTAGCACTTCCACAAGCGCGCGGAACCGTAACCCCGAAAGCCGAACTTCCCCCTCGTCCGTTTCGATTCTGATGCTTTCCACAAAGCGCGCCACTTCCGCAGGCGTCAAGAACACGACTTCCCGGCGGGGACGTGTGGGCATGACGATTTCACGTGGGTCCATGCATAATAGCCCGCACTGATCGCGGCAATACTGCAAAAGTCCTTTGAAGGCGGCAAGCAAGCCCACTTGCCGGGAAACCGAAAGTCCCCGTGAAAGCAGGTTGCCTTTGAGCGCGAGGATATCCGCTTTCGTGTAGTCGCCGACCGGCCGGTCGCCCAAGATCCTTGCTACCTGCCGCAGGCATTCGGCGTACTTGGAAATGGTCTGGGAGGCATGCTGCAATTCGACTCGCGCGTACTCCAAAAAGCGCGGGGAGAGCAAGCTCAAGCTCGGTATTGATGTGTTTGCCATACAAAAAGCCCCTTTCGAAGCAACCAAGAGCATTACTCTTTGGCTTCCAAAAGGGGCTTATGTTCAATTTGGCGTTTGGATAGTGACGGGATGATTCTATGACGGTCAGCCATAGAATTAAGCGTCAGTCCGCTGTGAATGAGCCCGAAGGCTGCACTCACATCGACCCTATCTGATTCACCTTACAACCGGTTGGCTAAGCCTTCTCAATCAATTACTTGACGGAAGGTTGGCACGTATAGTGTAAAGTGAGTCAGCTAAGGAAAATTCTCCTTAGAAAGGAGGTGTTCGCGGACCGATGATTCGGCAGAGAGCCTAGAGACTTTTGGAAGATGACATGTTCCTGGTCGCCCTTACTTTTAACAGGGCTTCAGTTTATCAAAGCATTGGGACCTGTCAAGCGGCCTGGAGGCGGGATATGATCCGGAACATCGTAATTGAGGCAGCGATTTACTACTTCTCGCAGCGCCCGCTTATCGACTCCCAGATAATACTTCGCCGTGGTCTGGATGTCGGAGTGCCCGGCCAATTCCTTGATGAACGTGATGTCCGCGCCGTTTAAGAGCAGGTTTGTGCAATATGTGTGCCGGAGCATGTGGGGCGTAAGCTTCTTGTCGATTTGCGCCCTGCGACGGAGAGCGATGAAGACCTTGGACATGTCGGCTCGGGCAACTCTGCGGGGTTCGCCTGTCGTGACAAACAAAGCCGGAAAATCGTCAGCGCGGCGCGCCAGCAACCTTTTGATCCAAAGCAGAGTCCGCTCCGGGAAAAACACGGTTCTTTTCTTGCCGCCCTTGCCTGAAATCTCTACTTCGCGCTGGCCCAATTCGAAGGGCATACGGTTCAAAGCCAAAGCCTCGGAGATTCTCAGGCCTGTGGCAAGCAGCACTTCGACTAAGACCCGCAGCCTAAGGCCGGAGAAGGTATGAATGGGTATCGCCGCAAACAGGCGCTGCACTTCCTCGTTGGTCAAATACTGCACATGGGGCTTCTCCCGGTGGGGCAACGGAATTTCTTTCGTCGGGTCCAGGCAGGACAGCCGTAGAATCTCCCGGCAGAATTTGAAAAGGAGCTTGAGCACCATGAGCACGCTGTATTGACGGTTGGTGCTGAGCTTCCGGTCAGCCATGGCCGTCCGCAGGCGGATCACGTCGAGGCGGTCAATCGACTCGACTTCCCTGGCAGCCCACTGCGGCAATACCCAAGAGCGCAGGCAGTCGTTAAACTTGCCCAAGGTGTCGTGCGCGTAATTGCGCTCGGCCCGGCCATAGGCCAGGAAGAGCCTGGAGGATTCGGCCACGGTCATATTCGCCAGGGCAGTATATGAAACACCGCAGACTCCGACAAGACGGGAAATCTTGCACGACGGTGAACCTGTGGGTGGACAAACTGCGGGAACGACGAAATGCCGTCGCGCATGGAGGCGAGGGGCATTCGAAGGAAACGTGGTCTCCACGAGGCGTAAGCTGGGCTACACCGCTTCAGCCCCGCAGAGAGCGTAACCACCACACGGGGCACTACCTTAATCTCCGATGAATCTCAGATAACGGTGAGCCGTTACTTCCTTTGCTAGGTTTATTACCTGGGTTAGTTTATCTCTAATCTCTGGTGCTTTCCCTGCAAGGATCTCAAGCTCTGCGATTAGCGCTGTGGTTTGATATTGATTAAAGACAGTATACCCATATGGGTCAATAGTCCATAATGTCTTCAGGCTCTTATCTTTATCGCGTTCTTCCATATATAAGAGCACATCCACAAAGTTTACAGCACTCTTCTTTATCGGTTGTTGGTGTTCGTTCTCTAGTACTACATCCATGACTTGCATAATGTGTTGTACGTTATTTGGTAAGCTGTGAAGGTAGGCCCGGGAAACTATTTATCAGGTCGCCTCCACGACTTGTAATGACTGTATAGTAGTTCGTCGCAGCCTCCGTAGCCCTATCCCATCCAATTGGCCTTCCCGCGTCGACTATTCTCATGTAACTCCCTCCATGGGATTGCAGTTCAGGGTTAATCTGCTGTGCTTGTTCGATTAGAGAAGGAATCTCGCCAGGGTCGAAGAAATAACTCCTGCCCGTCTGTGCTGGAATCTCGCTTGCGAGCGTATGGAACTTCTGAATATGCAGCATACCCTCCGACGTTATATTGATACCGTTACTCACGGCTGGGGCTTCTTGTTCTGCAACGCTGGTCCATGCATCGCATTTACCCGATCCACAAAGCTCTTCCACTGTTGCAGCCGTCGATGCCGCGCCTATTCCGAGTCCCGTATACCCTGCACCGAATAGGAGGCTAACTCCCGCCACGAGTGCGCCAGAGCCAATTCCGATAATGGCAGCACCTTGATATGGGTGCTCAACCAAATAGTTGAAAGCGGAATTGTTATTCAGCCACTCCCCAGCACCCGTTGCAGATTCAAACCAATTTAGCGCCTCGCCGAACCACTTCCCATCTGGATCAGAATATCGAAGCGGATTCGATCTGGCATAACCATAGCTGTTGAGAGCTTGCGGGTCTTGTAGTATATCGGTCTGCCTCTTTTGGGTCAACACTCTTATCTGATAGCTATTGCCTATCGCGAGGAAAGTCGGATCTTCGCTGAGGAACTTTGCCAATACCGAATCATAGTACCTCGCGTTCATATACGTCAGATCTGGGCCCGGGTCGAACTCCTGCCCCGCAAACCTCCTCTGCTCGTTATACGCCCCTGTCTTGCTGTCAATTCTGGCGCTGCCGTAAGGATAATAGTCCAGCATTTCCTCGTACGTGCCGTCTGCTGCGGTGACGATGTTGGCTCCGGTTATCTGATCCGTAAAGACGTAGCGCACCTCGGCCGATACTCCGGTGCCGGTGACTGTCGCGACGAGCACGCCATTGGCGAAGATGTGCTTGGTGGGCGTCCCGCTCTTCACGTTGTAGTACATCGACGGGTAGACGGTCGTGGTGCCGTTTATCGCCTGCTTCACCCGTTGACCTGTGTAGTCGTAGGCGTATGTGCTTGTGGCACTACCGACCACTGCCTGGGTCAGGCGGTTTTCATAGTCCCAAGCGAAACTGCGGCTGGCCGGAAGATCGCCATAGGTATAGAAGTCTTCGGGCGAGCTCTGGTTCGCGTATTCTGTTGCAATCCAGCCGGCGCCGCGAGGCGTGTTCGATACCCGCGCTTCGTCGTAGATGGTTCCTAGGGCAAACCCGAGCCCGGGCGAGGGGGTGTGGTTATTCCCCATATCCAGCGGGTAGGTGGTTGGGTTGACACGCGTTCCCCGCCCGTCGTATGAGGAGTAGACGGGGTTGGTATTGTAGGCTGGCTCGCCGTTGATGTAGAACTGGACGCTTGATGTGGCAGAACCGCCGTCCCAGGTCACGCTCACAAATGCGGGTGAATCAGGCTGCAGCTGGTGAGAGGGGCCGTCGCACACGGCTTTATCGAGCGCCCGCCTATCGTAAGCGACCCTGAAGTCAAAACACGTGCCGGAAGATGTGTAGGGGATCCGGAAATCCCACGCAAACGCGCTCGCGCTATTCGCTTTGGAGAACAGCATGCCAGAGCCGGTAGTCTTCAGCATTGAGGGGTTCTGTATCCACCCGGAGAGAGTCATCGCATTCAGATTGTTTAGACTGGTACTAGCTGGGGCTTCGATAGCGTTGGTAAGCACGTTGTATTGCAATCCTTTATCTATCGGCCCGGATCCTTGATCCGTGCTATACCAGTAGCCAACGGCGCTTGCGTTATTGCCATTGCCGGTGCTGTCATGGATCTGAGGAGCGGTGGCGGTCGGGTCCTCGTTCATATGCCACGCGCCCACATAACCGTTGCTCCAGACCCCAGACGGGTTTTGCTGGTTGCCCGAACTGGGGTTACCAAAGTACATAAAGACCGGCATGTCAGCCCAAGCGGGGAGCGTCATCTTAATCCAGGCCGTGAGAGAACCAGTGGCGGGATCGTAAGACGTGATCTCGTGATCAATTTTCGTGCCGTCGTTGTAGGTGAAGAGGATGTCTGACCCGTCGGCTTTCCCCACGAAACCGCCGTTGGACGTGGATCTTAAATCTGGGTCGGTCTTCTTGAAGAGCATCGGAAAATCCGTAAGCTCTAAATTGTCGGCAAAAACCTTGGTGTGGTCGATTATAATGAGCTTTCTGTTAGTCCAGGTCCCGCCGCTGCTGTACCATGCCACAGTAGGCGTCATCGAAGTGACGTTGCCGTTGTTGTCGTAGGTAACTGTCGTGGCTGCGTGGCCATAAGAGGTCGCTGCATGGGAATTCGCATAGCTTGAGCCCTCGTTCCCCGCGTAAGTGTAGTAGCCCTGGTCCGACTTGTATAGCAAATTGCCTATGTAGTCATAATCGTACCGCTGGGAGTAGTTGCGACCGAACACCGCGCTGCTGGAGGTGGCACTCACGAGCCGGTTCAGGTTGTCGTAGGTATAGTGCATCGAGATCCCGGTCAGCGCGTCGGCGCTTGGGCTGTTGGTTATGCCCGTGATGTTACTGTTCGGGTCATAGGTATAGGCGAGATTCTGCACGACCCGCGAGCCGCCGCCAGGCACTGGGCTCGTGGAATACTTGGTTGCCAGTCGGTAGGCATCGCCGTAGGTGTTCGTGGTCTGGGCGGCGTTCGCGTAGTCTATAGTGCCTATCTGGCCTTGCGGAGAGTAGTTGCTGAAGGTCGCCACATCGAGATACTGCACGTCTGTGCTTTCCTTCCGCTGCACACGGTCAAGCTGTCCGGCGCTGTTGTAGATGTACTTGACCTGCGAACTGTCTGGGTTGGCGATGGTCAGGATATTCCCCTGCCGGTCGTAGGCGTAGGCGGTTAGGTACGGTGTCGAATCGATGGTGTTGCTTTCCTGGCTCGTCTTGCCTAGAGGGTTGTACTGGAAGGAGACGACCGCGCCCGTGCTGGTTGCGGTGCAGAGCCGGCCGATGCCGTACGTGCAGCTGTCATAGGCATAGCTCACCTCGGTCCCGGCCTGCCCCGTGAAGTCCTCAGTTAACGGCCGGTTGATGTCGTCGTAAGTGTAGTTGACCGTTTGGCTCTTCGGGTCCAAGCGGCTAATGAGGTTTCCTGCGTCGTCGAAAGTATACGACCAGGAGCCGAATGTAGCGTCCCAAGATGCGTGCAGGTCCTCGGCCGTCAGCCGTCTTCCGAGGCCATCATAGGTGAAATGGCGGACGTTGTTGTTCGCGTCGGTGATCTGGATCAGGTTGTCCAGGCCGTTATAGTAGTAGCGCGTAGCTGGTTGGGGTGCGATATTGTGCTCGATTACCTGCACGAGGTTCCCGTAGGCGTCGCGGTAGAGGTCCTTGGGCACGCCTTTCAAGTCGCGGGTCGTGACTTCCCAGTCGCTGTACTGGTTTGTGCTACTGCCCAAAACCGAGGTTGTCGTGGCAACCCGCTGCAAGGGGTCGTAGGTATAAGAAATGAGCAGGCTGGGGTCCGCGGTCGGACTGGTCCGTGCGGAACCGCTTGAGAAGTACGGCAGCGACTCCTTGTCGAGTAGGCCGCGGTTGTTGTAGGCAAAGTCCTTGACCGTGAAGGTGCCTACGTCCTCCCGGCGAGTCTGCAACATGCGGCCCAGGCCGTCAAGGTAGGTGTACGTGTCAACGGACGTGGAGCCATCCTGGTAGCCGGTCTGGTGGACAATTGACGGCGTCACGTCATCGGTGTAGACGTACTCGGTCTTGAAGACCAGAGTTGAAGGACTAGCAAGGTCTGGCTGCTTTTCTGCAACTACCCGGTCCAAGCCGTCATAGACGGTCTGGAAGACCAGGCCGTTGGGGTCAGTAGTCTGCTTGACCTTGCCCGAAGAGTAATCGTATTGGTAAAGCGTGCTTTGCAGAAGCGGGTTGGTGGAAGTTGCGACGTACAAGTTGTATGGGTCGTACTCAAAGCTCGTGACCTTGCCGCGAGGGTCAGTGGCTTGGGTTGCCAGGCCGAAGCTGTTGAACGCCTTCTGCGAGTTAACGTAAGTACTACCCGTGACCCATTGTTCTTGCTTGGTGGGATTGCCTTTATCCACTTCCCCTAAAGCCAAGGAATCATAATAGTATCTTGTCTCGCTGACCTTATTGGAATTCTGGTCGGTCTTCGTTTCATCCGACTTCAGGCCGAGAACATGCGGGGTCGAACTTGCCGCGTAGCTGATATCCGTGGTTAACTTGTCGCTTCCCGTGTCGGAAAACGTGCCGTCGTCTGACCCTGTGACCTCGCCCCATTCCACTTTTTGGGTGAGGTTGCCGTCCGTGTTGTCATACGTATACGACTCAGCCTTATCCTTATGAGTGACATCGCCGTCATATGCTGACTCGACAGTTTGGGCGAGCTTAACGAACGCAGCGTCGTTTCCGAGCTCGGTGCTATCCCACTTGTTTATTGTGGTTTTGTATAGGTGGCCTGCGTTATCGTACTGCTCCACCCTGTAAGGCCTGCCGATCTTGGTCCCATTGTCCTGGTACTCGCCATGACTCGAATCGCTGCCTGTGCCGGTGTGGTAATACGTCTTGGTGACATTACCCTGCGCGTCGGTCACCGATATTTGCCCGAAGCCCGCGAATTTCCTGTCCACGCTGGTGCTGAAATAGTACGTGCCGTCCTTGTACGTATATGTATACGACTGCTGGTTGCCCAGACCGTCATCTGACGTGATCGTCTTCACGGTGAGCAGATTGATGGGCAGTTGTGGATTGAGAAATGCACCAGATTCTTTATATTGCGGGCTGCCGTTGTACGTGATGTCTTCTGATCCGCCTTGAGATGTTGTAATGTTCGATAAAACGTCGGATCTCAGATAATTGTTATAGTCTTGACCCGCATCCATCGACGTTTCCTTATACATTACGTCTGCGATGCCGTCGCCAGTGAAATCAGTCAGTCGCGTTGCCACAGAGGACGAGATCCCTTTAAAACGGAGCGGATACACCTCATTGGTATGAGTCCAGCCGTGGCCGTTGTTGATGTACGAATAAGTTGGTCCGTAAATATCAGGTAGGCCGTCGCCGTTTGCATCAACGATGCGGTAGCTTTCGTCGGCAACATTGCTGTAGCAGTTTTCGTATATGAATTCTACTGGCGGCGTATAGTTCGAATCCTCAATCCAGCCGCCGTGGCCGTCGTTCGAATAGGCTTTGTAGACTCCCTGATAATTGCAAGACCGATAACTTTTCAGAAGGTCCGGCAGGCCGTCGCCGTTGAAGTCAACGATCATTCCGCCGTCTGCCATATTGAAGCCGGTGGGCAGACCCCAGGCGTACCCCCAATCCCACCCATTGCCGTTGTTCAGATACGCGGTGCCATACTGGTCGATCAAATCTGGCAAGCCGTCCCCGTTTAAATCGGCGATCCGCGCTCCGAAGTCATGTGTGCCCTGGTGAAAACTCACGGGTGCGGTCGTACTGCTCAAGGTCCAGCCAGAGCCATTGTTGAGGTATACTTCAGGCGCGCCGCCAACGTTAGAGTTGAGGAAGTCCACTAGGCCATCGCCGTTGAAATCGGCAAAGCGCACACCTTCATCTTGGTACTCCAGCAGGGGGGTTATCGTGGCGATATCGACCGGCATGATGTAGTCGGTCGATGAGGCCCAGCCGTCTATCGTGCCGAGGTACGTCGCCTTGTATTCGCCGGTGTAAGGTTTATTTGAAGCGTCGTCAATTGCCTGGACGACGTCGTCTAGACCGTCGCCGTTGACGTCAACCACTTCAACTCCCTCCGTGAATTCAAATGGCGGAAGGTCAATCCAGGCCCAACTGAAGTTCTTGGTTGGATTACCGGAGTCTCGGGTGGTGTTTTGGTACGTGAAGGTCGTGGCAGGCAACGTGACCTGATTGTTTTGCTCGTCAACTCCTGTTTCGGTGATCGAGGTGAGGACATTGCTGCTCCCGTTGTTGCCGCTGCCGTAGGAAAGCTCATACTTGTGGGCCAGGGTGCCGTTGATCTTGGCGTCAATCTCCGCGATCAGGTAATCGGTTTTCACGCTGAATCCTGCTTTTGTGGATGTGGCGTTGCTGGAGGTTGCCTCGTGGGTGAAGGCGACGTCAAAGATGCCGTCGTCTTCGCCGTGGCCAGTGTAGGTTATGTCGGCAGGATAAATCTGGCCGTTATCCTTGAAATATTCGTAGTTGACGTAATTGTCGTTGGTATCGCGCACCTCCTGCAGCATCCACTTATAGACTTGGGAAGAATCGCTCTGGTTGTCTTGCCGCGTTGAGGTGCTGTAGCCGAACTTGTACTGCGTGCCCTGCTTGTCCGTGACAAGCCACTGGTTGTCCGCAAACTGGTAGAGGTTGAAATTGCCGTTCTCGGTCTTGGCAAGGTATTGACCCGTAGTGGACGCCGAGACCAACTCACCATCCAACGAGGAGGTAAAGTCACTACGCGAATACAGCTGGTCCACACCTCTCTTGTTGACCCTTTCAATGTACGGGATGTTGATCGACCAGCCGTAGCCGACGATGCTGCTATGATCAAGGTTCTGGCTGTTATACCCGATGGCGAGGCTGGGCTGGAGATTGTTTCTGCCCGGCGGGACGGCAATGGGGTAGTTGTACACCAAGGCGCCTGAGCTTGGATCGACGTCAGGGACGATGCTTTTCCGATTTTGGTTTTCGTTTCCGGCAATGATGGGGACCTCCCCGGAGCCAAGGGTCATCGGTGAGACATTTGCGCTGCTATCACTGACCGGAGTGCTTACTGAACCTGCTTCGGGGACCGCTGCGCTGTCGGGAGACGGCATTGAGGATGCGTCGCTTGGAGCGGGTGAAAAAACCTCTGAGGGGGTATCGGGATTGACGGGGACAGCAGGCTGGCTTATTGCATCGCTGCCAACGGATGTCTCTTCGGCCATAACGAGGCCGGGTCGAGTAACCGGCATTAGCAACAAAAAAACTAGCACAAAGGAAGCTAGTTTACGAAAGAACCCCAAACACCCCTCACGCAGGTGCTTTTGTGGATACATGTTTGTTTCTTATTGATGACCACTCGCACAGGTATTGTATACCCGGCATTAAAATGTGTAAAATAGGCCGCGGATTGGCGGCAGGGGTAGAGGATAGGCTGTTTTCTGAGGAGAAAGCGAACCCCGACGAGGTAATGAAGAGCCAGATGACTCTGCTCGCGATGCAGGACACCCACGGCGGACAACTCCAGCGGTTCCGCGCGGTGATGGGCGACTCCACGTTCAGCAAAGGGCCGTGGTCTGATTTCTAGGCTAGAGCTTTACCGCTGTGGCCTCTTTTGTTTGCGGGAACAAAAACGCCCCTTGCCAGAATTGTGGCAAAGGGGCGTCCCGATTCGTTATGAATCAGGGAAGATAGCTTAAGATAAAGGGATCATGACAGTCAAGCACAGCCATTTGTAAAGGCGACCTGAGATTTACTGTTTCGTAGTTCAAGCTTGCTCTTCGTTCAGGTATTTGCGGCTGAGTTCGGCTAAGGTTCCGGCAATCTGCTCAGCCGTGCCGTTTGGCAGGGCGTCTCGAGTGATTGCGCCATAGCAAGTCTGCAGGTACTCATCGGCTGTCGGTGTAAAGTACTTTTCAAGCAGGGGAAAGACCTCTTCGTCTTCCTTTTGAATATGGTTGCGCGTAAAAGCGACATAATCCCGCAAAGAAGAGAGAAGCTGGGAAGTGGTGCTAGGCTCTTCAGGCCGCCAGTTCGCAAGTGCCCGTTCCACAGTACAGAGGATGTTCTGCTCATGGGCATGTTCGGTTACAAGACCCGAGGCGAGTGCTGCAACCTGCGTATCGCCCGGGTCTGATGACCCCGGCTTGAGCATTTGCTCTTCTAGGGAGCGGTGATACTTGTTCATGAAGACCTCAAAGAACTCAAAAATTCGGCGCAAGTCCGAAATCGGCACCTCGGCGCCGGTCGCAACATCGGCAACTACCGTGTCCACGACGCGAAGCATGATCGCGATTGCCTTGTGGTCTTTCTTGACTTCATCGATTGCCCACATACGTAGGAGGGGGTTAATGAGGGCGAGAACTGTCAATCAGCATAGCCCTGTGGGCTAGATGTCGTCAAGCTCGAGTGGCTGTACAAAAAAGCGCGGTTGAGGTTGTAGCGGAGCCGGGAAAGCACGCCAACGCCGCCGCTGCCGCGGAAATGGGGCCGGGAGGCATCACAGGGTTGCGCAACAGCGGTGAAACGTCTAGTTTCTAGGGAACAATAACTGACGGCTTATCGCCTGCTTTCTAAGCCTCCCGTGTGCCCTTTTGACAGGTTTTATCAAAGGGGCTATTATGCCGGGTCGATCAAGGAGGACTGTGACGACCAACAACTTCGTTCCCGCTCTACTCGAATTGAGGAAAGCGAACCCAGACGAGGTAATGAAGCGTCTACATGAGATGTACTTGGCTATCACAAAGCTGAGCGCTGACGAAGTTGTTGCAGCGTATCAGACAGTGAGCGCAATCGCACAGGCGATGAACCTGTCCCAGGACCCGATGGTCCAGAATCTGTTCAAGGCCCTTGAAAGCCATATGACATTCATTGCAGCAAGGGCCGGGCGCATGAGTGGCCAGGCTGAACGGTTCTTTGAGGTGACGGGCAGTTATAAATTCAAGAGGGGCCTGGCGGACCTCTTTGGCTAGAGCAGATGCTCTGGCCTTTTTTGTTGCCCCGCTTCCTGCCACTCCGCCAACAATCGGCACAGGGCTCGCAGAAGGCGCAGCGAATACTCCTGCTCAGGGGCACTGTCCCCGGCAATCCTCACCAGCCTTTCGCCGAGCGGATGCAAAAAAGGCGGCAGGTGCCGCCTCATGCGCTTGAGGAAATATTCTTGCCGGTCCATGTGCCTGCCTCAGGGTACCCTACCCCAGTTCCGGAGCCGGAGGCAAGCGTATTATCGGGCTTTCGTCAGTTCGCGAATTTCCTGGTTGTGCAGCCGCAGGCTTTCCTTGTCCTGGATATTGGCGCGAGCCAGCACCTCGCATATCCGCGCCCGGTCGGCGGCGGAAATCACCGGTCGGGTGTACTCGCTAATTTTGCTCACGACATCGCGCGCGTACCCGACGCAATCCGTGCCGGAGATCTTCAGCTTGCCTGCGTATGGGAATGCAACGAAACCCACAACGGGCACTGCCGGATAAATGGGCTTTACCAATGCCTCGACGGCCTTCCGATGGGCGAAGTTTTGATACAGCGGATTGTAGAACCGTTCCTTGTGCCGGTAGATCTGCTGGGTCCAGTACCGCTGATTGGCGCTGCCGAAGATCCAACCATCATAGCTTTTGGTCTCGACGCAGAAAATGCCGTAGTCCGACACCACGACGTGATCGAGTTGGGTCGTTACGGTATTGCCAGTGGACGGAAGGAGCAGATTGTCGATGACGTTGAAGTGCTCGGGATCCAGGCGGGAGAGCTTGCGGGAGACAAAATTCTCACCGGCTCTGCCCCTCCACTTGGGGTACTGCGACTTCATCCAAAAGACGAGGACTAGAACGGCCGCGAGAAACAGATACGACAAGAACATGATTGGAACAGGTGAATGCGATTTAGTTGCCCTGGCCTTCCGTAAGGGCGGAGAGCGTCTCAATATCCCCGGCTGGATTCGAACCAACACCAAGTGGATAGAAGCCACTTATGCTATCCGTTACACCACGGGGACCAGAGGACCGAACTGTCGTCAGACGAAAGCGTTCCACTTTCTCGCGATAGCCCACACCATAAAAAACAAGGGTAAAAGGATTAACGTCACAGTTTCACCATCGGGATAAGTAAGTGCAGATAACACGGCCATAACAGTTACGGAACCAGTCAGCACTACTGCTCCCCATTTACGCCACAGGGCTATACCCACCAAGCCGGTTCCTCCCGCCAGGAAGAAAGCAATGCGAATACTTGCAGTTAAGATTTCGTCTCGGCCAGAGGGTAGGCCTAAGTATGCAAACCTAACCAGGATGCTGTTTAGGAAATAGCTCAGATACCAGAGTGCGTAGACAACTAACATGATCACAAGAAACATTCCGCGTCGCTTGTTGTCAAAAGGAGTGGTCATTAGTAGTCGGATTAATGAGTGGAAAGGTGTCTTGCGCGAAGCTGCTATACAAGTCAGGGTGGGGTGACCTGTATATGAGACTGGCACGCGGCACATCGCCTCGCCTTTATAATAGCCTTGTTAAGCCAAAAGGCAAAGAAAGCCGTGAGATGGGCTCGTTTCTATGCTGAGAGGCAAAGCATCGCCTCGGCTGCTTTCTTCGACTAATCGTCTAGTTTCTAAGGCGGAAAACTGAAGCCTGATTTTGGTCCGTTGATCAACCAGGATATTTTTCAGGGTCAGCGCCGTAGGTTCGCTCACTTTCGATCACGCCATTTCCCTTATGGATCTTTACCTGTGAGAGACCGGACGCATTCTTTGCCAGCTCTACAGCCCTAGCAATTGCTTCCGCTTTCGTGTCGGCGGTAGCGCTTGCGCGTTGCGCGTGTTCCTTCTCGACTTTCCACCCCTCTTCTGTCGGGGCGACATGATATACGGTTCGTTTGGCCATAGTTGTTAAAAGTTAATATTCTGTTCCATCAAAGCTTTACTTCCGTCTGGTTCGTTACGCCACGTTAACGTACTTCCTGCCTGAGCGAGCCACACAAGTGCCGTTCTTTACCACAAAGGCCTCGACCCAGTGAATGCCGGAGTAGGCGGTAGTCTCCCAGCGCACATCGGCGGCTTTCTGTTCCGAGGGATAGAATTCCCCGCGCAACTGACCGACTGCCGCGGCTTCTTGTCCGGTGTTCACGACCTGCCAGTGGACGGTATACGGAGCGGGTGTGTTGGTGCGGATTGAAAAGCGCAGCCAGGTTTTCTTGGGTACCCGGCGGCGCGCAAGCTCACTCATGCGCGGGCCGCCGCGCTTCATGTGCAGCGAGCCATAGATATCGACTTTGTAGCGCAAATTACTGGGCCAAGCGGGCGCCTGGCAGTGCGGCACCTCGGAATCGACCGTTGGCAAGGGGCGGCTGGCTGTCGCAATCGCCGGTACCGCAACGCCAAAATGAGACAGGACCCGGTTTTCTGCATCGGACACAGCCGTCTTTCCGAAGCGCGGCGAGAGCGCGTCCACGGCTTTCTCTAGAGTTTTTCCTTTGATCGCACCCGCAACGTCCTCTTGGACTCGTGTTAGCCATCCCAGGAACGCGAGCCGGCGCTCGGGCTTTTCGTTCCACTTGTCCGCGAAATTCTCGTCGGGCTCCACGGGATTTGCCACCCACCAGCGGCCGTTGCGGTTTTCGATGTAGCGAGGCATGTCACGAACCAGGCCGGTGAGAGCGTCGAACACGTTGTCCTGGTTTTGGTAGGCGCGGGCGGCGAGCGTGGTGATAATGATCGAGACGGGGCGATTTTCCAAGTCGGCCCTAAACATAACGTCGCGGTGGCGCTTCAGCAGCTGCACCGCGCGCTGTAGCGGCGTTTTAACGCGCCATTCCGGAACGTCCTCGACGCTGGCCTTCAACGTCTCGGCAAGTTCGGTTCTCCTCCGTTCGAATTGCGTAGCCATGGCGCGACGAAACCAGGCGGCATACTCTTTCGGGTTGCTCTTCTGCCAGCGGGTCAGTTCCGTGTCGGTCAGGAGGATGCCGTCAGGTAACTGTTCGGCGTTAGGAATGGCCGGCAGCACGTCCATGTGGAACTGCTTGGGGTAATCGAGATTCCAGCAGCGGCGGGATGGCGAAAGGATCTTCGCAAGGTCAGGATGCTCGCGAAGCCGCGTGCCAACCATCATTTTTAGCTGTTGCTGGATCGTTGATTCCTTCTTCAAATCCAGATGACAAACTAGATCGATATCGTAGTCGCAGGCAGGGTCTATGGGCCGCACGACCGTGCCCAAGCGAAAAGAGCCCTGCGGGTAAATTTCGGGTGAGTAGCGGCCGAGGCCCTCCTCGTCCTCGGCCAGCCAGATGCCGACCTCCTCGTACTTGAGCGTGGCTTCCTCGTAGAGCTTTTCGGGAATATCCAACCCGTCAGCAACTGCCGCGAGCAGGTCGGAGTACCGGGCCGCGTCTAGCGGCAATGTGCTTTGTAGTGTAGTCATATGTGCGTGTCAGTTTTGTGTCGCATAAAAACCCGGTTGGATGAAGTTAGCTCTGGCCCGGCTGCGCTTCTCGCAACTGCGGCTGCTGTGCCGCCTGCCGAATCCTTTCCCGTGAATTCTGCGCCGTCTGCCGCGGAATCCGCTCGCGGTAGGTATTCACGGTCGCAAGGTGGCAGTCCCGGAGTTTCCGGCCGCTGCCGCAGTAGCAGGCATGCGGCGGCCTAACCTTTTTTGCGGCAAGGCACTCCAGGAAACGGACAACCACCCGCCCGTCGTCCGTGCCGAGTTCCTCGAAATAAAACTGGAGAATCCCCAGCACGCCGTGCTGCCATTCGCCGGTTGCTGGCACTCTACCCGTGATCTCGTAGTGCGCCTGCCAGAGAAAGAACGCACACACGGGACCGTTGACGAACTGGTCGATACTACAATTCTTCGCGCAGATGCGAAAACGGGCGTCGGGCAGAAACAGGCAAGCCGAGCCGTCAGAGTTGAAGTGGCGCGTGTCCGTTTTGGGAATCGCGCCGCCGGTCTCGCGGACGATGGGATCGGCTTTCGGGTAATCGGCCGGAAATTTCAATTCCACCTGGTAGCGCCGCAGGACCGCCCCCGATTCCGGGTCCGTAACCGCCAAGGTCCCTCGGAGGAAAACTGTCTCGGCCTCGAGGACGAGGTGGAGCGTCGGCAGGTGCCGCTCCACGGCTTCGCGCACGGAGGCCAGAAGTTCGGGCTTTTGAAGCGACCAAAGCTTCATTTCACCTTGCACCACGGCCGGGCCGACGTGGGGAGGCTTCTTGCCGCCGTGACCACCGCCGCAACTTTCCGGGCCTGAGTCTGCGTTTCGACGGGTCCGAACACGGCCGCCCACCCTTTCTCAGCGATGGTCTTCAGGGTACCGGTCGCCACTTTCTTGACACGCCCCCGCACCTGCGCATCCAGGTATTCGGAAAGGTCGTTACCGCAGGGGTTGGCCGGGTCTTCGACCGCAAAGCTGTCCGCATTGTCGCGCAGGTATTCCCAGAGATACGCAAGCCGCTCAGACAGGTCCCCGGGCACCTCGGCGTCCTGCAGCTGCTTGATGGTAAACAGCTCCAGCACGAAAGTCTTCAGATACAGACCCGTGGTGACGTTCCAGAGCTTCATCAGGCGAATTTCGTCCAGGAAACCGCTGTAGCGGATGTGGCTGACATGCTTGTCGAGATTTGTCTTCAACCGCTCCTTTTCGCGCGTTGCGATATGCAGGAAAGCGTCGGACCGCTCCGGTCCGGTGTACCGGCCGGGCACCACGTCGATATGGAAATCGAGGTCGAGCGAGTCCTTCTCGGCGCTGCGGATTCTCAAGGCCGAGGTTTTCGGGGCGACCCGATAAGCCTTCTCTAACGCCTTCGTCACGCCCTGAAAAATATCGGCTAAGGTGTCGCCTGCGCTAGTGTCCTCGTTGCCGAAATAGCAGATCAAATCGAGGTCGTAGGCTTCCCGGATCATCGTGGTCTTCGCGAACGAACCGGCGTAGTGGATGGTTTTATCGGAATTTGGAAACTCCCGATTGAGCACGGCCTCGACGTCGCGGGCGCGCTTGTTGACGTCGGCAATCTCAGCCCCGTTGGGGTCGAGGGTTTGCAGTTCGAGAACTTTGCGGAGGTATTCAGTTGGAGTCATGGTGATTAACCTTTAATGCAAAAACGTAGTGTTGGCTGGCCTTATCAAAGTCATAGACCCAGAGCGCCGGGTGGACTTTACGCAGCAGGTCGCGTCCAATGGTCACGGCGACCGGCGCAGGAATGGCCGCAAACAGGTGGATCTCGCGCACGCCCGGGCAGTCGGCCTCGATGCGCCCGAGCAGCTGCTGATAAGCCGCTCGGAAGCGGACCAGATCGTCGCGCGTGTTCAGGCGGCAGCGGGCGGGCGACTGGTCGGCGATCGCTAACTCGTAAATCGGGTAGCCGGCGACGGTTGTCGGCAGACGGCCGGGATCAACGCGCCCGCTTACCGACACCAGTGCCGCAACCTCAGTGCCCTCACCATTCGTAAGCCTGTCTACTGAAAACTCGGTCGGCTCGGTGCCTTCGCCTTTCCAGCACCAGGACTCCTCGTCCATGTGCCGCTGGTAGAGGTCCGCCGGAATCGTCGTGCCGAGAGCCTGCCCGAGACAGACGAGAAGCGGAATCGGGCCGAGCGCAAAGACCGAGAGGTGCGCGATCGGTGCCCGCGCCACTGCAGGCTCGTACAGCCCTCGGAGCCGCTGCTCGATTTGACGGCGGGCGGAGTCCCAGAATGCCGGGGTGTGCTCGAAATCCAGTCCAGTGAGGTCAATCTGGATTCCGGTGTCGTCCTGCATGAACCGCGGGGCGATCGCAGCTTCGATTTGCGCCCGGGTGATTCGGTCCACGACCTGTTGCGGGTTGAAGTTCGCCCGGAAGCGCAGGACCGTGGTCTTATCATCCAGCTTGTAGTCAGTCAGCCGGAAGATACGCGCCTCATGTTCGCGCTTGAGCTGGCGCAGCTTTTCCACTGGCCAATCGGCGACGTGCTCGGGGGAATCAAAAAGCTTGTGGTGGGTGGGACAGGTCAGGACGAGGTTAGCGACTTCATTGCGTAGTTCCAGCGGGAGTGGGTCGTCGCCGCGCGGCCCGTCGAGGCTGGCGGCGACGATGTGGGCGACGTTCGAGAAATTTGCCTCCGCCAAGGTCAGCGAATCCCGCAAGACGTACTCATGGCAGAGTGCGCAACGCCCGCCTGACCGTACGAAGAGCGGCCAGAGCTTCTTCCAGGGGATATTGGCTCTCGCGGTTTTGCTTTGGATTTTGGGTTTCGGAATCGTTTGTGTCTGCATACGCTGCGTACATTAGGGGCAAAAAAATTTAGAGCAACAACTGCCCTTCCGCTTTGGGGTAAAGTTGCCCGATGCGAATCCGCGCCACTACCGGATTGACCTCGAAAATCTCGGCAAGATCGCGCGCGGCCTCCTCGGCCCGGGCATGGTCAAAATTCTGGAGACCAAGCGGACTGGTTGCAAGATAGCGCTCCACAGCCCGATCCACCAGCGGGCGCGGCATCAACAGCGCCCCAATGGCCTTGTTCGCTTGATATTCCCACCACTCCCCTCTGTACTGGGTCGCCGACGCACCCTCGCCGCGGCAGAGCACTTTGGGCTTATCCGGGTCGGAGACATCTCCGAAGAGGGGTTTCGTTCCGGGTGCTAGCGCGAACAGGTAGGCGTGGAAAAGCCCGTGTCCGCCTTCGTGCGCGAGGGTGGTCCGGATGCGGCGTTCGGCGGTGGCGGTAGTTTCGTTATCGAGCGACTTGGCGACCACCACGGACGCGACCCGACCACCGTCAAAGGTAGTGAACCCGAGCAGGCCCTGCGGCAAATCCTCGTAGCTTACTCCAACCTTGAATTTCGTCTCAATAAAGCGGTCGATGCGGATCGCGGTTGGCGTCTGGGGCAGCAGTCCAACTTCGTTGAGCGCATCGAGGCACATCCGTTCGACCTCCGCGTCGGAAAAGAACGGCCGCTCGGCAAATGGTCCCCGGGTTGTACGGAAGGTCTTCATTTCTTTTTTTTCTCTTGGTCCAATCGCTCCGTCACAAAGCGCAAGATGTCGTCGGGTGAAACGCGCTTTTCCGCCGCCTCGTCAACGAGCTTTCGGAATGCGAAACCGAATTGCGGGTTCGACTGTACCAGGCGCTTCATGTCCTCAACAGGAGGGCGGGAATCGAGCGTGCGCAGCTCTTCAAGCGGCACATGGAAGAAGCTGGCGAGTTTGACCAGCAAGTCGTCTGATGGATGCCTTCGCCCGAATTCGATATCCGAGAGGTGGGCGGCAGTGACATCCCCTATTTTCTTGGCGAGTTCGCGCAGAGACAGGTCTTGTAGCTCCCGCAACTCGCGCAGTTTGTCACCAAGTGATTTCATAGTGTTACATTGTCAGCATACATTGCGTACATGAGCCTGTCAAGGGTTCCCATGGAAATCTTTACAGGGCATTCCTGTTTGGTTGCGGGACGGAAAACCGCAGGAAGGTTCAACAGCTACAAAATCGACTACAGTGGATTTTTTCCGGCCCAGATAAGGCCCGGAACTGGTTGATTCTATTGGTCGGGGCGGCCAGATTCGAACTGGCGACCCCCTGCGCCCAAGGCAGGTGCGCTACCAGGCTGCGCTACGCCCCGACATTTGCTGCTTCCTTGATTTTAAGCCACTTTATAAATTTCCGATACCGTCCGGTTTGCCCAAGTCGAGCCAAGACCCGTCCGACCGTGGCAAAACCGTGCCAAATCCCCAACAGTTGGGCCTCACCGTGTCAAACCCCGGCCGGTCCTCATTGGTCCTCCGGTTCAGCTTCTGCAGCGCCTAGGTTTTTCTGCAGTTTCATTTGCGAGTACTTCTTGCACACCTTGGCGCCCCCTGACAGAGCATTTGCGTAACCCGCTAGTCCGCCACGCCATCCGCCGTCGAATGGATTTCGGCAACCGGCAGGGCCACTGCATTCGACGGTGCGGTTTGAGGACGGCTCCACGCATCCGGCCAATACCCCTACTTACCAGTGATGAGTCTGCGGGCGATCGCAGCAACGTGCTTGCCCTGGAAATGGGCAATGGCGAGTTCGTTCTCCGAAGGCTGCCGAGCGCCGGTTCCACCAGTGATGGTGGAGGCACCGTAGGGTGAACCCCCGGTAATCTCGTCGATGGTCATCTGCCTTGCCTCGGAATAGGGCACCCCAACAATGACCATGCCGTGGTGCAGGAGCGTGGTGTGGAAGCTTAGAACAGTGCTTTCCTGCCCACCGTGTTGGGTGGCGCTTGCGGTAAACACGCTGCCCACCTTGCCGATCAGCGCACCCTTGGCCCAGAGAGAACCTGTTTGGTCCAGGAAATTGCGCATCTGGGCGCACATATTGCCGAAACGGGTGGGAGAACCAAAGATGATGCAGTCGGCTTCGGGGAGTTGCTCGGGCTTGGCGACAGGGATATGCGCAAACTTCTCGCGGGCGGCCTTGGCGCCAGTGCGCACAAGCGCCGCGTCAGGTATGAGCTCCGGAACTTGGTAGAGGCTGACTTCGGCGCCCTCCACCTCACGGGAGCCAGCGGCGACGGCCTCCGCCAACTGATAGACGTGGCCGTACATGCTGTAGAAAACCACCTGGACTTTGCATACCATGATTGCCAAGATGCCACAGCCGGTTGGAAGCGGCAATGAGAGAGTGTTTCCCCGGTTAGGAAGGACCGGCGGGTTCTTCTCAGTGGCGGCCGTTTAGGTTCGCACACCAGAGCACCCGCTACATCATCGAGAACCGCAGCAAACAGCCTGACTCAAGAGCGCCGTCAATAGCCGGGCCGGGGGTGCAGCAACTTTGCCACAAGGCCGGTCCAGCCGGTCTGATGAGATGCACCAAGGCCCCTCCCCGTCTCGCCGTGGAAGTACTCGTAGAAGAGGACGTAGTCGCGGAAGTGCGGATCCCGCTGCTGACGCTCGCAGTTGCCGTACAACGGCCTGTTGCCGTCCTCATTTCGCAGGAATAGCCGTGAAAGGCGGCGCGTGAGTTCAGCGGCAACCTGGTCGATAGTGAGTAAACGCCCAGAACCGGTGGGGCATTCGATCTTGAAGTCGTCACCGTAGTAATGATGGAACTTCTGAAGCGATTCGATAATCAGGAAGTTCATCGGCATCCAGATGGGGCCGCGCCAGTTCGAATTGCCACCGAACATGCCGGAGTCCGACTCCGCTGGCTGGTATTTCACCGTCAGTGCATGGTCGTCGATCAGCAATGTGTACGGATTGTCGAGATGATGCCGGGACAGGGACCGCACGCCGAATTCCGAGAGGAACTCGCTTTCGTCCAACATCCGGCGCAGGAGCTTCTTCATCCGGCTGCCCCGTAGCAGAGAGAGCAGGCGGCGCTCACCAGAGCCGGGTTCATGCCAGCGAGACACCAGTGCGGCCAGGTCCGGCCGGTAATTGAGGAACCACTCCAGCCGCAGCTTGAACTGCGGGACTTCATCTAACAAGCCGGGTTCCAGAACCTCCACGGCGAAAAGGGGAATCAGCCCCACAAGGGAACGAACTTTGAGGGGGAGCATTCGTCCATCCGGCAGCTTTAAAACATCGTAGTAAAAGCCGTCCTGCTCGTCCCAGAGTCCGATACTCTGCTCCCCGATGTTCGTCATCGCCTGGGCGATGCCGAGGAAGTGCTCGAAGAACTTGGTGGCGATGTCCTCGTATACGTGGTTGTACCGGGCCAACTCCAGGGCGATCCGCATGAGGTTCAGGCTGTACATCGCCATCCAACTGGTCGCGTCGGACTGGTTGATCTCACCTCCCGTGGGAAGCTGCTTGCTCCGGTCGAACACGCCAATGTTGTCAAGCCCAAGGAATCCACCCTGGAAGACGTTCCGGCCGGCCGGGTCCTTGCGGTTCACCCACCAGGTGAAGTTGAGCAGCAGCTTGTGGAATACGCGTTCCAGGAAGGCAAGGTCTCCACGATCCCCCTGGTGCTCGATCCGGCGCCTTTTGCGATCGATCTGGAAAACGCGCCATGACGCCCATGCATGCACAGGCGGGTTCACGTCCCCGAAGTTCCACTCGTAGGCCGGGAGCGCTCCGTTGGGGTGCATGTACCACTCGCGGGCCATCAGGACGAGTTGCTCCTTGGCGAATTCGGGATCGATCAACGCCAGAGGAATCGCGTGGAACGCGAGATCCCAGACGGCATACCACGGATACTCCCACTTGTCGGGCATCGAGATGATGTCGGCATTGTTGAGGTGTCGCCACTCGCAGTTGCGGCCATGCGCGCGTTCCGCCGGCGGTGGCGGAAAGACTGGATCCCCTTTCAGCCACTGCGGCACGTCGTAGAAGTAGAACTGCTTATTCCAGATCATGCCGGCGAAGGCCTGTCGCTGGACCAGTCGTGAGTCCTGATCGGCGATTCCTTGTTGGAGATGGCAGTAGAATTCGTCGGCCTCGCGCCTGCGTGTTTCCACCACAGCGTCGAAATCGGCAAAAGGCCGGCCGTTGGAGTCTCTGGTAAGCCGCAAGTGAATGTGCCGCTCGCCGCCGGCGGGTACCTCGAACGCGTAGTGAGCCGCGGCCTTTGTTCCGGTGCACGCAGGATTCACCGCCTCGTGGTTACCATTCACGATGTATTCCTGAATGCCGTCCTTGAAGTAGCCGGGCGCGTCCTTTTGTCCGTAGAGTTGCCGGACGTTGGTCTCGTTGTCGCAAAAGATGAGCTCCGGGCTGCCCTCCGCAAACAACCGGTAGTCGCCCAGTTGATCGTGGTGCGCCGCTATCGAACCGTCTTCGAGTGCGCGGAGCACCGGTGTCGCGGAACCATAGCCCCACGACCATGTATTACGGAACCACAACTGCGGGAGTACGTGCAGCCGGGCCGGCTCCGGACCGCGATTCTGCACGGTGATGAGCATCAGAATATCTTCGGGAGCGGCCTTGGCATACTCAACGGAGACATCGAAGTAGCGGTCCTCATCGAAGGCGTCTGTGGCGAACAACTCCAACTCCGGCTCCAGCCTGCCACGGCGGGAGTTCTCTTCGAGCAAGCGGGCGCAAGGGAACGGGCGTTGAGGATACTTGTAGAGCATCTTGAGGTAGGAGTGCGTTGGTGTCGCATCAAGGTAGTAGTAGGCCTCCTTCACGTCTTCGCCGTGATTCCCTTCGTGATTAGTGAGCCCGAAGAAGCGTTCCTTGAGGATGGGATCATGGCCGTTCCAGAGAGTAAGCGACAGGCAGAGCCGCTGCTCAGCGTCACTGATTCCGGCAATGCCGTCTTCGCCCCAGCGATAAGCTCGGTAAGGGGCATCTTCGCGGCTGAAGTACTCCCAGGCCTCGCCGTCGCGGCTGTAGTCCTCCCGGATGGTTCCCCACTGCCGCTCGCTCAGGTAGGGCCCCCAACGCTTCCATGCGGGATCACGCAACCTTCTCTCTTCTTCCACGGCACCCTCATCTTGTCATTTCAGACTCCGCGGCGAGGTGCGTTCCCAGACTCAGCGTCGAGGACGCCACCACGCATCTGGAGCTGATCTCTGGAGCCAGGGTCTCGTTGACGTTCTATTTCAACGGCATCCACTCGCAACCGTCACGGCGCAGGAGCTCGTCGGCCGCGTCCGGCCCCTCGGAGCCCGCAGGGTAGAAACTCAAGGGGGAAAGTGGATGTTCCCACGCCTTGAGGATCGGCTCGACCACCGACCAGCCGGCCTCGATCATGTCGCCTCGCTTGAACAGGCTGGCATCGCCGACCATCGCGTCATAGAGCAGTGTCTCGTAGCCCGTTCGGTTTTCGAGGCCAAAGTAATCGCGATAGCAAAACCGCATCTCAACGGGACGCACCGTCACCGTGGGCCCCGGCACCTTCGCCGCGAATTGCAGCGAGATGTTCTCCTCAGGCTGGATGTGCAAGTGTAGGCGGTTGGCCGAAGGCAAGGTCACGGAAGCGGTGCGGAAGAGTGTCAAGGGTGCTTTGCGGAACTGAATTACCACCTCGGTGTTGCGCGCGGCAAGCCGCTTCCCGGTGCGGATGTAGAAGGGAACACCGGCCCAACGCCAGTTGTCCACGGCCAGCTTCATGGCTACATAGGTCTCGGTCTCCGAGCCGGGGGCCACTCGCGGCTCGTCCCGGTAGCCCGGAACGGTGTGGCCATCCAAGAACCCGGCCTCGTATTGCGCCCGCACCGTGCAAAGCCCGCAATCTCTCGTCCCCAGCGGCGGAATCGCGCCCAGAACTTTGACCTGCTCGTTCTGCAATGCGGCTGGCGAGAAAGAGCTGGGCGGCTCCATGGCGGTCAGAGTCAGCAACTGGAGCAGATGGTTGGGCATCATGTCCCGCAAGGCGCCGGTGTGGTCATAGTAGCCGCCGCGCAACTCCACCCCGACCGTCTCCGCTACCGTAAGCTGGACATGTTCTACGTACCGCCTGTTCCAGACTGGTTCGAAAATGCCATTGGCGAAACGCAGCACCAGGATGTTCTGGACCGTCTCCTTGCCTAGATAGTGGTCAATGCGGAAGATCTGCTCCTCATCGGCCACCTTGGTAAGATTGCGGTTCAGTTCACGCGCCGAAGCCAGGTCGTGGCCGAAGGGTTTCTCTACGACGACACGGCGCCAGCGGCCATTGGGCTGGTCCAGCAGGCCTGCGCTTCGCAGACGGAGCGGCACTTCGAGGAAATACTCAGGTGCTGTTGCGAGGTAGAAGAGGTAGTTGCCGCCCGTGCCTTGCACCCGGTCCGCCTCCTCGAGTGCCGCGGCTAGCCGGCTGTAGCCGGCCTGCTCGTTGAAATCCGCTTGGACGTATTGTAGCCGCGAGACCAGCCAGTCGACAGCCGTGCCGACCTCCACCTCCGACATGCTGCGCCGGACCTGAGCTATGAATTCGTCGCGACTGAGAGGCGCACGCGCAACACCGATGATGGCAAACTGCTCCGAAAGGAGGCTGTCACGCGCCAGGTTATACAGGGAGG
The DNA here is from genome assembly GCA_039680545.1 of Bryobacteraceae bacterium. Taxonomy (GTDB): domain Bacteria; phylum Acidobacteriota; class Terriglobia; order Bryobacterales; family Bryobacteraceae; genus JAEHDI01. The sequence continues at coordinate 1,943 of JBDKSR010000815.1, read as the reverse complement.
GAAACAGAAGGCGCCTCGCGAGGTCGCCCGCCGCACCGAAGATGATCAGTGCGCAAGGTCCTACCTGCCGTGGCCTAGGGCTCGTCCCGTCGCCATCACCTTCGTTCATACCGCCTTCCAAGTAGATGCTACCACGCAACCACCAGCGGCGCCCTTGAAAACGCAGCCCTTGGCTCGCCACGGTCGATGGCGTTGATCTGGCGGAATCGGAGACCCGGCACCAGTCCCTTCGGCGGCAGTTGGGACTGCCCAGGTAACCGTCCATTATTCCCGATCCATCTTTCGGGTGGCTGGACCCGGCCCCACTTCGCCATCGCCCGCAATCTGTTCTCGATGTTACTTGCGTGTTGAAGCAGGGCGTCTGGATGATGTCCCACCCGAACTCCAAATGACCGTGGCAGAATCGTGACAAAACCCATACTGTTGAGGCCACTTGGATTGTGCTTGAGCGAGAAGCAGATTCCCCAAGTTATTGAGAACCTTAGAAAGGGCTAGGAACCAGAGGAAGGTTTGGAGACGACGGAACGGCGCCCAAGGCACGTGCGCTACCAGGCTGCGCTTCGCCCCGGCATTTGGTGTGCTACTAGTTTAGTTCTAGACTACTTCGCCCGACTCGCGATACCACCAGCCTGGCTGTTGATTCAACCCGGGTGGCCTGTGCTACTTGTGAAGAGATGCAAGAAAAAGATTCGACCCCCGACTTCCCCAATAATCTGCTTTCAAGCTTCCCAGTCGTAATCACCAAGGCGGTCGAATGGGGCGAACAGGATTCCTTTGGACACGTGAACAACACCGTCTATCTGAAGTGGTGCGAGGCGGCACGTGTTGACTATCTGTGCCGGATCGGCATGTGGAAACTGATCGCGGAAGAACAGAAGGGGCCCATCCTCGCCGCCCAATCCTGTGACTACCGGCGTCCCGTCGACTACCCTGACACGATTCACGTCGGCGCCCGTATCACCCGTATCGGTAAGAGCAGCTTCGTCATGGAGCACATCGTCGTCAGCGAAGAGAGGCACATGGTGGTGGCGGAGTCCGACTCGACGCTCGTCTTCTACGACTACGCGGAAAGCCACCCACTCCCGATCCCCGGCTACCTTCGCGAAGCGATCTGTGAGATGGAAGGCAAGAAGCTCTAGCCGCAGCAAACTCATTTCAGCCCGAGCATAGACGCACACGATTCCGCAGTGCGCGAGAATGTGTCGTATGCTCCGCAGAACTTTTCTCTTCCTCGCGCTCAGCGTCGCGCTTTACGGCGCCGAGCCCTTCTTTCTTCAGGACGGACAGCGTGTCGTGTTCCTCGGCGACAGCATCACGCAGGGCGGGACGTACGTCGAGTACGTGGAAGCCTACCTGCTCACGTCGTATCCAGCCAAGAAATTCGACGTCATCAAACTCGGACTCAGCAGCGAGACTGTCTGCGGATTGACGGAACCGGATCATCCATACCCCCGGCCCAACGTTCATGACCGCGTCGATAGCGCGCTCCAGAAAACGAAGCCCAACGTCGTCGTGATCAACTACGGCATGAATGACGGCATCTACCATCCTCTGTCCAAGGAACGGTTTGCGGCCTATCAGCAGGGCATTCGCAAGCTGATCGCGAAGATTAAGGAAGCCGGAGCGGTTCCGGTCGCGCTCACGCCCTCGATGTTCGACGTTCTCCCGAAGGGGAGTGCGCCGGTGGATATCAACGCGAAACAGTTCGGATACAAGACCCCGTACAAGGAGTACGACTCCGTACTGGAAGCATACGGAAAGTGGCTGATGAGTCTCCGCAAGGAAGGACTAATGGTCATCGATGCCCACAGGCCGATGCTCGACTACACGAGGAAGCAACGTAAGACCGATCCGAACTTCACGCTTGCGAAGGATGGTGTTCATCCGGGAGCATTGGGGCACTGGATCATGGCGGAGTCGATCCTGAAAGCTTGGGGAGCGCC
>JBDKSR010000814.1:0-1629 GCA_039680545.1 Bryobacteraceae bacterium | reverse complement strand
TGGGGAGGAATAACGTCTTCCACGGGATTCTATATGCCGTCGTGCCGCTCGTCGAGAAGGCCAGGACGCCGGCGATGGCTGTCTTCATCTTTCACTTCGGAATTGCTGTGCTAATCGCTTATGGAATAGACAGTTATCTGAAAGGAACAAACACGGAGTGGCAGCGGCGCGCGATACGAATTCTGGTTGGCTTGGCGGTCGTGGTTTTGACCATCGGAGCATTCCTGGTGCTCACGGAAAAGATGAGTGCGGAGGACCGGTGGGTGGTCGATGCCTTCCTCGCGTTGCTTTTCGCGGCGGTTCTTTACGGCTGGCGGCGAGGGACGATTTCCCAGACGTCGGCGTGCGTTCTGGCCATCGGCCTGATGCTCATCGAATGGAACAATTACGCCGGATTTTACTGGCCGAACAAGGACGAAACAAATCGCACCAGTTACTTGAAGAATCTCCGAGAATTTGTTGATATTGCAGGGGTTCTTCGCACAAGACAGTGGCCGGTTCGAGTTGAGGTATCAGATCAAGACATTCCATCTAACTTCGGCGATTGGCAGGGGATAGATCAATGGGGCGGTTACACGGCTTCCCTCCCCCTGAATCTCATCCGTTTTGACCAGTTCAACCCGCGCGTGAAGCGGCTGTTCGGGGTCAACTACACGCTGACAAAGGAAGCAGCGAAGCCCGACCAGCAGGAAGTCTTCCGGGGCGCAAGCGGCTTGAAAGTACTGTGGAATCCCGGCGCGTTTCCGCGCGTTTGGGCGGTGCATGAGGTGGTCGAAGTCCATGATGACGGCGAGGCGGCAGGGCTCCTGCTCAACGAGGGGTTCGATTTGCGGCACAAGGCGTTCGTGCTCGGACCCGCGCCCAAGGTCGAGACGTTCGAAGGGGACGAAGATGTACGGTTGCTGAGCCGGACCGGCGGAAGCCTGCTAGTCGAGGCCAACTTGAAGCGCAAGGGCATGCTGGTCTTCGGCGAAAGCTGGTTCCCAGGGTGGAAGGCGACGGTGGACGGCAAACCGGTCAAGATTTACGAGGCTGACCGCATGGCACGCGGGGTCGTCGTGGAAGCCGGCCATCATCGGGTTGAAATGACCTATCGGCCAGGATCGGTCTACGCCGGAGCGTTCATGACACTGGCAGGAGTTGTTGGGGCTCCGCTGCTGTTGTTCGTATCCAGAAGAAGGAGACGTAAATGAGACGCAGGTTCTTATTATCCCTTTTATTTGCATTCGCTTCCGTCTGTGCAGGGCAAAACTCGCAGGCGGTGGACCCGGGTAAGGGTCTGGTGCTCGCTAATGAGTACGTGCGGCTGGAGTTTGAGCCCGGCGGCATGGGCCTGCGTGCGATGGTGGACCTCAAGTCCGGGCGGAATCACATCGATCCGGGGCAGGAGAAGGCCACACTTTGGGAGGTGACGCTCGGACGTGGAACCCTGAACAAACCGGCGACGAACAATTACAGGCCTTGCACCTATGCGCGCATCGACACCCTGCCGGGAAATGTGCGCCGCGCGGTGATGGAGTGGAACGACCTGCGCTGGTGGCTCGAAGACAAGTCGCTCACGGTTCGCGTGACGGTGGACCTGCCGCCGGATTCGGGCATCGCCCAATGGCGGATCTTCGTCGAGAACCA
>JBDKSR010000813.1:0-6462 GCA_039680545.1 Bryobacteraceae bacterium | reverse complement strand
ATGAGCGCCGACGATATCCGCAACATGCAGGCACGCACTTTTGACGGTGGGCGGGCTTCCATCGACGTGGGGCTGGCCGACCGCATCGGATCAATCGGGAACGCCCTTGCGCAGATGCGCGGGTATCTCGACGCGCGCAAAGAGACTTCTTACTTCTCCGTGGCGGGCTCCGCCGCGAGATCAGCACAGGAGGTTCCGCAAATGGCGGAAACCGAACACGCGGCGGAGGCAGTAGAACAGACCGCCGAACAAGTCCAAACGGAGGCTGCAACGGCAGTCACCGAGCAGGCGCAGGCCGCGCCCGCCGTAACCACGGCGGATGCGTCCGAGGCCGAGGAAATCATGACGCTGTGCAATATCGCGGGAGAACCCGCGATGGCGCTCGGATTCGTCCAAGCGAAGAAGTCCGCCAAGGAGGTTAGCGCCGCCCTGCTTGCGATGCGCGCCGCCAAGGACAGCGAAACCGAAACCATTTCGATGGTCGCGGCCACGACTGCCACGCAGTCCGTGCCGGCCAGCGAATCCCCGCTCGTGAAAGCGGCGGAAAAAGCAGCGGCGGAACACGCCGCGAAGGGAGGCAAATAGATGCCTGCTCTCACCGAAGGCGCCTATCAAGGCGACTGGCTTATTGAGGAGTTCGGGGCTCCGAACTACGGCCGCTCGGAAGTCAACGTGCTCGCGCCCGTTGACGTTCCTTCCGGGGCCGTGATCGGAACTTGCACCACCCTCACCACTTTCTACGGGGCCTATGACAACGTGGGCACCGCGAACACCGGCAAGGCCGCCGCCGCCGCCGGTATCCTGCTCGATGAAGTTAAGGCGAATGCCGCGATGGATTGCAGCATCGTGGACGCCGCCGACGTGGGCACTGGCACCACGACCGAGGCGCATTGCCTCGTGGTTGGCGACATCATCGAGGTCAAGGGCGCGACCGATGCGAACCTGAACGTGTACGCGACCATCGCCAGCGTTCCGACGCCGATGACGTTTACTATCGCCACTTCGGTTGTGGCTGACGCCACCTACGCGGTGACGATCCGCAAACTGAACCACGCCGCCGTGGCTCTCGTCAAGGGCCCGGCTGTCGTAAGCGCCGCCGGCCTCGACTGGGACGCGACCGCCGCGGCTGGCATCACCACCGGCACTGCGGAACTGCTCGCGCTCAACATCAAGACCGTGGAGGGGGTGTAACATGACGACTCTCAATCCGTTTACCGCCGATGGCTTCGATATGGTCTCGATGACCACGGCCATCAACAAGCTGCCGAACCTGTACGGCCGCTTGAATGAAATGAACCTGTTCCCGTTCGAGCCGATCAACACCCTTTCGGTCTTGGTCGAACAGCGGAACGGCACGCTCAATATCGTTCGCTCCCGGCCCCGTGGCTCCGCGCCCGACAAGAACGAGTCGGACAAGCGCACGGTGCGCTCCTTCCAGGTGCCGCACTTCCCGGTTCAGGACGTGCTGCTGCCCGGCGACTACCAGGGCGTGCGCGCCTTCGGATCCGCGACCGAGATGGAGACCCAGGCGTCCATCATGTTGCAGAAACAGACGCGCATGAAGAACACCCTGGATCAGACGCTCGAATACCTCCGCATCGGCGCTCTCCAGGGCATCGTCTACGACGCCGACGCCACCGTGATCTACGACCTGAACAACGAGTTCAACATCGCGGCGACAACCACCCCCGAAACGGTCGGGAGCAAACTCACGCTGGCGTTCGCCCTCACAACCGACACGACCGACATTCGCGGTAAGTGCATCTCGGTCGTGCGGCACATCGAGAAGAACCTGCGCGGAGAGAACATGACGGGTGTTCGCTGCTTCTGTGGCAACACCTTCTTTGATAACCTCATCGCGCATCCCCAGGTGGAGAAGGTCTATCTGGGACACCTCGCTGCGGTCGAAGCTCTCGGCGGCGATCCCCGCAAGGGCTTTCGCTTCGGCGGGATCACCTTCGAGAACTACGCCCCGTCGTGGACCGATCACGATGGCGCGGCTCGTCTCGGCATCGCCGCGACCTCGGGCATTTGCTTCCCCGAAGGCACGCGCGACACGTTCAGCACTATCGTGGCCCCCGGCAACTTCCTGGAGACGGCGAACACGATGGGCCTGCCGTATTACTCCCGGCAGGAGCCGAAGGAATTCGGCCAGGGCATCAAGGTCTGGGCCGAGGGCAACTGGCTGCCGATCTGCAAGCGGCCCGAAGTCTGCGTCACGGTGACGAACACCTAGTTCGCCCGCATTAACGGGGGCACGGGCCACGACCCGGCCCCCATCTTTCCTTAACTCGAACTCAGAACAACAACAAAGGAGCGATACCATGCCGAGAAAAGTACTGCGCGGAAGCGAACTGATTACCAAGGATCTGGAGGTCGGCGGGAATCTTTCCGTTACCGGCACGCTCACGCCCGCGCTGGGCACGGACTTTGCCGATACCGTCACCTTTCACGACCCCGACACCGCCACCAAGAAAGCGCGCCTCGATTGCGTCAGCGTCACCGCCGGGCAGACGCGCGTGCTCACTGTTCCGGATGCCGATTTGACGATTGTGGGAACAGCCACGGCGCAGACTCTCACCAACAAGACCCTGACCACACCCAAGGTCGCCATCATCCACGACGCCAACGGCAACGAGGCGCTTGAGTTGACGGCCGTGGCTGGCGCGGTGAATCAGCCCGAGCTGGTCAATTCCGCCACCACCAAGGCGGTCGAGTTCAAGACCAAGGGCGGCGACGCCGACATCCCGCTCAAAATCACCGCGAAGGGCTACGCGCCGATCATGCTCTACGGAGTGGTGGCGGAGTACGTGGACCCGACCGTCGTGAACGACGCTAGCGATCAGGCCGTCACGGTGGCCGCGCTGGTGAAGAAGGAATACCAGCGGGACTGCAACGGCGCGAACCGCCAGGACACGCTGCCATCCGCAGCGGCGCTGGTCGCGGCGTTTCCGGGGGCGTATAACGGCCTGTCGTTCATCTGGGCGTGCGTCAACACGAGCAATGCCGCCGAGACGCTGACCTTGGCCGCCCCGGATGCAGCCGTGACCATCGAGGGCACTGCGACGGTGGCGCAGAACAATACGAAGTTATTCCGTATTCGGCTTACCAACGTGGCCAGCGGCACCGAGGCGTACACGGCGCGTTCAATCGGGACGCTGACTCACTAGCCGGCGGGGGCGGCTCCGGCCGCCCCTCCCCTTCATCGGAGGATCAAATGGGATCGCCGTTCAAAGCCTTCACCCTTCAAGCCGCTACCACCCAAAAGGAAGCGGTCTCGCTCGCGCCCGCCGCATACAACCTCAATCGCTATCGGTATCTGATTGTCACACTGGCCGTCACCGAAGCCGAGTGCGAGTCGGGGGACGAGACGTACGACTTCTACATCACCACCGAAAACGCCGCTGGCGCGAAGTGGGATCTGGTTCATTTCCCGCAAGTCGCGTCCACCGGGGCGAAGACCTTTGTCGCCAGGATTCGCCGTGACCTCTTGCCGCAGCAGGTAACGACGGCGGCGCCCGGCGTTGCTACCACGGAATCAGCCACGCTGGCGGTAGCCTCTGGCGGTACCGATGCCATCAAGTCGCTCGGCGCTGGCGTTGTTCGCCATGGCCCCTGGGGCGAAAAGCTCGGGTACGAACTTGCTGTCGCCGGGACGATTGCGACCGGCATCTCCTACTCGATCAGTGTTGAAGCGGGCGCGTAAATGGCTGAAGTTGATTTCCTTGCTGACCTAGCCGATGGGCAAGCGGACTTGCTCGATGAGATCGGAGGGTCCGTCACCTACAGCCAGCCCGGTCTTGAGCCATTCGCCCTCACCTGCATCTGGTCCGAAAGCACCGGCAACCCGACTACCTGCTGGACTGCGCTATCCGGCTTCCCGCTGCTCGATTCCGGCGAGTACGCCGAGCCGCGCAAGAACGATGAGATCACGCGCAATGGCCGCATTTACCGCGTGGTGGGAGATCCGCCCGCGGTGCTCGACGGAACCGGCGGCGTAACGCTGCAACTCCGCCTCATTACGAGAATCCCCTAATGCCCCTCACTCGCAAACTCGCCCTCGACTTCATGCGCGACTGTATGGCCGAGCCGACGTATGGCTTCAATGCCATGTTTGCCGCGCTGCGGGATACCTACGCAATTACGGATTCCGCGCAGATTGATTGGTCTGCCGAGTCGCAGTCCATCTTCATCGGGCAGATCAACCCATCCGACGCTTCCCGCACGGCGCTGACGGGCCGCGTGACACTGCAACTGTCCACGGGTGGCAGCATGTGGACCGGCGAGACGAAAGGCTCTGCGTGGTCCGGCCGCATTGAAGGGAACATCATCGTCACGGTCCGCTACTCGAATGCGGAAAATCCCAACGACGGCATCGAGAGCGGAGACCTCATCGAGCGCTGGGTGCAAATCATTGAGGATGCCGTAATCACGGTATTCTCGCGCAGCACAATCCCCTGGAATGACTACCCCGGCCTGTCGTACGGCAGTCTGCCGGACTGCCCGCAGTTGCCGGATGCGGAGTTGAGTGAGGACGGCTGGGAGCAGGTTATTCCGCTCCACTTGAATATCAAGATCGACGCCAATTAGGAGACGCCAATGGCTTACATTTACGGACGAAACGATTACTTCTTCGTGGCGAAACAGAGCGACTATAAGACCATTCGCCACACGGACGGCACGGCGTCTCTGGCCGCCGCTGACGCTTGCCGACACCGAACTTTCACCGCAACGCCGAACCGGGCGCGCATCAACCCGAGCTACAAAGAGGCTGGCTCGGCGCAGGTCTTTATTGAGCAGTCGCGCGCCGGCCGGATCTCTGGCGCGGCCTCCGTTACTATGCCGCTGTTTTCGGGATCTGGAGTGGGCGTAGAGCCGGACTGCGGACCGATCTTTGAGTCAGCCTTTGGGGCCGTCACAGTGGGCGGCGCTACGGTAACCTACACGCGCGCCGCGCAGAATGCCGCACTGGTTCCCCTGGAGTTGTGGGGCTTCAACAGTGCAGGCAAGCGCGGGGTGTGTGCCTTCGGCTCCATCGTCAACAAGTTAGTGCTTTCCGGCGGGCAAGACACCGCGGATCTCTCGGCCGATTTCATTTCCTACGCGGTGCTCGGCCAGGACCGTTGGGGTAGCGCGCTCACGGCGGAAAAGGGCGGGCTTACGACATGGCCTTTGATGCCCGCAGCACCAGTCTACACAGGCAGCGAGATGGCCGGGTTTACGTGCCAACTCACGCTCGACGGGACAGCCTACGTGACGCTCCGCGACTGGACTGTCACGATAAACCCGAATCGGCAGTACGACCTGAACCACTGCGCCATCGACGGCACGGAGTATTTCCCGCAAGCGCCGTTCCAGGGGATGCCGGAGTACCTTCTCTCGTTCTCCACTTGGTCGGTGGACACGGCGGCGCTCGATACGCTGCTCGGCAAGATTGTGGGGCGAACGTCCTTCGATGCCACACTGGTGATCGGTTCCACGGCGGGCGGTACCTACACGCTGCCAATGAATAATCTCGTTATCCCGCCAGAGATCAGCGGAGACGGCTTCTCTCACGAGGACGGCGACGAGCGCAAGGCTATTGTGGTGCCGACGCTGCGCTGCCAGGCAACCAGCACCGCGGCGGTCGATGAAATTGGGCCGCTGGTGATTTCCTAAGAATCCATCATGGACGTATTGACACGAATCGAATTTCACTCCAAGGTCGCGCCCGGCGCGGTGGCTACCTTCCGCCGCGCCAGTGCAACCAGCCGGGCGCGGTTCCTCGACACGCTTGCGGAATCGCGCGTCCGAATCCGCGACCTTTACCGCCAACGCAAGCCGCTTGATGATGAGTTCCAGGCCGAGCGGTCCCGCGCGATGGCAGAGGCTAAGATCGAGGTGGATCAACTCATCGAAGCCGAAGGTATCACGCGCGCCGATGCTGAAGCCCGCGTTACGGTCAAGACGAACTTCCCTGACGATAAGTTCCTGGAATGGTCCGACCTGACCGACGAAATCACCCGGCTCGAGCGGCAGAGCGGCGGATGGGGCACGCTCCGCAGTCTACTTGTCTCCATCGAGGGCTACACCCTCGGCGGCAAGACACCGACCGCCGAAGAACTGATTGCGGAAGCGCCATGTGAGTTGACGGACGAACTGGTTACGGCAGCTAACGAGATCGCCTCGCTTTCTCCAACAGAAAGGGGGGAATCGCCTTGGCCTGGCACTTCGGCGCAAGCGGCGGCTGGGCCAAAGAGCGATACGACTGCTGCCGCTGCCGAAAGCACCCCGGCGAGCGCCTGAACTGCCGCAAGTACTTTCCGCAAGACTTCGATTCTCTAAGCAAAGAGCGCTGGTGGACGGCTGAATACGAAACCGACAAACACCAGCGCTACTACCCGCAGAACTTCCGATGGGACGAATGCCCAGTCTCTGCGCTCACCACGCCGCATAACTTCGATGCGGTGGGCATAGTCCAGA
>JBDKSR010000812.1:0-1567 GCA_039680545.1 Bryobacteraceae bacterium | reverse complement strand
GTCAATTGCGGAGCCGCCGCCTTTCCGAGCGGGTTGCTCACCATTCCAATCCCGGTCTCGAAGGACTTGCGCGAAGCCCAGTTCGCGAGTCCCTCGTATTCCTTCCACTTGCTCATGTACCGGTCATTACGTTGCGTGCTGTACGCATCTCGATACGCCAGAGCGAGAGTATGGAATGTGTGCCACTGCCGCACCGCGGGCGTAACGACTACCTTCGCCAGCTCGCGTTGACGTGATCCCACAGCGACGAAGTCCGCCGAGGCTCGCCGCAGCAGGAAGTCGGTAAGAATCACTTCCAATTCCCGTTGCGCCAACTGCAGTTTCTTTGATAGATCGATCTGTTCGGTGCTCGCCACTTCGAAGATTCCGTTTTCGTAATCTTTGAGATCTTCGAGTGTCGCCACCGTGCCGTCTGACAGTAACGCCATCGCTCCTCCGGCCGCCTCTTTACGCCTTCGCGTTCTTCTGTACGCTGGCGGACTTAATCGACTCACCATCCGTCACAACCGTGACGTGAAGCCGCTTGGCAACTGCCCGTTGTTCCGCCGCCTTCTGTGCCTGCGCAACCCTCTCACGGTACCCGGCCACTTCCTCGGGGCTCGCCAACTCCGCCTTTCCTTCGGCGATCATCTGCGCTCCGAGCCTTCTCGATACTTCGGTCAACACACCGGCGTGCCCGCCATCCGGCGTCTCTTTGCTTTTGACAATTACGAACGGGTCCGTGATTTCCGCCTCGATTTTTCGCAACTTCTGATAGAAGCCTTTAACGTCCATGACCTCGCCTCTCCACAAAAAAGCAAGGGGCACGCACTTGGCGCACCCCTTGTCCTGGCCTACATTTTGGCCCGCGCTTGCGGACCCCGTGTTGTCGCCGCTATGACAGGACTTGAATACCGAACCCGTTCCGCAGCACGCCGACGCCGTACAGCACATCGACTGTGAACTGCTGAGCGAGAGTGTTCGGCTGATAACTCATCACGACCCGCATGCCGAAGTTGCCCAGCTCGGCGTACTCGGCGATGGCGCCGGTGCCCGGCAGAGGCTGTGGCAGACGGCGCATGACCAAACCGATAGCGCTTCGGGCAAAGGCCAGGTTGTACGTCGTTACTGGGGCGCTCCCGGCCTTCTGGATGAATTGTGACCGGAGGACATAGAAGTCCTTCATCTTCCCGACGGCGCCGTCGATCAAGGCCCGCAAGCCGGCATCACCGGCCGTGTGAAACTCGCTGAAACGATCGATCTGTCGTAGTTGCGAGTAGGCGTTCGAGTCGACGACCAGGTACTTCGGCTCGCTCGCCGGAACTTTCGCTTCGAACAGGGCGGTCTCGGCGCTGTCGACAACCGCTTCCGTAATCGCCTGTCCCGCGGTACCCACTGCCGCGTTCGCCGTGAAGCTTGCGTAAGTGCTGAGAAGGTCCGTTTCGATCTTCTCTGCAAGAGCCACGACTGCCGGCTGCATGTAAAGCCTGAGCAGGTCCGGAACAGCGAGGACCTTGGTTACGTCCGGAATCTGGAACGTCGCTTCAGCGTGCGTGTTGAGCACGATCTGCGCGTTGCCGATATTCGG
>JBDKSR010000811.1:0-7145 GCA_039680545.1 Bryobacteraceae bacterium | reverse complement strand
CACTGCATGATCGAGGGGGTGGACGAACTCGGCTACATTCTGAGCCAGGAGACGGCCATCGCCACGTACGAAGCGAAACGGCAGGGCTCCATCAACACGCTGGCTTAGGCTTCGCGGCTTCGACGACCGGACTTGGCAGTGATTCTTCTTTGGGCATCACGATCCAGGCGATGATGTAGGCGATGAAGCCGACACCGGCACCTAGAGCAAGAGCCAGCCAGAGAACCCGAATCAGAACCGGATCAACACCCAGGTAAAGAGCAAAGCCTGCGCACACGCCCGCGATTTTGCGGTCTGCAGTAGGCCGGTACAGGCGGCGGACGCTCCCCTCAGCACGAGGCGGAGCGTCTTCCCGCGAGGCGCTCCCGCACTTCGCGCAATACACATCTCCGTCATCCAGCTTGAAGCCACATTGGGTGCAGTACATGTCAGACTCCTGCGTTTCTTCCTTCGTAATGAGACTACGAGCGCGATCGGGCAGATGTTCCCTCGAGTTCGGGGGCGCGGCGTAATACGCGCCTACGCGCTCTCGTGATATTCCTTTTCTGCGTTCACCGTCCAGATGTTCTCTTTCGATGACACTCCCGCAGCCAGGTTGTCCACAGCCACCATGGCGGTCAGCATCGAGTGGTCCTGATTGTTGTACCTGTGCATGCCGTTCCGCCCGATGAGGAAGAGATTCTCGAAGCCGTCGAGGTACTCGCGGATAAGCGGGAAACGGGAATACGAGCCGAAATAAGCGGGGTAGGCTTTGGGTACCCGGATGACGGTGGCGTCGAGGACGGCGTCGCCCTCCAGTATCCCGATCCGGGTTAACTCACTTGCAGCGAGATGGACCAGGTCCCCGTCGGGGGTCCGCCACAAATCGCCGCCCTCATTGCAGAAGTATTCGAGTCCGATCCACACCTTGCTCGGATCGGGCACGAGATACGGGCTCCAGTTGTTGAAGATCTGCAGACGACCCACGAGAACATCCGGTTCCTGGATGTAAATCCAGTTATCCCGGATGAGCCGGGAGCCATGTGGATTCTTCTCCTGAACCTTAAGTCCCCGAACCAGCAGGCCAACCGTTATGAAGTCCCGATACATCAGGCCTTCACTTGCCTCCACAAGGGCGGGGGGAACCTCGTGGTCGAGGGAACGGATCAACTCCTGCACCGGCATCGTCGAAAAGAAGTAGCCGGCAGGGAAAACCTTCCGCTCGCCGGTCTCGCCATGCACTGCTTCCACGGCCTCGATACGCTGTCCATCCGTTCCCAGGCGGACGGCTTCCCAGCCAGTGAGGACGGTGCCGCCTTTCTCCCGGATGCGGCTCGCTACCTCGTCCCACATCTGTCCTGGGCCAAGCTTGGGGTATAGGAATTGCTCGATGAGCGACGTCTCGGTGTCGCTCTGCGCAACACTGGGCCCGCGGCGAAAACAACGCTTCACGAAGTGTTGTATGGAACGGGCGATCGACAGGCCCTTCACGCGCTGTTCGCCCCACTCCGCACTGATTTCGTTGCACGGAACGCCCCAAACCTTCTCCGTATACGACTTGAAGAAGGTGAGGTAGAGTTCCTTGCCGAAACGGTTGATGAAGAACTGCTCCAGGGTCTGCTCGTCACGAATGGGGAAAGCCGCGCTCTTGAGATAGCTCAGCCCGATTCGGAGAGTGCGCCGGAAGCCGAGCTTGGAAAGCGTATCGACGCTGAGGCGGATCGGATAGTCGAAGAACTTCCGCAGGAAGTAGATGCGGGAGCGGCGCTTGCGAAGAAGCATCAAGAGGTCCTGCCGGTTCGGATCAGGATCGTCATCCGCCTGGATCGGCATTATGTTCTGCCACCAATCCATGACGCGCGCGGACTTCGAAAAGAACCGGTGGCCGCCGATGTCCATGCGGTAACCCTTGTAATTCACGGTTCTAGCAATTCCGCCCATCGAGCCGGACTTTTCGAGCACAATCGGACGGATGCCGGTTCTCACCAGCAGCTCGTAAGCTGCCGTGAGCCCGGCGGGACCCGCTCCGATAATCACCGCGATCTTCTCGCTCATTCGCGAATCACTTTGTACCACGCTAGCATCGAATTAACAAAGGATTGATGCCGAATGGTCATCCGCATCCCGAAAGGCTGGGAAATCCCTGAGAGCGAAGCGACCCCGGAACACGCCTATTGGAATCGCCGGGAGATCATGGGCGCGGCGGGAATCCTCGGTGCAGAGCGGCTGATGGGAGCGGGCGGCCCGTACCCCGCAAAGCGAAACCCGGCGTTCACACTCGACAGACCCATCACGAGCGAGGAGGCGGCGACCAGCTACACCAATTTTTACGAGTTCGAGTCGGTCGATAAGGTGGCCGTGAAGAAGAAAACCGGGGCCTTTGTGACCGACCCGTGGCGGATCGAAGTCACCGGACTGGTCAACAAGCCGCGCGCATTCACGGTCGATGACCTGCTTCGCCTGATGCCGATCGAAGAGAGGCTGTATCGCTTCCGGTGCGTCGAAGCGTGGGCGATGGCCGTTCCCTGGACCGGCTTTCAGTTTTCGGAACTCATCAAGATGGTGGAGCCTAAGCCGGAGGCCAGGTTCGTCCGGTTTATCACGGCAAAGCGTCCCAGAGAGATGCCCGGAATGCTCGAAACGGCGTGGTATCCCTGGCCGTACACGGAAGGGCTACGGATGGATGAGGCAACAAACCCGCTCACGCTGGTAGCGACGGGACTTTACGGCAAGCCGCTCCCGAAGCAAAATGGCGCGCCGGTCCGAATGGTTGTGCCGTGGAAATACGGATTCAAGAGCATCAAATCGATCGTGAAGATAGAATTCGTCGCCTCGCAGCCGCGCACATTCTGGAACACCGTGGCGCCTTCGGAATACGGTTTCTATGGCAACGTCGACCCGGACAAGCCTCATCCACGATGGTCTCAAGCCTATGAAACGCTCATCCCGGCGATGAATCGCCGGCCGACACTTCTCTATAACGGATACGCAAAGTTCGTTGCGGGACTGTATAACGGCAAGGAGTGGTAGAGTCCTTACTGCGTGATCTTCCCGAGGATCACGGGACGGCGCGCACCCGTCGCGGACGGCAGGTTCGACGGCCGGTGATTCCAGGTTTCGTGTCCGAGCACGGCGAAGGCGATCGCCTCTTTCGCATCGAGATCGATTCCGTAGTCATTCGAGGTCGCGATGGCAACATCCTGCAACAACGCCGTGAGATGCGTCAGGATTTGCGGATTCCGAGCGCCGCCTCCCGAAACGATCAGCTCGTCCACGGACATGCGGGGACGCACAAACCGCTCAATCGCACCGGCAATCGTGGCAGCCGTCAAGACAGTCGCCGTGGCGAGCAGATCGACAACCGGCATGCCGGTTTCAAGCAACTGATCCACGAACTCACGTCCGTACTGTTCCCTGCCCGCGGTCTTCGGCGGCTTACGGCGATAGTAGGGTTCCGCGAGCAACCTGTCGAGCAAGGGGCGGTTGACGTGGCCGCGAGCGGCGAGCCGTCCGCCACGGTCACACTTCATGGCTCCCTCGGTGCAGATCGCGGCAAGCGCGTCCAGGATCATATTGCCCGGACCAGTGTCGAAACCGAGGACATCATCCGGCGCGGCACCCGGAGGGATGGCGGAAATGTTCGCGATGCCGCCAATATTCAGAACCACCCGTCCTAAGCGGCGATGCCGGAACAACAGATAGTCGACAAAAGGCACCAAAGGAGCGCCTCGCCCGCCCGCAGCGATGTCACGCGGCCGGAAATCAGAGACAACGGGGACGCCAAGCCGCTCAGCGATGATAGACGCCTCTCCGATCTGAAGCGTGCTCGCGACGCTGTGACCGAGGTATTTGACGGGCTCGCCCTCATGAAAGACCGTCTGTCCGTGGCAGGCAACAAGGTTCAGGCTCGAAAGTGGAATGCCGCCCTTTTCACACGTTAAACGGACCGCACGGGCGTAAAGCTCACCGAGCAGAAAGTGCAGCCGGGAGATCCCGGCTGTGTGTGTAGCCGTGTTCGAGACCCCGAGAATAGCCTCGCGCACAGCGGCCGGATACGGAGTTGTTCGAAACGCCCGCGTATCGACCCGCTTGTTCCAACCACGTCCGCTGATGTCGACGATCGCCACGTCGATGCCGTCGAGCGACGTCCCGCTCATGATTCCGGCAACTCTCATTTCGAACTCAGTTCTTTCTGTAACTCGGCGAGCAACTGCAGCGCCTCGATGGGGCGCAGTTCGTCGAGGTTCAGGTTCCGTATTCGCTCTGCGATCTGATAGTTCACCGGCTCGAAGAGTTGAATCTGCACAGGCGCGGCATGACGATGCGACTGTGGAGTCAGCTCCTCAGTCATTTCATGCTCGGTCTTCTCGTGCAACGCGAGAATTTCCTTGGCGCGTTCGATTACCGAGAGCGGCAAGGCAGCCAACCGGGCCACTTCGATTCCGTAACTGCGGTCGGCGCTGCCCGGCTCAACCTTTCGCAGGAAGACAATCTGACCGCCCGCGTCCTTGACCGATACACGAAGGTTACGCACGCCTTCCAACTGGTCGGCCAGTTCGGTCAACTCGTGGTAGTGGGTAGCAAACAGCGTGCGGGCGTGAATCCGGTCGTGTATGTGCTCGATCACGGACCATGCAAGCGCCAAGCCGTCATAGGTTGACGTACCGCGTCCGATCTCGTCGAGCACGATCAGGCTATCCGCAGTGGCGGTATTAAGGATGACAGCGGTTTCCGTCATCTCGACCATGAAGGTCGAGCGTCCACGGGCAAGATTGTCCGAAGCGCCGATGCGGGTGAAGACCCGATCAATCAGCGGCAGCACCGCCGATTCCGCCGGGACGAACGAACCGGTTTGCGCCAGGATCACGATGAGCGCGGCCTGCCGCAGGTAAGTCGACTTACCACCCATGTTAGGACCGGTGATGACAGCAACCAGATCGGTATCCCGATTGAGGAACAGGTCGTTCGGAATGAATCGTGATGCCTCCCGTTCGACAAGTTTCTCGATCACCGGATGGCGGCCCGCCACAATGCGCATTTCGCCGGATTCTGAAAAGACGGGCCTGCAGTAACGGCTCTCGACGGCCACCTGCGCCAGTCCCGCAGCGACATCCATCTCCGCGATCGCGGCGGCAGTGGCACGGATGCGCTCGGCGTGGCCGGCGGCGAAACCACGCAATTCGGTGAAGATTTCGCGTTCCAGATTCAGGATGCGTTCGTCGGCTTCCAGTATCTTTTGTTCAAGTTCCTTGAGTTCGGGCGTGGTGAAGCGCTCGGCATTTACGAGCGTCTGCTTTCGTTCGTAATCCTCGGGAGCATGATGCAGGTTCGCCTTCGAGATCTCAATGTAATAGCCGAATACGTTGTTGTAACGAACCTTGAGCGACTGAATGCCGGTACGTTCACGTTCCCTGGTCTCGATTGCCGCGATGAACTGTTTGGCGTTGCGGCTGATGTTACGCAACTCATCGAGTTCGGGATTGCAGCCATCGCGAATTGTCCCGCCGTCAGCAAGATTAACGGGGGGCTCGTCGGAAATCACTGACAGGACGCGATCGCGCACCTCGGCCACCTCGTCCAGCCGCCCGTGGATGTCTGCCAGGCGCGCCGATGTCCGCGCCTGCTCGAAAGACTGCTTGAGGGCAGGAATCCGGGCGAGAGAGCGGCCCAGCGACAACAGTTCGCGGGGTCCCGCCGTGCCGATCGTTATCTTCGCGAGAAGCCGCTCGAGGTCCTGAATTTCACCAAGCACCTTGCGGGCCTCGATGCGAGGAATCGTGGCGGCCGCCATCTCGGCCGTGGCGTCGAGCCGGGCTTCGATCTCCAAACGGTCGAGCGCAGGACGAAGCAGACGCCGCCGCAGGAGCCGTCCGCCCATCCCCGTGAGAGTTTGGTCAATTACGGAAAGGACCGTGACGTCTTTCGCGCCGCTATCCGACGTGAAGATCGGCTCGATGAGTTCGAGATTGCGAACAGTAACGGGATCGAGAATCATCGTCCCGGCACGGTCGTAATATGCCGGACGATCCAGATGATTGAGCGCCGCTTTCTGCGTTTCCTTGAGGTAGTGAAGCACGGCGCCCGCGGCCGAAACCGCCAGCGGACGTCCTGCCAGCCCACAGCCATCAAGCGACAGCAGGCCGAAATGCTCACGAAGCGTTCGCTCCGCGTAGTCGGTCGTGAAAACCCATGGCTCCACTTCCGTGCGCAGCGCGCCTTGTGTTGCGGACTCGTTAGCGAATGGACCGTCGGCCGGAACGAGCACCTCCCGCGCACCGAGGTTTTCGATGGTAGCGGCGGCTTCGCCCGACTCCATCTCGGTCACGCGAAATTCACCCGTGGACACGTCAACGTGCGCTACACCTGCCCGCTTGCCATCCTGTGCAACCGCAGCGAGGTAGTTGTTCTCACGGGAACGCAGAAGCGCCGGGTCGGTGGCGGTGCCCGGCGTCACAATCCGCGTGAGTTCCCGCTTCACGAGCTTCTTGGCGAGGCGCGGATCTTCCATCTGATCGCAGATCGCCACGCGATAGCCGCGCTGAACGAGCCGGGCGATATATCCCTCGGCGGCGTGATAGGGAACGCCGCACATGGGAATGGCCTGACCTTTCTCCTTGCTGCGGGAGGTCAGTGTGATCTCAAGTTCCCGCGCGGCGGTGACGGCATCCTCGTAGAAGAGCTCATAGAAGTCACCGAGCCGGAACATCAGCAGGGTATTGGGAGCCTGCTGTTTGATCGAATGGTACTGCCGCATCAGCGGCGTCGAAGCGTCAGAGCTCATGCATAAATGCCGCGGAGCTTGATCGCGAAGGCAACCCTGTCGATAGCCAGCATATAAGCTGCAATCCGATTGTTTACGTTATGCGTGCCGGCGTAGGAGACAACCTGCCGGAAGCCATCGACCATCAGTTCCTCAAGCCTGGTGTTTACGAGGTCTTCATTCCAGAAGAAGCCTTGCCTGTCCTGAACCCACTCGAAGTAGGAAACCGTAACGCCTCCCGAATTGGCCAGGATGTCCGGAATGACGAACACGCCCCGTTCAGCGAGAATAGCGTCGGCGGCGGGTGTCGTCGGACCATTGGCGCCTTCGCACAAGATCTTGGCTCGAATCCGGTCGGCGTTCTGGGACGTAATCACGTTCTCTCTCGCAGCCGGCACGAGTACGT
>JBDKSR010000810.1:0-8792 GCA_039680545.1 Bryobacteraceae bacterium | reverse complement strand
CCATCACGGCCCCGCCTTTCAAAGGACGAGTGAGTTGGGCCATCAGCCCTGCGAGGCACATACCGAATTCGGCCTGCCACTGGCTGGTGCTGGGAATTCCGATAAAGACAGAAGGTGTCATTTTTTTCTTCTCTCCAGTTGTAGAAACGGGGCAGCGCAGTGGCCACCCCGTTTGGTTGTTACGCTTGATGGCGTAAGTTACGGCACCAGGAAGTTGCCGATGTAGCCGTGGGTCTGCTCACCCCACAATTCCAGACCAGCCTCGGTCAGCCACTGGCCCTTCTTAGTGTCCGCGTCGGGCAACTGGATGTTGTCCTGCGGGGTGGTGTCGGTGATGTAGCGGTAACGCAGGTTGCTCGGCTCGATGAAGAAAGCCGAGTATGTCCACAGCGGATGCACGTTCAACAACGGATGCGTGCGCAGATAGATGGTACCCTGCGGCAGCGTGAGGCGGAACAGCTTCATGCCGTATACTTCGATCGGGGAATCGTAGTTGATACGGACCTGGGCATTGTTCATCACGAGCTTGTTGAGGCTCATAAGGAAACCGTTGCCGCAGAGGCCCAGTCGCTCGTTGCCAGCGTCGCCGATATCGTAGTCGAACATCGGGGCGAGAGCGTCGAGGAAGCTGTTCAGCGTCGGGGTGGTGGTGTATACCTTAACGTTGGTCTGCAGGAACGAACGCACGCCGCCAGTGGTGCGCAGCGGCTTGCCATTGGGGCCGGTCACTTCGCTCTTGCGTCCGAACAACAACATCTGTTCGAGCGAGGTCGAGTGGTCGGTCATGCGGCGCTTCTTGTCGTTCGTCAGTGCCGAGCCGGTACGCGCACGAGTCTTGTCCGCCGTACGGGTGATCTCGTACGAGGTCTTGACGATCTGCGTGTAGTTGTAGATTTTGGTCGGGTTGCGGATGACAGACATCGGCGCGCCCGAACCTTCCTCGTAACGCGGGGAAATCTTGGTCAGGTAGGCGTTGGCCGGAATCGCAGCCGCAGTCGTGCCCGCCGCGCCACGCTTGAAGACGACGGAGGTGTCGGAAGCGACCGAGGAAACCTCGATCATTTCGTTGTCGTAGGTGACTTGGTCGGCCTTCTCGACCATGACCAGATCGCCAGGGACCAGCGTGAAGCCGTCGGCCGTGACGCCGATCGTGGTGGAAGCGGCAGAAGCGCCAGTGCCGTCGACGCGAACGCGCACGATGGACTGAAGTTCTTCCCACCAGGAAAATTCCGGGTCGTCGACCGGCTGCGACTTCAGCTTGGACAGAAGCGCGGTGAGCGGCGCCGAGCCGTTGGGCGTGCGGCGCAGGATGGTTTCGCGGAAGTTCTTGGGACGTTCGTCCGTGCCCCAGTTGCCAGTACCGCGGATGCCGAGGATTGCCATGGTGTTGCTCCTTTATTCGTCGGGCTCGAGAAGCTCGTCCCAGACAGAGGGTTGTGCGGGCGGCGTGCCACCGCCGGAAGTTCCTGCACCAGCCGGACGGGGCGGAATGCCCGGAGCAGTCGGTGCTTGCTGCATTTGCTGCGCTTGCTGCTGCGCCGTACGCACAGTCGCGGGGTCGAGACCCAGAGACATGGCAGTCAGAACGCCAGCGGCTTCGAGCACTTGGTCCGCAGTAGCTTGCGGTCCTTGAGCCTGTCGGGCCAGGATCACGTTTTTCAGCAACACGTCTTTGTGCGGCTTCAAACCGGGCCAGGCGCCGAAGACTTTCTCTTCAGCCGAACGTTCCTGCTGCTCGCCTTCCATGTGCTGCCGGATCATCGCCGGGACCGACTGCAACATCTGCTGCATCTGGCCGTACGCTTCACGCATGATCTGCATGTGCATATTGGCCGCCAGCTTCGGCATGACGGTTTCGGGCGAGGTCTGGAGCGCAAGTGCGTCGTCCGGGGAAATCGCATACTGTTCGACAAGCTTGGCTTGAATCTGTTCAAGCGTGACCTGAGGCGCAGCAGACGCAGCCGGAGCGGCGGGCGGCGTGGGCGTTGCAGGCTCCGTGGGGACGGGCGCCGGCACTGTCGTGGCCGTGGGAACTGCGGGAGTTGCGGGAGTGGCGGGGACTTCGGGAGTCGCGGGAAGCGCAGGAGCTTCAACCGGAACTTCGAGTTGGCCGTCGACCGGAACTTCGAGATCGTCAGAGCCGGACAGTTCAGTCCAGTTAACGTCAGATTCCGACGCGGGGGAGTCGGTAACCACAGGTGCGGAAGTGGTTACGACAGGGGTGTTATTGGCTGCCATGATGTTCCTCTTTCTTTTCACCGTCAACTTCGACGGTTAGGTCAATGATAATAGCCGAAACAAGCCTGTCGGCTAGCTTCAGACCGGACACTTCACCTCGTGCAAAATCCTGGGCACGAATATCGACGTCAACACGAAGGATGATTTCGGCGATTCGCGCGTCGGCTTGCGCTTGGAGAATTCTTTGGAACTCTTTCCACGCGGGATTCTCTTCCAGTGCTTTCCACTGGCGAAGACGCTCGCGTGCGGAGGTTTCTTCGTTCATCCCGTGGCTCCCATGTTCTGCGCCCGACCGGAGTCAGGGACGCGCGTGAGATCTTTTGTGGCGTCGTTGATCGGCACCATGTTACCGGCGGCGGCTTGCTGTGTGAGTGCAGCAGGATCGCCGACCTGAATCTTGAATTGCTGGATGTTCTTAAGTCCGCCAAGCGCGGCAACCCACGCGAAGATCTTGCCCATGTCGTACTGCATGGCGACTTGTGGCATCTTCTGTGCCTGTGCCATGAGGTTCTGCCACAGTTGAACCTGGGCGTAACGGTCGACGGGGAGCGTGCCGTCAACGGGCACGTAGTCGTAGAAGCCAGCGATGGATTCGGGGTCGATGGTACGAGCTGTTTCGCCGAGTTGGGCGAGATCGCCGACGAGCCGATACTTCTGATCACCTGCGTAAAACTGCTGTGTGTTGGCAACCATCTTCGCGAGCATGGGCGTGAAGCCGCAGGCGCTGGCGATCTCGCATGGAGTCTTGAGGCGGTTGACACCGAAGGAAGTGGAGGTACGAACTTCAGTCGCCGTCTTCCGCCCGCCAGTACCGAGCATACCCATCACGTTGTCCGTCGAACCGAGCGTACGCTGGATCATCATTTCGACAACCTGGGCGTCCGAGAGGTGGGAGCGCGTGACGTCGGAGGTCGGGACTTGGTAGAAGGACTGGCGCAGGTCGGAACCGTAGGCCTCTGGTTTGAGTCGGATGATGCCGCCAGCGTCACGGTTGAGCAAGTCCTTCATCACCACGCGGCTCGGGTCGACCACGAACTTGTTGTTCAGCGAGGCTCGGACGTTGTAGAAGTGCGTGTTAATAAGCCAGGACAGCGTATCGTTCAGCGGCTTGATGCGTTCGATTGCGGCGGTGGGCAATAGGTTGTAACCGTCGGGTTCGTACATAAACACGTCGTACGAAAAGTTGCCGTGGTAGACGCCGGACGGCCGTGCGGAAACGATGACGCCACCTTCAGACATTTCGAAGATCCAGATCTCCCGACGAGTTTCGTCGCCAAGGCCCCACCGCTTGGGGTCGAGGCGTATCTGTACTTCGTGGCCCTTGAACAACGAGGTCGGCTTCTCGGAAAAGACGATGGCGTCGTCGGAGCCGGGGACGTTGGACACGTTGGACGATCCAAGATCGCGACCACCTGCGTAGCCAGTGCCACTCGTGCCGCCGGTCTTGGAGTTCTCCAGCGCGTCTTGTATGTTGAAGTAACGCTTACGGTCCTCGGCGAGGTCGCCCCACGCGAGTTCGAAGTAGCGCCCGCAGAACTCGCCTTTCTGGAACTGCCAGAGGGGATAGCGAGTGTCGGGAAAGAAGTCCTGCGGGCGGACGTTGTAGAGCGTCGTGCCGCGGTAGCCAGGAATGTCCTTGACAGTTGCGACGCGCTTGCTCTTGCTGCCAGGGATTTCGATACCTAGAAACGTCGGCTTTTGATCTACAAACTCACGCACGCGGGTGGTTTGCTCGTCCCAGTACTGCCCGATAACGGAGAAGCCGTACTTGAGCGGGTCGAAGAGGCCGATATAGAGCGGCATCGCGTGGTTGCCGGCGACAAACTGGTAGTCGAGCAGGGCTTCCATCGACTGCACGGACATTTCCGTTTCGCCGTGGCGTGCGCTGACTTGGTAGGTGGGCGAGCGAGAGAGGAAGACGCTGCTGATGTACGTGTGCATCGTCATCACAGCAGCGTACGCGTAGGGCACGTTGATAGTCGTGAACGTCTGTTCGCTGCCGTCCTTCTTCTTGTTCTCCTTGGCGGTGTCGAGGTCGGACGTGGAGACGTAGGCGGAGTAGAGTTCCTCGCTCTGCGCCATTGCGTTGTAGCGCGTCGACATCTTGTCGCGACTCATCTTGAGCCTGGATTGCAAGTGATCACGCAACTTGTCGTGCGCTGCGGTGCCGTATTTGAGATTCGCGTGAATCTGTTCGAGTGTCTTGCTCACGGACAACCTCCGGTGTAGGTGAGAGCCGGGTAGTCCGACTCGTCGATTTCGTGAATGTTGCCCGTGTTGTCGATGGTGTACGGACTCTGTAACAGCGCCCCGGCCAGGTTGATGCCCATTGCAAGCGCGTCGAGAATGTCGTCGTGCGCTCTGGACGTCGGGGCTGGGTCGTAGTCGTCCATTTGCGTGATGAAACTAGTCATCGACGGGTGGATCCATAAATGTCCGTAGGCCAGCAGCTGCGGGATGTTCTGGAGAATCTTATCCGCTTTTGAGCGGCGGTCGTCAATATGTACAATCGGTACGTATAGGCGCCGTGCACGCATTTCGCGTTCGATATACCACTTGAGGGTGCGTTGGTAGGATACGCCTTCGACGCCGGCTTTGAGAAGTGGGGCGTAGTCGCGCGCGTGCTGGAAGAAGTAAGACGCAGCCTCGTCCGGCATCGTGTTCTTCGTGGCGTTGTAGCGGAGGACGTAGACGTCCATGCCAGAGATGGCTATCGTCATGACAACATTATCGTCGGCGCGTGCGGAGTCGGACGAGGCGGGGTCGATAATAAGAAGCCGGACGGACTTAGCGGGGAGCTGTGTCCAGTACTTCAGCAAGTCCGAATTGAGGTGGACGTCCTCCGTCTTGACAATTTTGCACGCCTTCTCGCGCATCCACACGCGTTTGCGCCCAGCTTTGAAGGCGGCTTCGCGGTCGACGTGCACGGCGGCAGTGGGGAACTTGGACTCCCAACGCGACTTATCGTTGTCGTCCAGAATGCCGTAGACGATTGGGTTCCAAGCTGGGTCGTTGCTGCACTTCATCGCAAGGTCGTCGTCATGGAAGGGCGTTTGCAGCAGCACGACCTTGGCGAGCGGGGACTCAGTGGCGGCTGCAAGGGAGTTCACGATGGCGCCGTGGAACAAGTCCTCTGTCTTCTTCCGACCCTCAGGCGTCTTGGTCGATTCGTCCGTGAGGATATCGTCGCACAAGATCAGATCGGGCCGGAAGTCATCGAGGTTGAAGCCGCGGACCTGGCCTGTGATACCGGCGGCGAGGATATTAATCGTCTGGCCAAGCACGACGTTTTCGATGCTAATCCACTCGTCTGTCCACTTTGAACCGGGCTTTAGTTGGAAGGTTCCTGAGATAAGCGAGTTGCGTTCGATCTGGCGCTTGAGCCACCGGATTGTGTGGATCGAGTGGTCCTGCGACGCGGAGATCACGAGGATCGTGAAGGAGATGCCGTAGCAGACGCGTTGGAGGATGAAGGCTCGGAGCAGCGTGGTCTTGGCGCCGTCCCGAAAGACGAGGAACATATTCTGTCGGACGGGCGAGTAGAGAGCCTGGCCCATTTCCTCGTGCATGGCGGGAGACGCCTGGCGGAACGTCTTTGGTAGGAAGAGCCGCCCGAACTGCGTGAGGGACGTGGCGCCAAGAGCGACCGCTTCCTTCGGCGTGATTGTCAGCATGTCACTCATCGCGGAGCTCCTTCAGAGTACGGGGTTTGCAGATGTGAACTCCGATGGCTGGGAGCCGCGGGGCGTGCACGGGGTCGGCACAGAGGGCAGCGTCGGGAAAGATCGTGAGCGGGTCGTACCAGCGCACAACTTCGAGGAGTCGGTATTCGACGCCGGAACCATAGAACGTTTGTAGGACCGGGAGGTAGAGGTGCACAAGCTTCCACCAGGCTTCTCCGGTGTGGTTGTACTTCATTTCGATCACGGTGATTCGCCGGCGGGCAATGTCGACAAGCAAGCCGTCGGGCTGACACCAACGTTTGCCGTTCAAGTCCTCGAACGCGAACCAGGGGGACGGCACGTAGAGCTGGCCGTACTTCTTGGCGAAGTGGGCGTGGACGCGGTTCTCGTAACGGATGCCTGCGGCTCGGGCACCGGTAACGCGTGGGTGGCGCTTGGGAATCCACGTGGGCGGCTCGGACAAGAACTGGACGCGCAGAGGCGTGCCGCCGCCAATGACGCGAAAGTGTTCGGGCTGTCGCGGTAGGATGCTCATGGCTTCAGCACCGGAATGTCGAAGGAGTCTAGCAGCGACGTCTGCGAGGTGGGGAAGGGCGTGATGGAAACATTGTCGCAGTCGAGCTGGTTTGTCAGACGCTCGGGCGTTACGTCCTTCGCTTCGAGGAACGCCTGTCCGGTTGATTCGATAACGGCCCGACCGGCTTGCAGGTCCGCGGCGGTGATCTGGATCGCGGTGTTGGTGACGGTGACGGTGGCGCCACCGGACTTGGGGCCGTAGCCCATGCGGTTGAGTATCTTGTCAGTCGCGGCAAGCAGGAACTCAGGGTCGGCAGAGGTGTCAATCTTGTCGATCAGCTTGCCCAGCCCTTTGGTCGCGGCCTCACGCATCAGGCCCATGATGTTCTTGTCCGCGTGCTCGGCCATGAAGTCACGGCGTTCGCGCCAGCGGCTCTGGAAGACGTCGGAGTTGATGATGATCGACAGCCACGTTTCCGTGACGCCAAAGTGCGCGGCGCATTCGCCCTGCGTTTTGTCGGGGTTGAGGATGAGCCACGTGAGGATTTGCTCGTGGTGGATCTTAACTCGGGAGATCTGGACTTCGGCCATGACATGGGCTCCTGGATGCTTGGCGACGGGGCGGCGTTTGCGGGTAGTGTGGCCGGAAGTGGCAGTGAAGTCAAGCCCGGTGTATAGGCTCCTCATATTCCGGGGTATGCCGGACTCACACAAACTCCGTCCGTCCAGGTATGGAGTGGAGGCCCCGCACGCAATGGGGTGATGCCGGGTGCCGACGCATCGCTCGTGTGCGGCCAGAAACGCAGGACGAAAAAAAGCCCACCGAAGTGGGCCAAGACCAGCAGGGAGGAGGAGGGTCAGAGGCCGACGTTCCCATCGTCGCCAGCAGCAGCAAGTGCTTTCGCGGCAGCCTCTTGCTTGCGTTGCAGGGCAGCGAGGGCACGTTCGCCCTCAATGGCAGAGAGCGCGGCGGCGATGGCCGGCTTCGTTTTCTTGATGTGGTCGACAACGGCCTTGCGAATCTTCGCGCGATCTTCGGGTTCGAGCGACGCGAAGGCAGGCTTGCCATTGGCGGCGCACGTCGCTTCGGCCAGCTCGCCCAGCTTCGTCGCGGCGGTTGCGGCGTCTTGCGCGCCGGAAGTTGCGCGTTCGACCGCGAGAGCGAGAATGTGGGTGGCGGAGAAGGGAATGGTCGATTGCTCGCGTTCAGCGCCCCACTCGCCGGAAGCGAAGGCAGAGAGGATGCGGTCGACGGCCTCTTCGGCTTCCTCGAAGGTTTCGGCGGAACCGAGAGAGTTTCGGATGCGGGTGAAGACGCCGAACTCGACGGCTTGGATGCCGATCTCGGTCAAGGTGGAGTAGCCGGGGAAGAGGTCGTTGAGGACGAGGGAGCGGGTGAACTTGGCGGAAGGGGCCGAGTCTTTGGACGCGTCGAGCGGGCGAGTTTCGACGGTGATGGACATGATACCGCCGGTCACGGACCAGGAGGTGGAGATTTTGACTTGCTTGGCCATTTTGGATTCCTCTTTCGTTTTGAGGCGGGCTTTTGCCGCCGGGTGGGCACCGGGTTGGTGCTGATTGGTAGATTAGGGGAAGGGGGAAGGAGAGTCAAGGGAAAGTTTTAACTATTATTAAGACCGTTCAAGCGGCGAAGCCCGGCGTTCTCCGCTTCTAGTTGAGCTATCCGCGCGCGGAGCAACTCAATCGTATCTTCCATCAACTCGGAAGCCTTTCCTTTCGATTCGGCATGGTACATAACACGGTGGCCCGCGGAGCAGAATGCTTGCCATTCTCGCTTAGGGTGAAACGCGGCTCCGCAGTATTTGCATAATGACGTTTTAGCTTTTCTCTCTTTTGCAGCCGCAAGTAGTTTTTTGAGAGATTGCCCGAGTTGGTCTTCATCTTGCATATAGGCTCCGTAATGCGTTGTATATGGATCGGGCCGGGGATATAGCTTGCCGCTAGCCCATGCCCTCCAATATCCATTTTAATGCATTTCTGCGCATTTGCAACCGCTACGGCAGCTCTCGCTAAATCTTCTGCGCGCCTAAGCATTCCCCGGAAGACCCGCTCCCTATATCCCGGCGAATCCTGCACGTCGCCAATTCGTCGCCACGAACCGCCGGAATCGCGGACGTCGGGAAAGGTCGGCGGGGCGTTGTCGCGCAAACGGGGCGGACGGGAAGAGAGGGGTCATCTTGCTATGTGATCATGCAAAGATGACCGTGCGCCTGCGACGTGGTTGGCGTGTGGTCGGACGGGTGAATTGACCCACGGGCTTGTCCTTGAAAGGGGGGGTGAGTTCTGTAGCGTATTGTATTGTAGTAAAAAATTTTTTTTTGAAAAGACCCCCCT
>JBDKSR010000809.1:0-36305 GCA_039680545.1 Bryobacteraceae bacterium | reverse complement strand
TCCGCGCGGGCGCCGGGTTGGCACCCCTGCAGCTCACCATGGGATTGCGCTGGTATGACGGCACTCTGCGGACAGCCGAAGCCGAACTGGCCTGGGCCCCTGAGAACACCGCCGGCGAATCGCAGAGCTTCGGTTTCATCCATAACTGCATGGGGGTCTCGGCCTCGTATCCGGCCGATGATCGCAGCATCACGGCATACGACGGCCACCCCTGGCACGCCGTCACATCGGAGAACAATGGAGAGGCGGCCGTGACGAAACCAGGCACGCTATTTGTCGCGATCGGCTGAGGTGGCCGATGGCGACGATGCGCAGTTTCGCCGCTGTCCCGAGCTCGACGCATGCCTGGGCCGAATTGGCTGGGGGCGTCTATGGAGAGGACGTTTCCGGGCCGGGCCTCTACCTGCTGATGCGGGGCTACAACCAGCTTGCCGGGCTCTCTCGCGAGCAGGTACAGTTCCTCGCCGGCATTCCGCCAGCGCTCCACACGCGAACCTTGCTTTCCGGATCCGTGTATGGAGAGGACGCCTCCGGGGCCGGTACCTTCAGGAGCCTGTACTGGCAGGCACTTCTGGCCATGGCAATACTGGCCGTCGAGAGCACGTGGGAATTCGGCGGGACATGCGTGGGTACGATCCCGCTGAGCATCCTGAGCACGTGGGAGTTCGGAGGCCTGGCGATCGGCCTGGTCGACGGGCTGCACACCGGGCAGGCGACGTCGGACTGGGAGTTCAGCGGCGAGGCGGAGGGGCAAGTAACCGGCTCCGGGCAGGCTGAAGGCACGTGGGAATTCGGCGGCACCGTGACGCTGCCCGATGGCACAGAGGAGGGCTGCATCACGGCGGATGGCAGCGCGAGCCAAGGATCCGGGGGCGGCGGCTCCGAGGTGGACTATGTGTTTTGAGGGAAATCCGGTGCCGATAGTGCACAATTGGTAGAAACGGGCTAATGCTGGGACGCTGCGAACCTCACGAGACGACGGATCCCGTCGAGCTGCGTTTCGAGCGCAGCCACGACATGGAGCTGGTCCGCCAGGTGATGACGGATCCCAAGATCTGGCCGTGGATCTGCGACGACAGCTCGCCGGCGCTGGAAGAATTCCAGCCGGTGGACGCGGCGGCCTGGCATTACCTGACGGTATTCGAAGGCGGCAAGCTGCTCGGGCTGTTCCTGTTCGTGCCGCAAACCGGCGTGTGCTGGGAAGTGCATACCTGCCTGCTGCCCGGCGCCTGGGGCCCGTCGGCTGCCCAGTCCGCCCGGGAGGCGCAGGCCTGGATCTGGGAGCAGACGCCGTGCCGCCGGATCGTGACGTCGGTGCCGATCTACAATCGGCTGGCTCTGCGATTCGCGCTCGCGGCGGGCATGACCCAATTCGGCCGCGATCCTGCATCAATCGAGCGCGGTGGCCGGCTCTGGGACCGCATCCTGCTGGGAGTGTCGAAACCGCCCAGCCGGGTGATCGAGTTCCGACAACGGAAACCCACATGCCCGCCGCAGCCATCGTACCCGCCGTCATCGGCGCCGCCGGATCCATCGGCAGCGCAGTAATCGGATCCAAAGCAGCGAAGAGCGCTGCGAACACCCAAGCACAAGCCGCCCAGCAAGTAGCGGAGTCCGCGAGGAAGACGTCCGGCACCGCGGCCGAGGATATTCGCACGGCCGCTAACGAAGCGGCCGGCAAAGTCTCCGGCGCCGCCGAGGGCGCGGCCACCGGAGTGGAGGGCGTCTCCGAACGCGCGGCGAGCGACGTTGAGGGCGCCTCGGGAAACGCTAACGAGATCCTGCGCTCGATCTACCAGCAGGCACTGGGGATCACGACGCCGTACCTCGATGCGGGTCAGACCGGTGTCACCAGCCTGGCGGACCTGGCCAAAGGTCCGGCGTTCACCTTCAGCGAGGACGATCCGAGCTACCAGTTCCGGCTGACCGAGGGACAGAAGGCGCTGGAGCGGTCCCGTGCCGCGATCGGAGGCCTCAATTCCGGCGGCACGCTCAAGGCGCTCACCAGGTACTCGCAGGACTATGCGTCGACCGAGTACCAGAAGGCTTTCGACCGCTTCCAGACGGAGCGCAATTTCCGGGCGAATACGCTCGCTTCCCTGGTCGGGTACGGCCAGACCGCGGCGGGCCAGCAGATCTCCGCAGGGAACACGTACGGCACCACGGCCAGCGGAAACATCATGGACGCGGCACGGGCAGCGGGCAACTATCGCGTGGCCGGGGCCGAAAGCGCGGGCAACTTCCGCGTGGGCGGCGCCGAATCCGCCGGCAGATTCAGCGTGGGCGGAACGCAGTCCGCAGGTGATTACCTGATGCAGGGCGAACAGATCGCGGGCAATGCGATCACGGGCGGCGCGAACGCGCAAGCCGCGGGCACGATCGGATCCGCGAACGCCTGGGCCAGCGGAATTGGCGGCGTGTCGAAGAGTCTGTCGGAGCTTGCCAAGGAGATTCCCAGGACGAAGAAAACGACCGGGAAGAGCAACTAGCGATGCCAATTGATCCGAACATCCCGCTGAGCTTCAAGTTTCCGGAGATCGCAGTTCCCGACAAGGCCGAGCGGATGCGCCTGGCCGACCTGGCGCAGCTCCGCGAGCACCGCCAGATCGAGATCGACGAGGCGCGCAAGAAGATAGCGCGGGGCGAAGCGCTGCGGAAGGCGATGGTGGTGGATGAACAGGGCCGCGTGGATCTGCCGAAATCGCTGGCCGCCATCAACCGCATCGACCCGACCGTGGGGCTGGAGCTGCAGACCCAACTGCAAGCGCAACAGAAGGCGCAGCAACAAGCGCAGGTGAAGGACCTTTCCCAGCGCGCCTTTGCGCTTCGCAACACGCCGGCGGAAAAACGGGCCGGTGTCTATCCGGAGATGCGCCGGCAGGCCCTCGCTACGGGACTGTACAGACCCGAGGATCTGCCGGAAGAGGTCCCGAGCGAAGAGATGCTTCAGGCACTGTCATTCGGCGCGCTCACGCCGCAGGAGCAGCAGAAAGTGCTCAACCTCATCGCCGAGGAGCGGCGCGCGGCGGCCAAGGAAGGGCGGGAAGTTTCCGAGTCCAAGGGGAAGATCGAAGGTCAGCAGCTCACCAACCTGCAGACGGAGATGGGCATCGCCGAGCGCACGCTACCCCAGAATGCGGAGGGTTGGGCAGCCTGGCGTGCCAGCCTTTCTGAACCTCTGCGGCGGCGGATACCCGAAACGTACTCGCCGGAAGCTGTCGCTCAGGTGCAGCGCATGGCGCTGCCGGCTAAGGAGCGGAAGGAGCTGGAGACACCGAAACCTCCCACTAGTGCCGCGCAGCTCGCTTTCATGGCGTCGGATCCGCGCGTGCCCGAGCCGCAACGTCAGGCGGCCGCCAGCGCTCTGAAGCTGGTGAAGCAGTACCAGGGCCAGGGCGACAACAAGACCACCATGCAGGAGCGCCTGGCACAGCTCTACAACATACCGGAGGCCCAGCGCACGCCTCAGCAGAAACAGGAAATGGAGTCAGTCGAGAAGGCTCTGACTGTCGTCGCTACGGCATACGGCGCCGGCTACAAGCCGCTGAACACACCAGGTGGAGGGCTAGTGTATTACCATCCGGGGACCGGTCAGCAGGTCACACCACCGCAGGGAACGAGGGGGCCATACGGGGCCGCGGAACGGCAGCAGATCGCCGGGCTCGATGAGATGGCCGGGCAACTGAAGGAGCTGCGTGGACTGGCGCGGAAGCACCGCGACGTGATCGGGCCGGCAATGGGCCGAATAACCGATGTTCAGCGCAGGCTTGTGGGTGCGGGCGACGAGGTGAACCGGCTGTTCAGAATCTCCGATAACCTGGCGGACCAGTTGCTTCGTGCGCGGTCGGGCGCCCAGATCAACGAGAAGGAATACGATCGGCTCCGCACGCTGGTTCCCAACCCACGACAGGCCGAGGAAAAGTTCTTCAGCGATCTGGATAGTTTCGAGAAGGAGCTGCAGGGGCTGCTATCGCGACGGTCGGGGGCCGCGCCCCTGGTGCAGAATCTGCAGAAAGGAAAGGGCGCGGCACTTCCGGATCCGGCCGGGCTGCGATAGCGGGATCAGCGTCACCGTCCCGATCACGCCCACTTCCCTCATCGCCAGTTGCCGGTGAACACCCATCTGGCAACGGGTGGAACGATCAAGAGCAGGATCCAGGGGAAGACCCCTATCCAGAGGGAAACTGAAGTCAGGCTGTGCGGACCAAACGGCGTGGTGTAGGGGCCAGGCTCCTTGAGCAAGGCTATCGCATTGAACGCCGCGCCGCACCAGAACGCCGTCCACGGCACGGAGATGACGATCCACAAGCGTTTGATCATACAAGCTCCCGGCGCTCCAGCCCCACGCACAAATTGTCGAGGACTGTGCGCTGAAATTCCTGTTCCTCCCGAAGCCTAGTCATCCTGGAGGACAGTACTTCGATCCGGTCCATCAACTCCTTCTGCCGGAAATCCATGCGTCTGGACAGCCCGTCGAAGAGGCGGGCTTCGAACTGCCCCAGGATCTGATGTGCCCAACTCGCAGTAACGAAGATGATGGCCGCAACCCGCATGATCCCTATCGCAGATTCATAGGTTTTTGGTCCCAACAGGGATTGGAAGAACGATTCAAACAGAGATCCGATACCCCAGCATGCGCAGAAAAACACAGCACAGAGAAACCCAACGAATGCCACAGTCGCGGTCTTCCGAAGCATGCCCCATTTTCGGGCAAAAGTGCGGCGAAAACCATAGGCCAAAAGTCCTAGACTGTGGGGTAAGGGTGAGGGGGCGCGGGCCGCCGCCCGCCCGATGTTCTCACGCCGATTTCCGCTCAGAGAGCCATGCCGGAACAGCTAACCATCGAAGACCTGGGGCGTCGCACCAAAGCCAGGTATCCAGGCGCCTATGATGATCTGAGCGACGCCGAGATGGGCCGGGCCGTCAAGAGGAAATACCCTGGCGCCTACGACGATTTCGTTGAAACTGGCAAATCCGGGGGCCAGCAGGCCAACACCTTCGCGAACAAGCATGGCATTACGAACCCTGCTGCGCGGACGGGTCTGGACTTCCTGGAGGGGTTCGGCGCCGGCGTGCTGAGTAGTCTCCATGGCGCCGCGAAGATGGATCCGCTACGAGCTACTCAGAACTGGATCTATCGAAAGATGGGTTTGCCGGAGGTTCCGAACCCGATTCCCGAGGAACTCGGCCAGGCTCCTGATTCGCTGGCCGGCAAAGCCGGCAAGTTCGCCGAACAGACAGCGGAGTTCATTGTTCCGGGCGGCGCCGTAACGAAAGCAACCAAGGGCGCGCGACTACTGCCGCGCCTGGCGGCGGAAGCGGGGACGTCCGCAGCAGTGGCGGGCGCTCAGACCGCAGGCGATCCGGTGGCCATGGGTGTAGCGGCGGGAACGGCTGGCGTCGGAGCAGGCGCTGCCGCCGGACTCGAGCGGCGAGCTGCGAGAGCCCTTACTTCGGAGCGCGCGGGAACTGAGTATCTGGTGGAGCAAGGTGTGCCTGTCTCCGCCGGGGTGAGGAGCGGAAACCGCGTCGTTCATGGCATCCAGGAGCTGATTGACACGACACCTGGAGGGGCGATCGTAAAGACGAAGGCCGATGCGGCAACCATCAAGCAGACCCGGCGCCTGGCCGCCGAATTGGCGGATCGCACCGGCGTTGCGCCGACAACGCCTCAGGAGGCCGCCGAAAGGATGGCGGCGAACCTGGAGGGGAAAGCGACGCGCTTTTCGGGGAAAGCCGAGGCATCCTATGGCAAATTCCGCAAGATCGAAGCGAAGCCATCGAGCCTGAGAAGCGTGCAGATGGGAACGGAAGTGCCGCCAGAGGCAGCGAAACAGCTCGACAACCTGGCGCAGAGCCTGGCGCAGAAACCCTTCGCTTTTCTCACGGAGAGTGAGCAGCTTGCTGTACGCCGGATGGCCCAGCGCATAGGGATCGATGTTAGCCCGAAGCCCGTCATGCAGCAGATCGCGATGCCCGCAGATCTGCGTCCCATCAAGCAAACCGCTATATCCATGCTTGAGAAAACGAAAATCTGGTCCGGCGCGGAGCGGCAAGCGTCGCAAGGGTATTCGGCCCTGAAGGAAATCGCGGCAGCTCCCGATTTCGTGCCGGCCAGTGTGGCTGAGGAATACCTGGGTGCGCTGAAGACGATGGCCCGGGCGAAGTCCGCCACTCGAAGGGATCCATCGCAGGGTATGGCGGCGTTCATCGTCCCGAAACTGCAGGCGGAGATCGATTCCGCGGTGGCCAGAGTTGGAGGCGGGGAGGCCCTCGGCGCCTTGCGCGCAGGGCGGCGCGCAACGGTCGTAAAGAAGGGTGTACTGGAGGTCGCGGACAAGCTACGCGAGGAACCGGTACAGGCCTTCGGACAAGTCACCTACGCCCGCGACAAAGGCATCAAGCTGCTGCACCAGATCGCGAAGGAGAGCCCCAAGACTCCCCGGACGATCGGCAGAGCCTGGCTGGATGACGTCATCGGCCAGATGGAGGCGAAAGCAGAGGCGGGCGAGGCCTGGCTGCAGAACGGCACCTGGTTCGCCAACCAGTGGAGAAACCTGGGAACCGAAACGCGCAAGATGCTATTCGGAGCCTCCCATGCAGCCGACCTGGACAAGCTCTTCCTCGGAGTGGAGCAGCTCTCCAAGTCCACCAATCCGTCCAAGACGAAGATCCTGGGCATGATCACGAACCTCAACCGCCTCGGATCGGTGGGATATGCACTCGCTCAGCCTCAATTGGGGGTCCCGGCGCTTGCCGCCGGCCCTTTGCTGTCGATGTTGATGCACACTCCCGTCGGCATGAAGGCGCTGAACCGACTGATCCACGTTCCAGCCAACAACCCCGCGGCGCTGGCCGCCGCCACGTCGAAGATTGTGAGCATCACCGAAGGACGCACCAGTCCATTGCCCAAGGCGGCCGAGGCCATGCCCTCGCCGGAGTTTGACCTGGCGGCCGTGCAGTAGCGGGTGGTAGAATTCCGGCATGCCTGCCGTGAGCACGCTCGGATGGCTTGCTTTTTCGGGACGCCGTTGTCAGGATGGAGCCATGCAGCCCGACAGCAGCATGAACAAGCAGGAGACGCAGGATTTCAACTTCGCGACTGAATGCACGCCGGCCGTGGCTGCACTCGTCGATGACGCATTCGAGTACCACCCGTGGAAGGATCGGCAGATCATGGCCGGCGCCAAAGTCCGGTCGGTTCTGGCGACGGCGGTCAAGGTGATCATCGACAACGTTCCGCCAGGCCCGGACCGCAGCGTCGCGATCCGCAAGCTGCGCGAGGCGCGGATGGACTGCAATCCCGCGATCACGCACGGCGGAAAATACTGACGGAATTTTCCTTCTTGCATTCCGTTTCCGCAGGCCTTATAGTGCTTCCATACCCACTTTCACGAGCATTGTGCTGAGCCCCTGAACTCAGGTTCAGGGGCGCGGGCGGTGGGATCCTCCGATCTGCGGATTTTCTTCCCCCATGCCGAATCAGGAATGGGGGAATCGCGTGTCTGTCGCTACCATTGCCGCCGGCTGCGCCATTCTGGCTGTCGCGGGCCAGGTGGTCAATTTTCTGCTGTACCTGCTGATCCGCAACGCGATCCTCGAGAGCGAGGCGAAACTCAAGGACTGGGCGGACGCGCGATTCGTTCGGCTCCCGTACCCGAACTATTGAAGTACTAGGTCCTTCGTCTGATTGATTCCACCGGGATGTCGCTCTACGCTTGATGGCAGCGGGGTGGACGGTGTTCCTGCACCGGCCACCCCTACTCCACCACAGATTGGAGGGATTTCCAATCATGCAGCAGAGCATTGTCAATACTGCACCAGATTTGCCCGACAACGCAACGGTAAAGTTTCCCATCAGTGCACAGCGGGGCGAGCCGCTAACGTACGTCCGGGTTCTGGATCGCGCCTTCCTGGATCGCAAGGCCATGGGGTGGCGCCTGGATGGTCCGCTATACAGGCCCGGTGCCAGAGTTGCGCGGAACCTACTGCCGTCGCCCTTGATCGCCGTTGAAGCTGCCGGCCGATCGCGTGTGGGCCGGGGTCACAACCGATCCGAGTATCTCTACCTACTTTGGCAGTGGGACGAAGCCGAGACTTGGCACGAACTTGTCAGGGCATCCTCCACAAACTGGGATTGGCAGTGGACCTTGGGGCCCGTCGCGGAAAGGCTGCTTGCGATCGCGCCCATAGAGGAGCGCGTGGCCCGGCGGGTCGACGAGCTGCTGGCCACCATCGACCGGACGATGCGCGAATGTGAACCAGCGCTGAAGCCCATGGTGTGCGCAGCCGTTGAGGAGCGTCTGGTCGCCGGTCGCGTGGCAGCGTGAGGCGGTGCGGAGCCGCTAAAACTTGGCGCAGTCGGACCGTACCTGATCGAGCTTTGCCGCTTCGGCGACCAGTTCGTCGATGAGGCCGTGGACCTCCGCCGCTGAAGGCAACGCCTGGTGTACTTCCTTGAGGTGCGCCGACAACGGCGTGGACGACGCATCCTTCTCCGCCGGATGCGCCGTGAACCGGGAGAGGAGGTTCACGATCTCCTGGTGACGGCGACCGATGGAATTTAGTTGCGCCACCAGGGTGTGCACGCGCCTTTCGATCTGCAAACCTTCGGCGAGCAAGCTCGCCTGGCGGTGCAGCATTTCAGCCTCGGTCATGGTGCCAGTCTACCCCTTGTCTCTATGCCAACGCGCGCGTGCCCCCAGGCGCGCGATCTCGGAGCGGCGTTCGGGCGTCATCATCGCCAAGCCTTTGGGAACCTTAACGCGGCCCCCCTTACGACCGAGTTTGACAGCTGCCGGATCCTTCCGTCTCTTGCTCATTGGTCAACCACCCTACATATAGCATAAGTGCTTTTTGCTTGAGAAGGGGCTTGTATCCATCTAGCGCTTATTGCATAATACAACCATGGAGACCGCGCGTGAAACCTTGCCGCGAAGCCTTGCACTACTTGACCAAGCCAACCGGAGGCAGATGATGCTCTTGGGTGGCTCGCGCTACGAGGTTGAGCTGCTCCGGAAGATGGCGCGGGACCTGGATCGCATAGCCACGGCCGTCGAGCGCCGCGGCGAGCGTGCGTTGGAGGAGACATCATGCGAGGAGCTATAACGTTGAAGCTGTCCCGGCAGCAGTTGTGCCTTCTGGCGCGCTATTTGCGCGAACAGGGGTTGCCGACCGAGACGGAGATCCAGTTTTGCAGCGCGGCGCAGTGCGCGCGGCTGCAACGGGCGACCAGCAACCTGTTCCGCGGCCAGCGCATGTCGCCCTGGCGGATAGTGACGCAGGATCTGATCTACCGCAAGCTCGAGCGGCTGGAACACCGGCTGCAGCGGCGGTACGGAGCGTGAGGCGATGCGCATACTGGACCGGATCCTCGATCGGTTTGAGTGGTTCCTGCTCGTTTTCTACGGCGCCCTGATCCTCTCCGGATTCTGGGCCATGACGGACCTGCCGGCCGCGGCGACGCTCCGTCATTGGTGGGGCGCCTGACCTGGCGGCCGGCCTGGGCGCCGGCCGCGAAATCTCCCCTTCCGAGCCGATTCTATCCACAGATCCGCAGCACAAAGCCTTCCTCAGGGCCAGATCGTGCGAATGGCCCATTACGCAAAAGCTACCCTGCCGCCGATACCCCCTAAGTGATTGATTCCAGGTTCGGAGAGGCGCCCAAATGTCCCAGAATTTACATTCTGGGTCATTGCCGGCCGGTCCGCAAATGACTGAAAACAAACGTGCTAGGAAGGCCGAAAAACAGCCCGATTACCTCGATTCCGGGGAGCGCCGGGCGCTCCTGACGGCCGCCGCGGCCAGCTCGCGCGATCACTGCCTGCTCACCCTGATGATGTACCGAGGCCTCCGGGCGTCCGAGCCTGGCCTGGTCCGCCTCGAGGACTTCGCCGAGCGCACCAGGCGGCTCTACGTCCGCCGGCTGAAGGGATCGATCTCGCAGGAGTACCACCTGACCGACGTCGAAATGCGCGCCATCCGGAGGTGGCTGCGCGATCGCGGTAAGGTGCCCGGCTGGTTGTTCCCGGGCTACCGCGGCCGTGGCATGGCACGACGCCAGGTCTTCCGGATCTACCTGCACTACGCCGAGCTGGTGCAGTTGCCGGAGCGCAAGCGGCATCCCCACAGCCTGAAGCACACGTGCGCTACGATGCTGCTCGACGCCGGTGCCGAGATCCGCGGGGTACAGGATCACCTGGGGCACGCGCACATTTCGTCGACGCTGAAGTACGCCGCGGTGACGGCGACGCAGCGGGCCCGGGTCCACGAACTGCTCGAGCGGGCGGCCTGACCACCCTAAGCACCCTACCTACCCTAACCAGCTATTTGTGTCTGAATTACGGCAATACCTGAGACATCCTGAGACACCTGGGGTGGGTGGGTACCCCGGGGCCGGGTTTTCACCTTCCCTTCCGCAGGAATTCTCATGCGCGCGCGATGAGCTGCAGTTCATCTGAGGTGGAGGGTGAACTGGGCTTCAGGTTTGGGGTGAAGTAGAGTTCAGGTTTCCGGGGTTGCATCATTGTTTAGTGAAGAATAGTAATAAGCAAGCATGCAGGCAAACATGAAGTACAGTTCAGGTTTACGAAAAAAGGGCATATTGACATTGACAGCAACATGGAATATGCTCTCAAAAGCCGCGCTGGTTGCGGTATCCTGAATTTCGTCGGCGACGGCCGGCGCGCCGCAGTAGGTGGCCTCGGGCTCTACGACCGAGGCCGACCTGGCGCCGCGTAGAGAGGCGAGTTGAAAAGTCAACTATCCATTTTGCAGAAAAGCCGTGAGTTTCAATCCGGACTTCTGTGTCAACTTCCGATAAGACCACATATTATGTCAACTAGCCCCTGGGGGCTAGAATGACAGCCGCAGCAGCGGTGGTTCCCGGAAACGGTTGGCCGGCCCCAGGGCCCGAAAACGGCTACTGCCGCGTTCCCCACTTCGTAATCGAACGGATCTGGCGCGTCTGCCCGACACCTGTTGAGGTCGGTTGCGTCCTCTGCATTCTGGACCAAACGTTCGGCTACGGTCGCGAGTACTGCGATCTGGCTGTTGGCTGGATTGCTGAACACTTGGGCGTCACTGAACGCGCTGTCCTCGGCGCCATCGAAGGCGCGACAGCTCGTGGTTTCATACGCAAACAACGCGCCGGCCGTCTAAACCGCTTTCGCGTCAACCTCGAAGCGCTGCACAACGCCCCGGACTTCGAGCACCCCAGACCTGAGATCATAACGACCCCAGGCGAGGACTCTGCCACGCGGCCACCACGTGCCCGGCACATTCGAAAAGCTCGTGTGTTGCTTCATGGGAAGCAGCTTAAGGCATACGCGGAGAACGACTTGCTAATCGCTGACATCGCCGCTGCGACCGTCGCAGTGTGCGGCGAGTGCAAGACTGTCGGCGTTTTCGAAATGGTCACCGAGTCGGAACTATCCTTTGTGGATGGCGAAGAAACTGCGAAAGGTGAACTGCAGTTCAGGTGTGAGCCAGAGAAGCCGCAGAATCCATCTGCATCGAATTCACCCCTTGGCGAAGGGACGGCGAAAGATGAACCACAGTTCAGGTCTGCGGCTCCCGGGCCGAAGGCGGCGCCAGTCGAGAAGCCGCGGAAAGTGCAGCCGATCGCTGCAAGCTCGGGCCCGTCAGACGAGCGCATCAAGGCCGTGCATAGGTACCTGTGCACCTGGCGCGAGGCCTTCCACGATACGCCGCCGACGATCGGCC
The DNA here is from genome assembly GCA_039680545.1 of Bryobacteraceae bacterium. Taxonomy (GTDB): domain Bacteria; phylum Acidobacteriota; class Terriglobia; order Bryobacterales; family Bryobacteraceae; genus JAEHDI01. The sequence continues at coordinate 24,581 of JBDKSR010000809.1, read as the reverse complement.
AGGCGCGAGCTGTCGCGGCCGAGCTCGGCGACGCGCCCATCGAGTACCTCGATGGCGTGCTGAAGCAGCGCCGGCGCTGGATCTACGAACGGGCCGAGCACTACGGCGCCGTCAAAGCGCTGGCGCGCCAGGCGCGCGAGTCCTTCGAAACAGACGAGGGACTTCCCTGCCCCTGCGGCAAGTCGCGGCTGAAGGCCGGGCAGATCTGCAGCCACTGCGGACCGCAGCCCAAGCAGACGACGACGACGGCGCGCCGCGGCCCACAAGCGCCGTGGGACCAGGTGAAGGCCGCGCTGCAGCTCGCCCTCGAGCCGGCCGCGTATGCGAACTGGATCGAGGCGACCTACCTCGTCAGGGCGCATGATCATCACCTCCACGTAGCGGTGCCGGATGAGGCGACGCTGCAATTCCTCGATCAGGAGTACGGGAGCCAGATAGCTACGGCTCTCGCCGAGACGGCCGGCCCGGGCTACCAGGTCGAGTATGCGATCGAGGCCTCCCATGGATGAGCGGACCGCGAATTCCGTCTTTCGATCGAACCTGCGCCTGGTGCGCGGGCTCGGCTGGAAGCTGATCGAGAAGGGGCACGGCTGGCTGGTGAACGACGCCGATGATAAGCCGGTCACATCGGTCTGGCCATCGCCCGCACTGGCACTCTCCGAGGCGGTGATGTTCGTGCGATTTGCAACCTGAAAAGAGAAAGGCCGCGCCTGGCAGCGCGGCCCGAAAGGAGCTCTTAAATGCAGATTCAGAATAGCATCGGCGGAGCGCGCGTGCAAGAGTTCGGCTTCGATCGCCTGAAGATCGCGGCGACACTCTACCGCCTACGCATCGCCAGGAAGATTCCCGTGCTCTGGATCGACAGCGACATCATCCGGATGGAAGTAGAGCCCGGACTGGTGAAGCGTATCGGCTGGCCGCAGGCTGCTCGCATTGCGGCCGGCGAACACGTTGGCAACCTCAACGCCCGTGCACGCCTCGCAGGCGCCGCATGAGCAAAACCCAAGGAAAGGACAAACGATGGCTCTCAACAAAGCGCAGTACTCTCTGCAGGAATTGCAACTGTTTCAGACCTTTGCCACGCCCGAGGAGTATCAGGCTGTCACTGGCAAACAGGCGCCGTGGATCCCGGAAAGGCCCCCAAAGCTGTGGTACGACCCGAGGGCAGAGGAACAGCTCGCAGCGAATCCCGGCACGAAGAAGTACAAGACATACCCGTTCGTGCTCGCGGTGAACGAGGCGACCGGCGCCGCACTGGCGGACATAAGCGGGAAACCGTACTTCGACCCAGACGGGCTCATCCTGCCCATTGCGGAGGCGGCCATAGTGAACATTCCGCCAAACCTCGCGAATATCCCAGCCGCCGACGTTCCTGCCGTTCAGTGTCCGATGCGGCCTCTCGACGAAGATGAGGAACTGGCGTGGGGCATGATCGGCGGCGTTGTAGTGGTGCGCAACAGGCTGCTGTGGGGCGCGCAGGTGGTCGAAGCCGCGACGACGTTCATGCCGAGCGATCGGGCGCTGCTCCAGGCCATCGCCGCCAAGCTGGGCGTGGCGGTCTGAGGGAGAGATGGACACACAGTTCCATCCGCTTTCGGAGGAGAAGCGGGATATGATGCTGATCTCGTTGTGGGAGCCGTGGGCGACGCTGGTCGCGGCTGGGGCGAAGAAGGTTGAAACGCGGTCATGGAGTACACGGTACCGCGGTTGGCTCGCGATCCATGCCAGCTCGCGCGGCCTACTGAAGAGCGACCTGGAAGCCCTAATGAACGTTAGGCCACTCTTCCGGTTGGCGCTTCTTGGCGAACGGCTGAGTACGGGCTGCATCGTGGCAGTGGCTCGCCTCGTCGACTGCTGCCGCATCGATGAAGACCCCTATCTTCCCGACGTGTTTCGTCGGCACCCTCAGCTAGACCCCGTGCAGGAGCGCGAGTTTGGCAACTTCGCCACAGGCCGATGGGCGTGGGTCATTGGCGAGGTGCACCGTCTACCACGGCCGTTGCTGTTCAAGGCAAGGCAGGGTCTCATGCAGGTTCCACCCGAGGCCCTGCTGATGTTGCGAGAAGAGTGCCGGCAGGCCGGATACTCGACAGCAGGATACGAAGGCTAAGGCGATGCCCATTCGTCCCGAGAACCGGCATCATTACCGCACACCTAGCTACCGCGAGGTGTGCGCAATCGTCGACAAGCGTGCGGGCGGCCGCTGCGAGCGATGCGGCTGCCCGGATCGCATGTTGATCATGCGCGTCTACGGCACGCACCGCTGCAACATTGGGCCGCGGCGGATGTACTGGCGCCTGGCGCAATTCAGCGGGCCCTGGATCGATCAGCAAGGCCGCGAGAGCCAGGGCAGGCCGGACGTGTGGGAAGGCGATCAGCCGGCTGCGTATCACCGCATGAAGGTGATCCTCACGCATGCCCATCTCAACCAGGATCCGGCCGACAACCGGCCCGAGAACGTAGCGCTGCTCTGCCAGTGGTGCCACAACATGCACGATGCGCCTGTGCGCGCTGAACACGCGCGGGAGACCAGGTGCGAAAAGAAAGATCAGGCGCGGCCGCTCATCGAGGTCTACCGCGACAACGAAGGCGACGTGCTCATTGAGAGGAGTGCTGGCGCATGAACCACAAAGACCTTCTGGTCCCGGCGTATATCTTCGATGAACCGCGAGGCTACTTCATGGTCGCTATCGAACCGGATGGCCGAGTCCGCGTCGATGGCGTTCACAGCAAGCCCGCAGGCGTCGCGGAAGCCAAGCGGCTATATGAGTCCCTGACCGCGATAAAGCCGCCGGCCGGAACGAAATACCTGATGGTCAAGGTTGCGGAGATTCCGCCGTTCAGGGGGCACGTCAACCAAGGCGCGATCGACGACCTGAATGCAATTAGTCATCTGCGAAGGAGGGGAGTCCTGTGAACGTAACGACGCTGAACTCAGCGACGACGCAGGAAGCCGCGCGGGCGGCGATGGTCGAGTACAGCCTGCACCGGGGCATCCATGACGAGGTGGACGAAGAGGTGGAGAGGATCTACCGCGCGATCGCCCAGGGGAAGGTCGTAATCAGTCTGAGCGCGACGATCAGCCAGGCGGGCACGGACGGCCGCGGCCACCCACGCCTCGCGGTAGGCAGGGCCGACTGCAGAGGCGTGACGTATCGCGACTGTGGCGACAGCCTAGTATTCCTTCCGAAGCCGGAGGCCGGCGCCAGGTGGTCCATCCGCATCTCCCGAGGTCTGGCCGACCTAAAGCCTGGCTGGGATGTGCGCGCGATCGCGCCGCGGATTCCACCGCAGTATCGCCCGCACCATCCGAGGCGCTACTGGCTGCTGTGGGAGGCGGAATGGCAGGATCTGCCGCGGGATCCGATGCTGCTCCGGAAGATCGGGCGCGATGCGTACGTCGTGCTGGCGGCCTGGGATCTGACAGAGGTCGAGCTGTCGGTACTGAGGGCGCATGGCGGGGAGGCGCGGAATGGGTGAATGCAAGTGTGCGACGCTGTCGGCGCAGTTGTGTGCGGCTCGGGCGGCGCTGGAGAAGGCCAGGCATGAGCTTGCGTCGACGAATGGGCTCACAGCCTACGACTCAGCGACGCCGGAGAGCCGCGCCGTGGAGCAGCATTTCCAGGTAGACCATGCAGAGACCATTGCGGCCATCGATGCGTGGCTGAACGCGACCTCCATTCGGTGCCCGCATGAAGAGCGGGTTAAGGGACTGGCTCGCGCGGTGCGGCTGGGGATCGGGGAACAGGTAGCGCTGGCAGTGAGGCTGGGGATGGTATTCGCGAAGGCAAGCCGTCAACTCGCCGAGCCGCGAGATCACCTGAACGACCAGCGCGTGCTGACCGACATCGCAACGATGGCGGAGGTGTCCGGCTACAAGAAGGCGGTTGCCTCTGTGCCAGAGGGCATCCGTGGTGTGTGGACAGTGGAAGTGCGGGTAGATCCTCCAACATGGGCGCTGTGCCGCAACGGTGAGGCCGTGTTCGAGCTGCATGACCAGCGGCCAGAGCGAGCGGATGGGATTGCGGATGTCTTGAACCGCGCGCAGCAGAGCGGAGATGGGGCATGAGCCAGGCCATCAATGCGGGTCCGGCAACGGCCGCGGGTTTGCCTTTCGCAGCCTTCGGTTACCACCCATACCCCCTGTTCGAGATTGCCCGAGGCGATGCGCTGGAAGTACTGCGCACCCTGCCATCCCAATCCGTAAACTGTTGCATAACCAGCCCACCGTACTGGGGCCTGCGCGACTATGGCACGGCCAGGTGGGAAGGCGGAGATCCGCAGTGCGACCACAGGAATTTGCATGGCGTGCAAGGCGCTGATGGGGAGCGTGCCGAACGCTCTTTCACTGGCGCCCAGAACTGGTACCGCGAGAAATGCCGGAAGTGCGGAGCCATACGCGTAGACCAGCAGATCGGTCTCGAACGAACGCCCGACGAATACGTGAGCAGGTTGGTGCGTGTGTTCGGTGAGGTGCGGCGCGTGCTCCGGAATGATGGAACGCTATGGCTCAACCTGGGAGACTGCTACGCCACTGGCGCCGGACGGGTCGGGAACTGCCCGGCAGGCGGGGATCGAGGCCTGCGTTGGGCTGGGAGGCACCCGGGAAGGCTGAAGAACAACGGACTCCGTACAAACTCGGGGGCCGGCATAGGCCCAATGGTACAGCCAAACCGGCTGCCACTTCCCGGGCTCAAGCCGAAGGATCTGGTCGGTATCCCTTGGCGAGTGGCGTTCGCACTCCAGGAACAGGGATGGTGGTTGCGGCAGGACCTCATCTGGGCCAAGCGAAACCCTATGCCAGAGAGCGTGCGCGACCGCTGCACGAAGGCGCACGACTATGTGTTCCTGCTCACAAAGGCGCGGAGGTATTGGTACAACGCCCAAGCCATCATGGAGCCGAGGGCCGAGAGTGATGCTCCCGGAACGCGCCGCAACAAACGCTCGGTGTGGACCTTCGCGACGCAACCGACGCATGAGGCCCATTTCGCGGCCTACCCGATCGAGTTGCCGGAAACCTGTCTACGAGCGGGTTGTCCCGAAGATGGCATAGTCCTCGATCCATTCGCAGGCATCGGAACGACCGGCCTAGCCTGCTTGCGAAACGGCCGCGGCTTCATGGGGATCGAGCTCAAGCAGGATTACGTCGATATCGCGTATGGTCGCGCGCGGAAGTATGTTTCGGATCTCGCGGAGGCAGCATCATGAGCCATGCCATTGGTCCGCTCGAAGTCATCGAGCTCGAGCGGAAACTGCAGCTGGCGATCGATCTTGAACGGTGGGCGAAAGGCCAGCACGACGCTGGCAACCCGATGGGGGTGCTTGGCATGTCGGACGCGATCGTCGAGCAGATCCTCATCAGCGACGAGATCGAGGAAGCGCGCCAGGCGCGGATCGCCGCGGGCGAGGAAATGGTCTGCCGGGTGTGCGGGTGCTCGGACACGCGGGCGTGCCCTGGCGGCTGCTACTGGGCGGCGCCGGGGCTGTGCTCGAAGTGTGCGGAGGGGTAGATGCCACAACAGTATGACATCGAGATCAGGATACGGCCGGCGGGACTGACGAAGCCCGAGCTCACAGTGAGCTACCAGGCTGTGAAGCGCGAGTACGTCGAGGGGAATTACCGCGGCCGCGGGAAGCTGGCGCAGTGGGTACAGATGCTCGAGCAGCACATCGCGCATCGGAGGGTGGACATAAATGGAAACCAGTAGGGCGCGGCTGGAGATCATGATCGTGGCCGCCATGACGGCGGTCGCCATCACCGTGGTTTGGGATCTAGTAGCGCGGCGCCGGGCGCAGCGGCATCGGACGGAGATGCGGCGGCACGTGGCGCGCCTGGAGGATCGGTGATGACGGTGATTGAAACGGTGATCGTCGTGGAGCTGGTCATTTGGGTGCTGCTGGGGCTCGCGCTCATCGGCATGGGGCTCCGGAGGCGCCGCCGCGGCCGGGAACGTATCATCGACGGAAGCTTGAAAGGAGCTACTGGCGCCGATCTCGCCACCGCGATCATTTCCCATCTCATCGATGCGGGATGGAAATCGATCTCGGGCTCAGGAACCGATCAGGTGCTGCAGTCCGCCGCCGGACCGGGGCCGGCGCAGAGCATCTCCGTTCAGATTTGCCGCGGGGTCCGGGGCGACTGCGCGCATATCACGTTCCACGATCCCCACTGGGCCACAATCCCAACGAGCCTTTATGTGTTCGCCGGAGAGAGCATGGCTTACCGGATCATCGCCTGCAGATACAGTTTCTTCATTGTCGCGGCCGATTCCTCGACGTCGCGCCAGGTCCTCTGCGGTGGCGCGCTGGCCGCTCTGGTGGGAGGGGGAGCTGCCGCGAAACGCTGTGGATGGATGGTGAAATCGGAGGGACGGCTGTGAAGCTGACAATTGAGAGCACCAGCAAGATCGTGCACGTGAATGGCGTGCCGGCGCGGATCTGGGAGGGGCACACGGCGAGCGGCATCCCGGTGCACTGCTACATCACGCGCGTGGCTGTGAACAAGAGGGAGAACTGCATGGAATTCGAGCGCGAGCTGCAGGATACGCGGCCGCCCAGCCCGGAACTTGAGGGCATCTCCCTGAGGATGGTCCTATGAGCGAGACGACTACTCCGGCGGCGGCCGCGACCACCGCCGAGGAAATGCCCGAGTTCACGATCGCTGTCAGCACGAACTGGGAGCGCAGCGAGATCACGCTCGATTTCGGCGAGCTGGTCAGGACGGTGACGTTTCGCCCGGCTGACCTCAAGGTACTGGCCGGGAATCTGTTCATGGCCGCTTTGCGGCTGGAGTCGGGGGTGCACTGAGATGCCGATGCGATACGTTCAGTTGCGTTTGATGCCGATCAGCGAGCAGTATTTCAGCATGCACATTCGGGAGAAGCTGGAGAGGGCGGTTCCGTTCCGGGTCTGGCGGCGCGAGAATCCGCAGGTCACGCACATCCTGCTCTCCCATGGCCGGCTGCTACATTACGGCACCGAGGCGGCGTGCTTCGAGCGGCTCAGGGTAGCTATCGCCGGGTGATTGGCGAGCCGCCGATTCCATCAGGTGGCACGGTCGACGAAACGGAAGAAACCACTGACCAGGCCTGTCCGTCGCGCCAAGACTGCCACGAAACTGGTCGCCGGCAAGACTGTCCCTGAGATCGCCCGCGAGACCGGCGTCTCCCGTGCCACTGCCTACCGCGACGCCGCCAGCCCCGAGTGCCAGTACCGTATCGCCCAAGTCCTCGACCGCCGCGGCCCGCAGCTCGACGAGCTGCTCGGCAAGATGCTCACACGCATGGGGGAGGCGCTCGACGCCGACCGGCTCATCATCGTGGGCATCGGCGAGGGCGTGCAGAAACTAGCACGGCCGAAGGATCCCAACCTGCGAGCCGATCACGCCATCCGGATGAAGGCCGCGTCGCAACTCATGCGGCTGTTTGTCCTGGGGCGGCCCGTTCCCCACAGCGAAGTTGCCGACGACAAGCCCATCACTCTGGAGCAATTCGAGCGGCTACTGCAATCCTTCACGAGGCACACGACATGACCGACCGCGATCGACTCATCGAAGAGAACCTGGACCTGGCGCACGCGATCGCGCGGCGCCTGGCGGCGAGCATCCCGCGGTACGGCATGATCGCCGACGAGCTCGACAGCGAGGCCCAGCTACAGCTTGTCGTGGCCGCAGAGCGCTACGACGCGAGCCGCGGCGTCCCGTTCCGCGAGTGGGCGGCGTGGTTTGTGATTCGCCGGCTGCGAGAGGGCATGAGGAGGAAAGCGTTGCGCGACGGAACACACTCACAGCTCCCTGAACAGTACGACGTCAGGTCGACTGCCGAGAGCCCGGAAGAGATCGTCGACCGCACGCAGGTGCGCCAGGAAGTGAGGCGCGCGGTCGAATCGCTGCCGGCGCGCAGCAGGCGGATCGTCGAACTGCGTTACCGCGGCGATCGCAGCCACCGCTCGGTGGGAGCAGAGGTCGGGCTGCGATCGTCGCGCACTGGCCAGATCCATGCCCAGGCGCTGGCCGAGCTGCGCGTGAAGCTGTCGCGACTCTCGGAGGCCGCTTGAGGCAGGCAAACGACGGCGACTACCGCGACGTTGCGCGGCGTGTGCTGGCACGGTATCACGCGACCGAGCAGGCGATCGCGCAGCGCGGCGCCCGCCCCCTGCTGAGCCTCGGCAAGCGAGGATATGCCACTTCCCTGCCCGAAGTGGAATACTGCGCGGACGTGCTGTCGATCGCCTGGCGCGAGCTCGAGCCGCTCGAGCGAGAGGTGTTCCGGCGCCGCTGCCTCGAGGGGCGCGAGTACACCGACTGCTGCCGGCGGCTGTCGCTGGATCAAGGCGCGTTCTTCCACGCGGTGTACCGGATCGAAGCGAAGCTCGGCCGGGCCTGGGCCCGTGAGCAGCTCTTTCCGGCAACGCGGTACTACGACCGCCGCCCCATCGCCGCGGAGGGCATCGCACGATCCGCGCGCCAGGCGCGCCAGGCCCGACGGCTGATGACGATGGCCGCGGCCGCGTGACGTGCCGAATCCCTGGTGATGGCAAAACCGTCTGTTTCTGCACTGGTGGATGAACTTGGCGAGTTGAATGAGCAGCTCGCCGAAGCGCGCAAACTCAACAAGCGGGCCGACGAGATCAAAGCGGTGCTCCGCGAGAAGGCCGAGGAATCGAAGCCCGAACCGAACGACGGCTTAACGTTCCGCGGGAAACGTTATGTGGCTACGGTGGGCGCTCTGCCGCCGCGGCAGTCGCTGCGGTGCACGATCCAGCAGCTATTCAGCCGGCTGGGCAAGAAGAAATTCCTCAGCGTGTGCTCGGTGACGATCAAGGCACTGATGGAAACCCTGGAGCCCTCTGAATGCGCCGGCATCCTGGTCGACGACTACGGCCCGACGCGGCCGGTGACCGTCCAGGCGAAGTGACCGAAGAGCGCAAACCGGTAGCGGGGTGGCTCGCTTCCCTGCCCCAGCGTAAAGTGTCAGCGATCGCGGAGCAGCTCCGCGTGCGGCGCCACAAGATCAGCACGTACTACCCGGCAGAGGGCGCTCTGAGCCGCGACAAGTACGTCAAGCACACGAAGTTTTTCCTCGCCGGCGCCCAGCACAAACCGATGCCGGAGTGTCCGGCGGATTGCGATGGCTCACCGCACCGCGAGCGGCTCTTCCTGGCCGGCAACCGCGTGGGAAAAACCGAAGGCGTCGGTGCGTATGAGACGACGTGCCACCTGACCGGAGAGTATCCCGAGTGGTGGCCTGGCCGCCGCTTCGATCACGGGATCCGCGCCTGGGCGGCAGGCGATACGTCGAAGACGGTCCGCGACATTCTGCAGGACAAATTGCTCGGGCCCATGGGCGAATGGGGCACGGGCATGATACCCGCGGCCGCGATCCTGGGCGAGCCGCGGCGCCGCTCGGGCATCGCCGACGCGGTCGAGATCATCTACGTGCGGCACAGCTCCGGCGGCTACTCGACGCTGGTGCTGAAGAGCTACGACCAGCGGCGCGAGGCGTTCCAGGGAACGTCGCAGGATCTGATCTGGCTCGATGAGGAGCCGCCTCTCGACATCTACACCGAGTGCCTGCTGCGCACGATGACCACCGGCGGCAGTTTGTTGCTCACGTTCACACCGCTGCAGGGCATGTCTGAGGTGGTGCTCTCCTTCCTCGGCGGCGCCGAATAACGGGCATGGACACAGCATCGAAGCCCATACAAGAGAAACCGCAACGCCGCGAGCCGAGGCCCCAGGATCTGGAACTCGAGAGCATCCACATCGAACCCGCCGACAACGGCTACACGGTCTCAGTGAGCAAGCGTGTGAAGCGCAACCTGCGCGACATGAACTACAACTGGCCGGCGCCGGAGCGCAGCGTGTTCACGGACATGCACGAGATGCTCGCGCACCTGGGCAGCAAGTTCGGTGTGAAAGTGAAGCGCCCGGCGGCCGCGGCTGACACCGAATCCGAGTGAGCAAATTCGTTGTCACCGCGACCTGGGATGACGCACCGCACCTGGACGCAAAAGCGAAAGAGGAGCTGTGGGCGTCGATCCCTGCCTACCAGCGCGACGCGCGCTCGAAGGGCATCCCTGCCCTCGGATCGGGCTGCATCTACCCGGTGCCGGAGAGCGACATCGTCATTGACGACTTCGCAGTGCCGGAGCACTGGCCGCGGGCGTACGGTCTGGACGTCGGCTGGAATCGCACGGCTGCTATCTGGGGCGCTCTCGATCGTGACGCCGACGTCCTGTACCTGTACAGCGAGCACTACCGAGCTGAAGCCGAACCTTCCGTCCATGCGGCTGGGATACAGGCCAGGGGGACGTGGATCCGCGGCGCGATCGACCCGGCGGCGCGAGGGCGCAGCCAGGTGGACGGGCGCCGGCTCTTGGCAATGTACGAGGAGCTGGGGCTCGACCTGGTCCAGGCCGACAACGCCGTCGAGGCGGGCATCTACCGCGTCCACCAGCGACTCACTTCCGGCAGGCTGAGAGTCTTCCGATCGCTCACGCACTGGTTCAGCGAGTTCCGCCTGTACCGGCGCGACGAGAAGGGCCGGATCGTAAAAGAACGCGACCACCTGATGGACAGCACCAGGTACCTCGAGATGGAGCTGCTCGAGATCTGCCGGACCAAACCGTCGCCGCGCAAGCCTGATGCCGATTGGAACGGCGTGGAAAACAGCGGTGGCTGGATGTTGTGACCCTTCTCCAGAAGCAGTACCAATTCGCCCGGATGGTCGCCTCATTGATCCAGAAAGCCGGAGAGCTTGGCTTTGAGGTGACCCTGGGCGAGGCCTGGCGATCGCCGGAGGAAGCCAAGCGGAACGCGGCGGCCGGCAAAGGCATCGCGCGCAGCCTGCACTGCGAACGCCTGGCGATCGACATCAACTTGTTCCGCAACGGGAAGTACCTGTCGGATACCGAATCCCACCGCCCGTTGGGGGAGTGGTGGGAGTCGATCGGCGGGAGCTGGGGCGGCCGATTCGCGCGCGGCGACGGGAACCACTACTCGATCGAGCACGAAGGACGTAAATAGCATGGCAGACGAGCAGTTCTTCGAGACGCTTCGCAAGCGGTTCGCCGCGGCACAGCAAGCCGAGCAGTCGCAGCGGCAGGAGATGCTCGAGGACTTGCGGTTCCGCGCTGGCGAGCAGTGGCCGCAAGACATCCAGCAGGCGCGCGAACAGGACCACCGGCCGTGTCTGACCATCAACCGATTGCCGGCGACGATCCACCAGGTGGTAAACGACGTGCGCCAGAATCGGCCGACGCCCACGGTGAGCGCCGTCGACGATGCGGGCGACATCGAAACGGCGAAGGTCTACCAGGGGCTCATACGTCACATCGAGCGGCAGAGCCATGCGCCGGCGGTGCGGAGCTACGCGGCCGACTACGCCATCTCGATCGGGCGCGGCTACTACCGCGTGGTGACCGACTATGCCTCGCCGACCAGCTTCGACCAGGAAATCTACATCCGGCGAATCAAGAACCCGTTCAGCGTGTACTTCGACCCGAGCTGCCAGCAACCCGACTATTCCGACGCCCAGTGGGCGTTCGTCGTCGACAACCTCAGCCGCGACGAGTACAAACGGCGGTGGCCCGATTCGGAGATGGCCCGCGGCGGCTTCACGTCCATCGGCGACCGTGAGCCGATCTGGGTGTCGGCTGATGGCGTGCAAGTGGCGGAGTACTTCCACATCGGGTATGCAGAGCGCACACTGGCGCTGCTCGAGGACGGCCGCACGGCATTTGCAGACCAGGTTGCGGATCGCGGCCTTATCGTGCAGGAGCGGCCGACGCAGGTTCCGACCGTGAAGTGGTGCAAGACGAACGGCTTCGAGAAGCTGCAGGAGACTATCTGGGCTGGCCAGTGGATCCCGATCATTGTTGTGCTCGGCGAGGAGATCGACGTCGATGGCGAGACGCGGCTGAGCGGCATGATCCGAGACGCGAAAGACCCGCAGCGCATGTATAACTATTGGGCCAGCGCCCAGACGGAGATGATCGCGCTGGCGCCGCGGGCGCCGTACGTCGCCGCCGAGGGCCAGATCGAGGGCCATGAGCACCAATGGGAACAGGCGAACGTCCGGAACTTTCCGGTGCTGACCTACAAGCCGAAGGCGCTCGGCGATCACCTGGTGCCTGCGCCCCAACGCCAGACATTCGAGCCTCCGGTGATGGCCATTTCGCAGGCCAGGATGCAGGCGGCCGACGATCTGAAGTCGACGACGGGCATCTATGACGCCAGCCTGGGCGCCAGGTCGAACGAGACATCGGGCCGGGCGATCCTGGCGCGGCAGCGCGAGGGTGACGTCTCCAATTTCCACTACATCGATGCGATCAATACGGCGATCACGCATGAGACGCGGATCCTGGTGGACCTCATTCCGAAGATTTACGACAGGCCTGGCCGCGTGGTGAGGATCATCGGCGAGGAAGGCGACGAGCGGACCGTTGCGCTGAACACACCGACGAAGGACCGCGGCGTCGATCGCATCTACGCCATGGACGCCGGGAAATACGATGTGGCGGTCTCGGTGGGTCCGAGCTACACGACGAAGCGAGCGGAAGCCGCGGAGTCGATGCTCGAGTTCATCAAGGTGTACCCGCAGGCGGCGCAGTTCATCGGCGACTTGCTGGCGAAGAACATGGACTGGCCCGGGGCCCAGGAGATTGCTGACCGTCTCCGCAAGCTGCTGCCGCCCGAGCTACAGAAAGCAGACGGCGAGCAGCAGATCCCGCCGGCGGTGCAGGCGAAGGTGCAGCAACTCAACCAGATGGTCGAGCAGCTCACCCAGGCGCTGAACCAGGCGAGCGACGAGATCCGCACGCGGAAGTACGAACTCGAGAGCCGCGAGCGCGTTGAGGCGATGAAGGTCCAGGCACAGCTCATCAAGACGCAGGTGGAGGCCGGGAGCCGTGAGGGGATCGAACTGCTCAGGCAGGAAATCGCCGCGATCGACCAACGTTTGAGCACGCTGGGGATCGACGAGCCGGTAACGGATGAGCCAGAGATGGAGCAACCGGCACCAGGGCAGCCGACGGCACAACAGCCGATGCCTGAAGGTCAGTGAGAGAGGGAAACATGCGGATATTCACAGTTCTTTTCGGATTCCTGTCACCGGTGATGCTGGCGATCGCGGCCGACGCACCGCGGAACATCTACGCCGCGGGCGTCGCCTGGAACCAGTCGGCCTCGCCGCGCATTGCGGGCACCGGTCTGTACGCCCGGGCGGTAAACGACTCGGGCACGTACGCATTCACGGCGGTGGATGTGCTGCCCACGACGGTGAAGCCGTTGTCTGTGACGACGCAGATCTCGACGGGCGTGGCGCAAAGGGTTTTCACGATCGGCGGTGTCGCCGTCTATGTGCCCACTTCGGTGGGCATCAGCTACAACGGCGAGGCGACCGGATGGGCCTGGACCACGGGCGCCCTGGCGTCAGTGCGGGTGAAAGGGAACTCGCGCGTGATGCCCAACGTGCGAGTGGTGAAGAGCAGTGTCTCGAATAACAGCGGCTACCAGTTGATCCTGGGCGCGTTGTTCGGCTGGGGGCAATAGGAGGAACCATGCTCGACGGGCTGAAACGTAAAGTTGCAGCGACGGTGCTCGGCTCGGTGCTGAAGTCACTGGCGAGCTCGCCGGACACGCGGACGTCGATCACGGGGTTGATCGCGGGCGTCGTGCTGGCGGTGCCGGGCCTGGACCTGGCGAAGCTGATCGCCGGTGATCCGATGCAGATCGCTCACCTGCTGGCAGGCCTGGCGGTCGCACTGATCGGGTATCTGGCCACGAAGCCGAAGGCGGACGGCAAGGCGACACTGTCAGGCGCCATCGGCGGCGCGCTCTTTGCCGCGCAGGGGAGCGTCGAGGCGATCGTGACGGGCGTCGTTATCGCCATGCTCGGCTACCTAACCAACAAGCGGGAGGCCTCGCCGAAATGACACTCTCTCAACTCGGCGACTCGGCACAGCAGACTGCGCGGGATGCCTGGTATGCCGCCCGGAAGGCGTATTACGAGGCGGCCGAGAAGGCCGGCAAGGTGACCAGCGCGATCCAGCGCGGGCTGCCCCGGAATCTGCGGTCGCTGAAAGAGTTCCTGAAGACCTCGCAGGAAGGCTACAAGTTCCTCGACGAGAACACCAAAACCTCCGGCGACAACATCCGGCAGATGGTCGACAACCTGGGCCGTCGTCGATAGCCTGGCGCCGCGCCGATTCCTGGGCGTGGTATTTCGCACGCCGGCGGGCGTGATCGCCGGCACCCAGGAGACCTGATGGCGACAGCCGAGAACGACACGGCCAATGCGGCCGGCACCGAAGTAACGCTCGAGGAACCAAATTTCACTGAGTACAGACGGTTCCGCGAGACGGGAGACATTGACCAGGCGGGCAAGCCCGTCAAGGATGAGACCTCCGAGGCCCCAGGCAGCGACAGCACCCCGGCCGGAAGCGACGGCGCAGCGGAGACGCCGGACAACAAGCAGCAAGAGGGAGAGCACAGTCGACGGAAGCCGGATGCGGAGAAACGCATCTCGCAGTTGACGCGGCAGAGGCGGGAAGCTGAAGACCGCGCGAACCGGCTGGAACGCGAGCTATCGGAACTACGCCAAGGCAAGCCGGAGCCGAAGGCGGCGCCAAAGACGGAAGCCAAGGCGCCGGAGAAGCCTAAGCCCGAAGACTTCGAGTCGTACGACGAATACGAAGTCGCGGCCGCGGAGTATCAGGAAAAGCTCATCGACTGGAAAGTCGACCAGCGGATAGCGCGGAAGGCCGAACAGGATTCGGAGACGGCCGGCCAGGCCAAAGTGCGGGAGCACCAGAAAGCCGTGGCCGAGGCGTTCCAGGCGCAGAGCGAAGCTGCCCGCGGAAAGCACGAGGATTTCGACGAAGTGCTGGAAGCGAACGAGCAGGAGCTGCCGGGGCACGTCATGCAGACGATCCTCGAAAGCGAAGTGGGCGCGGAAATGGCCTACTACCTGGGCACGCATCCCGACGAGCTCACCGCGATCGCGGACATGAACCCGCTGAAGGCCGTGAAGGCGCTCGGCGTCATCGAGACCAAACTCTCTCCCACTGCAAACCGCAGACCCAATACCTCCAAAGCCCCGGCACCGGTGAGACCGGTGGGGGGCGGCAAGAGCGCTGTGACTCCGGAGTCCGCAGAGAACTTCGAGGACTACAAGCGCCTGCGGAGGCAGCAAGAGCAGGCGGCTTAAGCCGCGGGAGACCTAAATGGGAGCAGTAAACGTTTTTCAGAACACTGCGCTGGTAACGAACGAGTTCCAGTTGCAGCTCACCAACCGGCTGGCGTTCATCAAGGGATGCAACAACGACTATGCGTCCCGGTTCACCGAGAGCATGAAGGTCGGCGAATCGATCAAGGTCAGGAAGCCCCCGGTGTACAAAACCAGGAGCGGTGAGACCTTCACGGCCCAGAACATCGAGGATCAGTACTGCACGATGAGCGTGCAGGAGACCAAAGGCGTCGACCTCGAGATCACCAGCCGGGAGCAGATGTTCAACTTCACCTCGTTGCGCGACCAGGTGATCATTCCGGCCGCGCACGCTCTGGCGTGCGACATCGAACTGGCGGCCATGGAGCTCGCCACCCTGGCGACCTTCAACTTTGTGGGCGTGCCGGGCACGGTGCCGACGGCGTTGGAAACCTACAACGACGCGCGGGCAATCATCTTCGATGCCAGCGGGCCCGTCGAGAAGGAGCGGCTGATCATTACCAGCGCCATGGGCGTGAAGACGTCCACCGCCGGGCAGTCGTTGTTCAACCCGAGCCAGACCATCAGCGACTCGTTCAAGAAGGGCTTCATCGGCCGCCACGCGATGGCGGAAGTTTACGAAAGCCAGGTCGTCAAGACCCTGACGACCGGGCCGTTCGGCGGCACGCCGGCTATCGACGGCGCGGCCCAGACCGGCGCGACGATCGCAACCAAGGCTTGGACTGCCGCGGCCGCGAGCCGACTCAAGGCGGGTGACATCATCAACTTCGCCGGAGTCTATTCGGTGAACCGCTGGACCAAGCAAAGCACGGGCCGCCTGGCGAATTTCGTAGTCACCGAGGACTTCAGTTCCGAGGCTGACGGCACGGGCGACGTGAAGATCGCCCCGGCTCTGGTTGTCACTGGCAACTACCAGAACGTAACGGGCTCGCCGGCCGACGGCGCGCTCATCAGCATTTACGGCACGGCCGCGGCCGGCCAGGCCGCGATCGCCGGCAAGTCGAGCCCGCAGGGCATCCGCTATGCGCGGAATGCGTTCCTGTTCGCGTCTTTCGACCAGCCTCTCGGCGAGGGTGGAGTGGTCAGCAACATGGCGACGCCGGATCCCGAATCCAGCGTCCGCGTGCGGTTCATGAAGGCATTCGACATCAGCGGGAACGTCCAGCGATACCGCTTCGACGTAGTGTGGGCGTTCGGCGTCGCGTGGCCCGAACTGGCTTGCCGGGTGGCGAGCTAACCAACGGAACCAGGATGACGGGGAGCGGCGAACCGCTCCCCTTCCCTAACAAGGAGACAAGACGATGAGAGGACTTCGAAACGCGCCGCTGGCACTGCTGCTGGTGGCGCTCGTGGCCGTTCCTGTATTCGGGCAGACCGCCCTGACGAGCACTACGTTCTCAGCCGCGGTGGCCGAGGCCGACGACGTGGTAAACGTGGCTTCGGCTACGGGCATTACAGCTCCGGCAGTGGGCCAGAGCGTGAACTCGATCCTGATCGCGGGCCCAGAGGCAATGAGAGTACGCGCCGTGTCCGGCACCAGGATCACCGTGGAGCGAGGATACGGCACCAGGGTATACGCACACGCATCGGGCAGCAAAGTCTATGAGGCGACTGCCGGCGAGCTGGCGCCCAGTGAGCCGTACGGCACCTGCACGGCCGGCACATCGTGGCCGTACACGCCGCTGCTCGTAGTTGGCACGGGCCGCACATGGACGTGCATCGCTTCGACGTGGGTGAGTTCACCGCTGGTGAGCGTGGGCGCCGCGGCTACCGGCATAACAGTGACCGAGCGCGGCGACGGTTCCAGGCATGTGACCAAACTGACATTCGCGGACCTGGAGCTGATCGCGCCGGTTGGCGCCGCCAGCCTGGCGGCCGGCAAGCTGCTCTACACGCTGCCGTCGGGCGTGGTGGTGATCCATGCGGTGGGCATCAATGTGGCCCTCACCGGCAGCGGCGCCACGTGTGACGCTGATACGCCAGACCTGGGCATGGGCACGGTGATCGGCACCGGCGCCGTGGCAACGCTGGATGGGACGGCGACGTTCGAGAACATTCTGACCGGCCAGACCGTGAGCAACCTGACCGGAACCGCGGCGATCAAGACACTGGCGAGCGCTCCGCTCGCGATCGAATCCGCCGGCGCTCACACCGTGCATCTGAACATCGCGGATGGATGGGCGGGCGCTTGTACAGTGACCGGGACAGGCACGGTCTATCTGGAGTGGTCAGTTCTGGAGTAGCGATGAAGCAGCTCTATCCGAGTTGGCGTTTTCATGCCGATGGCCGGGCCGTGATCGTTCAGGATCCGGAGGAAGAATCCCGGCTCGGGCCGGGGTGGGCGGACTCGCCGGCGGCGTTCGAGTCGAAAATCGGCGCTGAGGGGCATTCCGAGCCCGTAGCGCAACCGACGCAGATTCCGGCACCGCAACCATCGGCGAAGCCCGATGGGCCGCTCCAGGAAACTCCCAGCGGCAAGAAGCCGGGCAAGAAGCCGGACAAGAGGTAACATGACCGCCCAGGATCTCATCACCAAGACTCTCCAGACGCTCGGCGTGGTGGCGGCGGGCGAAACGCCCGCGACCGAGGAACTCTCCGACGGCCTGGTGGCGCTCAACGATCTGATTGAGTCATGGAGTGCCCAAGGGCTGCCTATCCCGCAGCTCACCCGGGTAGAGTTGGCATTGACCGGCGCCGCGAGCTACAACCTGGTCACACGCGCGCTGCTGATCAAGGCGGTCGCGGTCGTTAACGATGGACTACAGACGCCGTACGAAGTCGTCGACGCGACAGTCTGGGCGGCTGGGGACCGCAACCGTGTGCTGTGGTATGACGGCGGGTATCCAACCGGAGTCATCCGCCTGCGCCCCAGCCCCAGTGCGGGCAGCCTGGAGATGTACTCCTATCATGCGCTGACTCCACTCGCGACGCTGGCGACCGTGATCGCGCTTCCGCCGGGGTACCAGCGCGGGCTGCGCTTTGGACTGGTGGCGGACCTGGCGCCGGAATACGGCCGCGTGTTGGATGACGCACTGATCGGTCTCGCCAATGATGCCAAGTTGGCGATCCAGGGGCTCAACCGGGCCCTGCTCGGGCCCGTCGTGCCGCCCGCGCCGGGACAAACAGCATGACCGTTCTCGATCTGATCAAGTCGAGCTTGCGGCTGATTCATCAGCTCGGGCCAGGCCGCGCACCCAGCAATTCGGAAGTGACCGACGCCCTGCTGGTGCTCAACTCGATGATCGAGGCCTGGTCTATCGAGCGGCTGACGATTTATGAGATCGGCCGCGATGAGTATGCCTGGAGTGCGGCGATCGCGAGCCGGACCATCGGGCCTGGTGGGGATCTGGATGGCACGCGCCCCGGCCGCCTCGACGGAGCCGGGATCGTCCGGGACGGCAAGGAGACCGAGCTGCGAATCTATTGTCCCCGGCAGTGGGCCAATGTTCCGCGGAAATCCGATTCCGGCACGCCCCGAGTAGTCTACAACGATGGCGGGCATCCGCGATCCACCCTGTGGCTGTGGCCGGTGCCCGACGTGGCTCTGACCTTGGTGCTCTACCCATGGCGGATGCTGACTGGTTTTGCGGAGACCAGCGTGGAAGTCGACTTCCCGCCGGGGTATGCGGACGCGATCCGGTACAACCTGGCGGTGCATTTGGGCGAGGAATGGGGCAGGCCTGTGTCGGACCGGGTAGAGATTATGGCGGCCGACAAGAAGGGCCGCATCAAGGCGATGAACATGCCCGAGCTCGAGATGGGCGTGGATGACGCGCTGCTCACGCGGCGCCAGGTGGATATCACCACGGGAGGGTACCGCTATGGCGGATGAAGTGACGGTGACCGGTTTGCTGGCATTCGAAAAGTCGCCTTCGGCGAAGATCAGCGTGGGGCTCTCAGCGGGCAAGTTCAGCGTGACGGGCACGAAGTATGTGCATGGAGTCCAGAACGTGGGAACCGCCGCGGAGGCGATCGGCCTGGGCGACCTGGGCACGCCCGGCTGGTTCTACCTGAAGAACCTGGACACGGCCAACTATGTTGAGATCCTCAGCGCGACGGGTGGCGCCGTGTTGCTGAAGATCAAGGCCGGGGAGATCGCCGTCGGACGGTTCGGCGCCGCGGCGCCGGCAGCTCAGGCGAACACGGCCGCGGTGAACATCGAGTACCTGATCGTCGAGGACTAGGAGGATGGCGTGGACTTCGGATTCGTGGGCCCGACGTACCAGTCGCGCTCGCTGCGGCTCAACGCGCAGCGGACGATCAACCTGTACCCGGAGATCGACGAGTCCGGATCCGGCAAGGCCGCCAAGGCGCTGTACGGCACGCCCGGCCTAACGATCTTCAGCTCTCTGCCGACGGCGCCGGTGAGGTGCTTGTGGGCTGGTGAAGAGCGCCTGTTTGCCGTTGCCGGTTCGAAACTGTACGAGGTATTTTCCGATGGCAGTTTCACGCAACGCGGCGAAGTCGGCGACGACGACGATCACACGCCCGCGCAGATCTTTCCCAACGGCGTCGGCACGCAGATCCTGGTGGTGTCGGCTGGCCTGGCGTACTGCGATGGCGGATCCGGGCCGGTCAAGTGCACGTTCACTGGCGGCGGCGATGTTCTGGCTCTCACGGGCTGTTACCTGGACGGGTACGGCATCGTCCATGCGCCGTATTCGAAGCAGTTCTACTACAGCGGCCTGAACGATTTCAACTCGTGGGATCCGCTCGATGTCCAGTCCCAAGAGGCTTACCCCGACAACATCTACGCGATCCTGGCAGACCATCGCGAGCTGTGGACGTTCGGCAACGAAACGATTGAGGTGTACCGCAACGAAGGCGACGCGGACATCGTGTTCAGGACGGATCCGTCGGCGTTTATCGACATGGGCATTGCCGCGGGCTGGTCCGTGGTGAAGCTCCCGAGCATGGGCCCGGCCTGGCTGGCCGGGGATTCGCGCGGCGGCGTGGTGGCCTACAAGGTGAGCGGCTTCTCGCCGGTGCGCGTTTCGACGCATGCGGTGGAGACGGCCTGGAGCAAGTACAGCAAGTGGTCGGACGCGCTCGGCTACGTGTACACCGAGCAGGGGCACACGTTCTGGGTGATCACGTTCCCGACGGGCAACGCGACCTGGGCATATGACGTGACCAGCGGCATGTGGCACGAACGGGCGTACGGATCGGGCCTCGACCGGCACCGCGGCCGCTGCCATGCGTTCACGTTCAGCAAACACTTCGTGGGCGATCACACGGACGGCACGATCTACGAGCAGAGCGTGGAGCACTACGATGATGCCGGCACCGCGATCACGCGCCTGCGCACGGCGCCGCACGTACATGCGGAGGAAGCGCGGGTGTTCCATAGCCGTCTGCAGCTCGACGTCGAAGTGGGCGAAATCAGCAATCCGCAGTTCGCGCTCGAGGTGTCGAACAACGGTGGCAAAACGTTCGGCACGGCCAAGACCCGGACCGCGGGCGCGATCGACGCCTACACCTCGCGGGTGATCTGGCACCGGCTGGGGAGCACACGCGATCGCGTGTACCGGGTCTCGTCTACGGCCGCCATGCGGCACGCCTGGGTGGCCGCCTACCTCAAAGCCACGCCAGGAGAGCACTGATGCCGCGCGTCACGCCGAGGGTACCGCACCAAACGCCCATGTACGAGCCGGACGGGAAGATGAGCCGGACGTGGGTGATCTTCTTCGAGAAGCTGGCGCGCTTCGATCCAGGCGACACGAACCGCAAGGCGACGTTCGTTCTGAAGCGGGCCCTCACGGTCGAGAACGACCTGACCAACCACTACATCGTGCGCGTGGCGGGCGCATTCTATGATGCCGCGCTGAAGGCCAAGCTCGCGCCGACGGGTGCGGCGGCCCGTTTTGTCATCGAACGTTCGACCGACGAAGGCTTGACCTGGGAAAGCATCCTGAACCCGAATCCGGGCTATCTGGAGATACCGGACGGAGACGACTCGCTCATCGTGTACGACCGTGGGATCTTCCATCCGGATCCCGCGATCGCGCGCGTCGAAATCGGGTATCTGCTACGGAAGAACTGCACGCAGATCGGCAGCACGACGGCCGGCCAGGACATCACCTCCGTCGTCCGGTGGGAGTGATGTCGATCGCGTACTCGAAACAGCCGATCGTGCGAGCGACCGCAAGCGGCGCGACGCGGGCGGCGCTCATCGATTCGCTGGCGGGGATCCTGACCTCGGCGGGGTGGACCGCGGAGACCATCGCCACCGGCAAGCGCATGATGTGCACCTCGCCGCAAGGCTTGCAGGCGAAACTCTGGCTACAGGATCTGGGCGAAGCCATGGTGTCGATCTACGGCCCGGCGGTTTCGCTGCGCATGTCCTGCGCCGACCTTTCGCATTCCACCGCAACGCACAAGCTGATGGCTGGGCGGGACTACGATGTGATCGCCGGGCGGTGCCAGGCGTTTGTCGCGATGCCAGATGTATCGAGCCAGGTGGCTTCAGACGGCTACTGGGGGCACCACTTCGCATGCGGCGTTCCCTGGCTGCCGGAGACTCCGACGGGTGACTGCACGGGACGATTGAGCACGGACGTCGGCGCTGCCTGGTGGTTGAGCAGCTCGGGCCTGCACTCGTTTCGCAACGGCTATCAGCATGAGTACAGCAACTGGGCGGGCTACTGGTCGACCGACGGCCTGGCGGTGCGCGGCGCCGTAAGCCTCAGCGCGCACTTGCAGGCTCGCGTGAAATCGCTGATGAACGATCCGTACAGCACTCCGCCGCAGGTGGTCTACGGCAACGGCGATCCGATGTACCTGGATCCACTGATCGCCTGGGGCACACCTGGCGAGAGCGGACCGCCGAAGATCCGAGGTCAGATCTGGGACGCGGTGTGGCCTTCCCTGCCGCTCGATTTGGGCGAGACCTTCCAGCTCGATGAAGTTGACGAGACAACCGGCCAACCCTTCCAGGCGACTTTCGAAAACTGGACGTACTCCCATGAGGCGGGCCGGATCCCTCCGACCTGGCTCGGGTGCCTGTGCCTGGCGCTGCCGGGCACCGGCGGGAGTGAGGGCAACTATGCCTACTGAGAGCTTCGCGGTCGAGACGGCCGCAGGCTACAAGCACGAGACGTTCAGCGTCGCCAAGCCGATCGAGTTGCTCGATCGCACGCAGGAGAGCCTGACGGCGGCCGGCTGGACCTCCGTGGAAGGCCTGAAGGCCACCTGGCGGATCCAGTTTCCCTACGGGGCCCCATGGTGCACGGTGCCGGACCCGCTGCCGGACCCGGTGACTGTCACGAGCGGAGTACAGCTCTTCCGCGTCGACGTGTACAACGCGAGTGGGGTGCGTACGAGCCGCCTGCGTTTCTGCGTTTACGACCCGTACCGGCACGACATTGTGGCGGACTCCGAGATCGCCTGGGTGGCCATGGGCACAGACGCCGCCGGGACGATCGAGAACCTGGCGACGGAGATCGGCGCACACACCGGATTCTCGGTCACCGCCCGCTACCAGTACGGCGGCACTGGATATAGCTGGATCATCGAGCTGGAAGCCGACACCGGCGGCACAGCCGCGGCGCCGTATACGCGCGGCGGATTGACCGACCTGATGGGCGATACGGCCGCCTACTGGAACGTGGTGCTGTACACCGGGGGCGCCGGGTGGCATCTGTCCGAGACGTACGGCTCGACGACGTTGCACTTGCGCCTGGTGGCGGGCACCGGTTACCCGGAGTTCCGGTTCCGGCTGGGCACGGCCGGAGCGGAGATCACATTCACGGTACTCCACCCGAGCCCTCACCCGGCCACGGTGACCTATGAGGCCGTTGTGTCGCGGTATCAGTTCTGGGTGTGGAACGCCGCCTATAGCTGGGCGAACGTGATGGCATGCCTGCCCTACCTGTGGAGCGGGCGAGGAATCACCAGCGCGGCGGTGGTGGCCGGCGGGTTCCAGCTCCGAGACTCGCTGGTCTGGCGCGGCGCAAAGGTGGCAGCCGGCGTAAATGGAGCCTTCACCGGAGTGATGGCCTCGTCGACGCCGACGCACCGATCTGCCGGCGTCTGCGCAAGCTACAACGCGGGGCCCTTCGCCTATGCGGCGGGGGCTGACCTGGTGGAGAACGCGCTCATCATGGCTCCCCGCGCCGATTTGACGGAAGAGGCGAGCAGCCGCGTCATTGGGAAGGCATGGAACAGTTTTGTGATGCGGCGGGACGCGACCAAAGGCGAGACCATCGCGCGCGCGAGCGAGCGGTACTTATGCGTGGCGCGGAATGGCGGCTATGGACAGCCAGTGGCGTCGCTGTGGGTTCGGATCGAATAGGAGGATCTAGTGGCAGGCGGTATACATCCGGCCAATCTGGCCAACAAGCTGCTCGACCACGCACTAGGCGGGCCCGACTATACCCGTCTGGCGACGGTGTACGCGGCGATACTGACCACCGTACCGGGAGCCGACGGCACCGGCGCGGTGGAGGCCACCGGTGGCGGCTACGCGAGACTCACGTTCACCAACAACTCGACGAACTTCCCCGCAGCCAGCGCCGGCGCCAAGAAAAATGGCACTGCCCTGACATGGGCGGCGTTCAGTGCAGCGTTGGGGAACCTCGCGGGTATCGGATTGTATGACGCGGCAACAGCGGGCGGTCTGCTCGCCTGGGGGGAGTTGAGCAGCTCAGTGTACGTGGCATCCGGGCAGGGCTTCCAGGTGCCAGCCGACAGCCTGGTGTTCAATCTTGTGAGTCAGGGGGCGTAGACGTGAGCAGCATCCTATACAGCGGCGGGACCATCGTTGACACGACGTTCACGGGAGACACGCGCGCGGCAATCGCGACAGCGCTGATCGCCGAACTCGTCAACGCGGGATGGACATCGATCTCGGGGTCTGGAACCGATCAGGTGCTGCAGTCCGCGGCGACGGCGGAGGGCTCCAACAGCATCTGCATGCGCGTGTACGATCCCGCGACCGGCAACTGCGCCCGCGTTGCGATGCGGAATGCCGCGGGCTCTCTCGTTTCGCAGGACTTCTACCTGCTGCCCGGCAGCGGCAAGACCTACCGAATGATCGCGTGTAAGCACAACTTCTTCGCAATGACTCCGGGGGCCAGCGCCACGCGTGAGTTCGTGTGCGGCGGCACCCTGGCGGTGCCGAGCTTCCTCAATGGCGTGCTGACCGGCGATCTGGGATTCATCCAGGGAAACGGCGCGTCCGACACCGACACATTCGTACGGCGTTCGTTCCGCCGTTCCCTCAACGGGTACACCGTCAACGGCAACTACGACGCGAGATTCTCTGGCCTGGCCATGGCGACGCTGACCAACTATACCGGTAGCGCAACTGCGGCAGGAAACGCGCAACTCATCGTCCGCGCGGGCGCCGGGTTG
>JBDKSR010000808.1:0-19122 GCA_039680545.1 Bryobacteraceae bacterium | reverse complement strand
TAGGCGTTCACATCGGTCTTCCGCCTCATCCCTTCGAGAGACATATACCGGATCGTGCCGAACACGGGACGCTCTTTCCAGGGCCGGGCGTGCAAGCCGAAGCACCAGTAGCTGTTGGTGTATGTGTGCGGGTCATGCCCATCGATCGCGTCTCGGTCAGGCAAGTGGATCATGGTCGCAAGCGCGTCCTCGTGGGTCGGTGACCACTCGATGATCTTCTTACCCCAGTACATCCGGTAATACCCGTGTATCTTCCCGCGAAGCAGAAGCTCCTTCTGAGTAGCATTCCAGAGAGCGTCGTGCGTTTCAGCCTTCTCGAAGCGCTCGCGCGAGTATGACGGCGAGCGCTTGTCGTGTCCATGTTTCCGCAACGTCGCACGCACCCACTCGGGCAGGCAGTCGAGCGTGTAAGGCGGAGCAACATGCCGCACGAAGTTGAAAGCCAGTTCGCGGCGGACAATCAGTTCTTCGAGGTACTCTTCGGCGATCAGCTTGTCTTCCGCCGCCTGCTCCTGAACGCGGAGCGCGATCTCCAGCGGCGAGATAAACCCGGCGTGCAGGTAGGGACTCAGTTCCGAGGTGGCGTGGGCCGATGGATCGTTGCGGTGGCGAGCAAACCGGCGCAAATTGTCCTGGACAAAGCGTTCCAGGTGCGCGTCGGCTTGCCCCCGTCCTCCTTGAAATGTAAGGGACAGCGGCACACTGTGATCGATTTCACACCCAGCCCCGAGCTCGGCGATGGCGCAGGGACGCACCTCAGCGTGAAACGGCGGCACGGGGCCCGCAAAGCGGCGCGGTACTTTCAGCGTCTCCGGCGCAACAAAGTACTCCGCGAGCTTCGCCTGGATCTTGGGCCGGAACGTCCGGGCCGCATACTCGCGTTTGGAGAAAAGACTCGCTGGAACGATGCAACTCGAATCCACGGCGTGCCACCCGGCATCGAGCCGCTTCGGGATCAACTCGTTATTGCTGGCCACTGGGGGCAGCGGGTAGTCGTCGGTCACGACAACAGCCGCATCCGCAACGAGCCGATCAAGCACGTCCGCCGGATCGGAGCGTCTTTGGCGCAGGTAGAACACATAGCCGATCCCGAGCTGCCGCAACCGCCGCTGCGTTTCCGGGACGCCATCGAGCAGAAACGTGTGCGACCGGTCGCTCGCTTGGGGCGACTCGCAGTCGAGTTCCTCATAGAACAGCACGGGCAGATGGACCTGACGGGCAAGTTCAACAGCATGCAACAAACCGTGGTTGCCATCGACCCGCCGGTTCACCTGCGCCCAATACAGCACATACCTCGCACCCGCGCGAAGAGGCCGATCATTAAGAACGCGTACCCGGCTGTTCCTACCCATCAGGATTCGGCCCTCCTTCAATCGCTAGAATAGTGGAATCAGATGATGCGCGCCTGGAACCGGGCCAAGCTGCTTTGGGGCTACCTCCGCGGACGGGTCAGGTTGAACGCGTTGCCGGTCGAGTACATCGTCGAGACGACGGCAAAGTGCAACCTGTATTGCCCGATGTGTCCGCGCGAGACGCACCCGCAGCCGAAAGAGGACATGCCCGCGGAGATCTTCGACCGTCTGGTCAGCGAATCCGGGCAATCCGCCGAGCACATGATGCTCATCGGCCTCGGCGAGCCCCTCCTCGACCCGCTGATCTTCGACCGGGTCGAGTATTGCGCGAAGCACAACATCTCGACATTGCTTTCAACCAACGGCACGCTGCTCGATGAAGCAGCCTCCGCGCGTCTCCTTGATTCCCCCCTCGAACACATCACGCTCAGCATCGACAGCACGAATAAAGAAACGTTCGAATACTACCGCAAGGGAGCGCGCTTCGAGAGAGTGCGCGATAACTTCGTGCGTTTCGCCCACATGAAGAGCGAACGGCGGGCCAAGGTGCAGGTAGTCGTTCAGATGGTTCGCATGGACGGGAACAGGCATGAGGTCGAGGAATTCCTGAAGTTCTGGCGCGCCGTGCCGGGCATCGATCAGGTGAGGATCAAGGAAGACGAAACGAATCTTATGCGTCCGGCGGCGGGCCATGATGCGCGTTCCTGGAAACATCCGTGCCATTACCTTTGGCGCGGCCCGCTCTATGTGAAGCACAACGGCGACGTTTACCCGTGCTGCCAGAGCTACATGCTGGACGGGACCCCCGTCGGACGGGTCGGAGAGAAGACTCTCCCTGAAATCTGGAACTCAGAGGAAATCCAGCGGATGCGCCGCCTGCACGTCGCTGGCCGGGCAGGCGAAATCGACGTCTGCGCGCGTTGCCGCATAGCAATCCCGCATCCGGCGCTCGTATTTGCGAGCCTGCTCTTCCATGGCCGGTTTGTCCGGCGGTTGGTTCCGGTCGTAGAACGGCTTACTTACTTGTCGAAACTGCCTGTGCGGCTCCTGACACCACCGTCGCCGGCTGAGCCACCGCCTGCGGAACTGGTGCAGATAGAACGGAACCGGAAGAAGGATTGAGCGGATTCGGCAGCTTGTGGTTCGCGTAATATCCCGGCTGCACACGCTCGACGATTTGCGCTACCGGCCGCTCCATGACGTCGAAGAACGGCTTCGGATAGAGTCCGATCCAGAACGCGGCTACCAGCAGCGGAGCAAACACGGCGATCTCGCGCGGCTTGAGATCCAACAATTTTGAGTTCTTCTCCGCCACTTCGCCAAGCATCGTGCGCTGGAACAGCCATATAAGGTACGCCGCTCCTAACGCCATCCCCGCTACGACCGCCAGCGCCCACCAGATGGACACTTGGTAGGCTCCTTTCAGGATCGTGATCTCGCCGATAAACCCGTTCAGCGGCGGCATCCCCATCGAACTGAGGGCCGTGATCAGGAAAATGATCGTGAACACCGGCATCGCCTTGAGCAGCCCGCCGTACTCGCTGATGGCGCGTGTGTGACGCCGCTCATACACGATCCCGACGATCAAGAAGAGCATGCCCGTCGAGATCCCGTGGTTAATTTGCTGGAGCATCGATCCGGCGATCCCCGCAGGGTTCAGCGCGAAGATGCCGAGCGTGCAGAAACCAAGGTGGCTCACCGACGAATAGGCGATCAGCTTCTTCCAATCCTTCTGCATCAGGCAGACGAGCGCCCCGTAAACGATCGCCACAATCGAGAGGAACGCCATAACCCCGAGGATAGTCGGATTTTTCGCGGCATCCGGCAGCAACGGCAGTGAGAAGCGCAGGAAGCCGTATGTCCCCATCTTCAGTAGTACGCTCGCCAGGATCACGGACCCCGCCGTCGGCGCCTCCGTGTGAGCGTCCGGCAACCAGGTATGGAACGGGAACATGGGGACCTTGACCGCGAAGCCAAGGAAGAACGCCCAGAAGACCCACCACTGGACAGTCGTGCTGGTAGTCGTCTGAATCAGGGTCGTGATGTCGAACGTGTACGTACCGGTCTGGCTGTAATTCTGCACATATAAGGTCAGGATGCCGAGAAGCATCAGAACCGACCCTATCAACGTGTAAATGATGAACTTGAAGGCCGCGTAAACCCGCCGTTCGCCGCCCCAGATCGCGATGATGAAGTACATCGGCACCAGGACGAGTTCCCAGCACACGAAGAACAGCAGGAAGTCGAGCGACATGAAAACGCCGAGCATTCCGACCTGGAGGATCAGGAAGTACGAGTAATACTCCTTCAGCCTGACCTGTATGGCCGACCAGCTCGACAGGATCGACAGAAAGCCGAGCAGCCCGGTCAGCACGACCAGCAGCAGGCTGTACCCGTCGATACCCAGGTGGTACGACGCGCCGATCGAGGGGATCCAACTCGCTTTCTCAACAAACTGGAAGTCCTTGGATGCGTCAAACCGGAACACCAGTGGCAGGCACGCAACCAAACCAGCGAAGCTGGCGATATTCGCCCATACCTTCACCGCCCGCGGTTTCGACGAGGGGATGAAGAGAAGCACAAAGAACCCGATGAGCGGGGTAAATAGAACGATTGAAAGGATATGGTCCATAACGGGCTCGCCGTCGAGGGGACAAGTCCCCTATCTTAACGAATGCCCGAGCCGGTCAGCAAACCCCACCCGGGCAGGTTACTCCTTTAATGCGATGCCGAGCGCCTTCATTTTGCGGTACAAGTTGCTGCGCTCGAGCCCCAGCAACTCTGCCGCCCGGGACACGTTGCCGCTCGTCTCGTCGAGCTTTCTGAGGATATATTCCTTCTCCGCCGCCGCTCGCACTTCCTGCAGGCTGCCAAAGCCATCGAGGGATCGCTCAACAGTCGTGCGCTTCGCAGGGCCGAGGGGGATGTGCCGGGCGTCAATTCGCACCTGGGGATTCATAATGACAATCCGTTCCATCAGGTTGCGCAGTTCCCTCACGTTCCCCGGCCACGAGTAATCCTGCAAAACCCGCAAAGCCTCCGGCGTGAGTTCTTTCGACTTGCGCCCGTATGCGGTCGTAAACTCCCTGAGGAAGAAATCGGCCAGCAGCGGGACATCTTCGGCACGCTCGCGCAGAGGCGGCACATAGAAGGGAATCACATTCAGCCGGTAGAACAGGTCTTCCCGGAAATTCCCTCGCTCGATCTCCTCTTCCAGGTTCTTGTTTGTGGCGGCCACAACGCGCACGTCCACCTGCATGGATTCGGCGGCGCCTACCGGCTCAAACCGCTGTTCGTCGAGAGCCCGCAGGACCTTGGCCTGCGTCTTCAGGCTCATGTCCCCCACTTCATCGAGAAACAGCGTCCCGCCGTCGGCCTTCTGGAACTTCCCTACTTTGTCCTCGTGCGCGCCGGTGAAACTGCCCTTCAGGTGGCCGAAAAGCTCGCTCTCGATCAACTCCTCCGGAATGGCCGCGCAATTCACTTCAACAAACGCTTCCGAGGCGCGCAGGCTCATCGCGTGAATGGCGTGCGCCACCAGTTCCTTGCCGGTTCCACTCTCTCCGTAAACCAGCACCCGGCCGTTGGTTGCCGCCATGAGCGTCAGTTGCTGCCGCAAGGCCTTCATCGGGACACTCTCCCCGATGATGCGGTAGCGGAACTGCTCATCCTGCTTGAACCGC
This sequence comes from Bryobacteraceae bacterium, assembly GCA_039680545.1. GTDB lineage: Bacteria > Acidobacteriota > Terriglobia > Bryobacterales > Bryobacteraceae > JAEHDI01. The sequence continues at coordinate 14,087 of JBDKSR010000808.1, read as the reverse complement.
TGGTTTTCGAGTTCGAGCGCGCGATGCCGGAGTGCGTTTTTCACAACGATCGAGACCTTCTCGATCGTGAGCGGCTTCTCAAGGAAGTCGAAGGCGCCGAGTTTGGTGGCTTTTACGGCCGTTTCGATGGTGCCATGGCCGGAGATCATCACGACAACCGGCCTGCTGCCGAATGGAATCTCCTGGATGCGGGCGAGCGCCTCCAGCCCGTCGATTCCAGGCAGCCAGATGTCGAGGAGCACGAGATCGAAGCCCTGGCCTGCCTGCTCCAGGCACTCTTCGCCGGAGGCAACGGAGCGTGTCTCGTAGCCCTCGTCGGAGAGCACCCCACAGAGCGACTGCCGGATCCCCGGCTCGTCATCCACCACCAGGATTCGCGGGCGTTTCAAGCACTGACCTCCGGCGGTTTCTGACCGTTTTCACTTGGGGCGAGCGCCTGAAGTTCCACGATGAATCGTGCCCCCACCGGTGTGTTGTCCTCCACGCGTATGTGCGCGCCGTGGTCCGACAGGACACGGCTCACGATGGCCAGACCGAGGCCGGTCCCACGGCCCTTGGTAGAGAAATAGGGCAAAAAGAGCTTCTCCTTTTCTTCCTGGGAAATCCCGCATCCGGTATCGGCCACGATCAGTTCCACTGCATCGGTACCGATAGCGTGCGTGGCCACGTACAGCCGCCTGACCGCCGAATCCTGCATCGCTTCCGCGGAGTTGTCCACCAGGTTTGTAACAACGCGCTTGAACTGTTCTGGATCGATCTGAACCGGGGGCAGGTCCGCGGCAAGTTCCTTCTGGACGTCGATTCCGTCCAGGCGTCCGGCAAACACGCTCAACGCATTCTCCACCACCTGGTTGAGGTCCGACGGAACCGGCTTCGATTCCGGAAAACGCGCGAACTGCGAGAACTCGTCGAGCAGCCGCTTCAATGAATCCGCCTCCTGCACGATGCTGTTCGTACATTCGCGGAAGATCGCGAGTGTCTCGGCCGGGACTCGCGCACGCTCCAGATGACGGCTGATCCGTTGCGCGGAAAGCGTAATCGGCGTGAGCGGATTCTTTACCTCGTGGGCGATCCGCCGCGCCACCTCCTGCCAAGCCGCCGCCTTCTGCGCACGCAGCAACTCGCTTGTATCCTCCAGCACGAGGACGAAACCGGAGGTCACCTTCGCTTCGAGCGCGGATACCGTCACGGCTAGGTGAAGGGTGCCGCGCCCGGTATTGATCTCCATCTGATTGGAGGCCACACCGGTGCGGCGCGCGCGCTTCATCATGTACTTGATTTCCGCCGTGTCGTCCCGCGAGAACAGATCTTCCAGTTTCGCGGCCCTGGCCGCGCTGTCTTCCGGAAAGATTTGCCTGAGCGCGCTGTTGACTCGCAAGATTCTGCCGTCCGGGGAAAGCGAGATGACGCCCGTGGGAATGCTCTCGAGAATTGCCTCCGTGAACCGCCTCCGGCTCTCCAGTTCGCGGCGGCTCGCTTCAAGCGCCTCGGTCATATCGTTGAAGGCGCGCACAAGTGTGGCAAGTTCGTCGATCGCCTTAACTCGAAGCCGGTAGCCCAGGTTCCCGCGCCGTACCTCCCCGGCGGCATCGAGAAGCGCGGAGATGGGAACGCTGATCTGCCGGGCCATGAACAGTGCCATCCATGTGGCCACGAACAGGATGAATAGTGTCAGAAGGAACAGCAATTTGAGGTAAAAGTTCCTGGCGCTCTTGCGGTCCAGCGCGAGGTGGTCGTAAGCGCTGACGTGACCCTCAATTTCCTTCTGTTTCTGGACCAGGTCGAGGGGCCTTGTCGTCACGACTACCAGGCGATTATCTCCCACGCGGACACTCGCCATAGCAGATCCGGGTTGAATGCCGCCGCTTCCGCAAAGCTGCGCCCGGGTGCCATCCTTGTACTCTATCGATGCGGATTCGATGGTACGATCCGCGCAGTAGCGCCTCAGGGGACGCTGTCCTGAATCCGGCGCCGCCGTTCGCTGCATGGCGGATCTCTTCACCGCATCGAGCGACGCCAGAAGTTCCGCCTGTGCCTGTGCGCGCGCCTTCGACTCGCGGTCCATCGACGCGGCCAGATCAACCAGGCTCAGGTTGGCCTCTTCCGCGGGCCGGCTGAACCACTTATCGAGGTTCCGGTTCAGGACGTAGACGCTCCACACAACCAGGAAGAAGACCGGAAGAAAGCTCAGTCCCAGCGCGGCCAGCACGAGTTTTGTCCGGATCCGGGAGCCCTCGCGGCCGCTGCGCCGTTCGATGTACAGCTTCAGGGCAGTCCGGAACAGCATGAAGGCGAGCGTGACGGTGAGGATGAAGACCAGGCTCGAGACGCCCCAGTAAACGAATGTCTGCGTGGGGCCGGATGGGCCGTAGTCCCCAAACGTGAACGAGCCTTGCCACACCACGAGCGTGACAAGGATCGCGAGGGCTATCAGGCCCAAGCCGTACGGCAGGCGACTCTTCATTAGGACCTTATAAAAGAATTATAGCCGCCGGACAGGGAGAGCAAAAAAGAAAGGCGCCCTTGCGAGCGCCCTTTCGAATACAGATAAAGCTGTCTCTCTTGCCTAGAACTCCAGGCGAACCGAGAACGCAGCATAGAACGGACGATGGGCACGAAGCGGCTTCTTGAAGTCCTGGTTGGCGTCCCCACTGCCTAGATCGAAGTCCTGATCAACATCCACAACCGACTTCCGGTTAAAGGCGTTGTACAGGTTGCTCCCGAGTTTCAGCTTGTACTTATCACAGATCGGGATCTGGTAGTCAAGCCGGAAGTCGAAGTAGTTCTGCGTCGGCGTGCGGCCATAGGCGCCGCGGCCACCCACCGGGACTTCACCGGTGTTGCCATAGCCAGGATGCAAAAGAAGCTTCGAGATCGGCGTCCCGCTCATGACCTGCCAGCCCATTCCGATGTTCAGCTTGCCGCGGAACAGGTAATTGCCGTAAAGGTTGGCAATGTGCCTGCGGTCTGTCGGAAGAACACCAACCTTGAACTGATCGGCCAGCGCTTCGCTCCAGATGAAGTCAAACGTGGAGGTGATGTTCGGATCGGCCTGCCCGTTGTCATTGCGGAACAGTCCTTCGTAGTCTCCGAACAGCTTGGCCAGGCGATAGTTCGCCAGCAAGGACCAATTGCTCCCAAAGCGCTTTTCCGCCGTGAGTTCAAACGCCTTGTACACGCGCCGAGGATCGGGGAAACCGTCCAGTACGCCGTCAGCGCCCAACATAGCCGAGTCGTAAGTGAACCCGGTCTCGGTGTCACAGTTGTCGCCGCTCGTGCAGGCCACCGGGTTATGGAAAATGTCCAGCGACATGCTCGGGTTCGAGACTACGTATTGCTGCGAAATACCGGCATTGTAAGCTTCGACCGTAACACCGGAAATGTCTTCCAACATCCTCTTGAGGTTGCGGTGAATGAAGCGCGCTCCGAGCACTACGCCACCGGCAAATTCATGCTCGGCGCCTAGTGCGATCTCTTCCTGGTACATCGCCTTCGTGCCGCCGGCAATAATCGTCGGCGTGGTGCCGGTTGGTGCTGCGGTCATGCCGGGAACGATGTTCGAAGCAGTCGGCGGAATAGAGGTCGAATAGAAGTTCAGGTATCCGCTTTCTTCCGACATCGCACGAACCGCCACGTCCTGCGGGATCTTTTCGAAGAACCGGCCCCAGTTGGCGAAAAGTTTCGTCTTTCTGTTGCCGAGTGGGTCGATGATGAACCCAATACGGGGAGCCCAGTTGGCCGCAAATACGTACTTGCTCAAGTTGCCGCTCAAGTTTTGCTGTTCCCAACGGACACCGGCCTTCACCGTCAGAAAGCGATTGACTTGCCACGCATCCTGGATGAATCCATTGTGGTAATCGGTGTTCGTCGTAACGGCCGGATCGGTGAAATTGCCACGAATCTGGCGGTACAAGTTCGAATAGGTGACACCAGCCACCGTGCGAGTCACGTATTTGTAGAAGTATCCGCCATACACCGTCTTGCCGACATCTTCGGAGGCAATGCCCTTCGCGGCCGGGATGGCCCAGTTCGCGCCCGAATAGAGCCGGACAGCGTCGTACTTGATGTTGTTCAGAGCGTAGCCGATGTCCACCGTATGGCCGCCCAGGGCGTTGAAATTCCGGGTGAGCATGGCGCTCCACTGCTTGTTGTTACCCTCATTGTTCTCCATGAAGCCGACGCCGCCTGTCATGGTGTACAAAGAACTCGACGTAGGCTTTGTGTAGTCTTGCACCGCATAGTTGTCGAGGGTCGGAATCTCATAGAAATACGTGTGGTTCCAGGCAAACGACGCGTTCACCAGGGTATTCATTCCGAATATCCCGTTGTACTTGGCCGCCCAGTTCCGCGTGCCGTATTCGTTCTTCGATTCGTTGTCCAGGTTTTCACGAAGCAACGAGCGGTGGACGCCTGCGGGGTCGCGAGACGGATCGCCAAAAGCCGTAGCCTCAATCCGGTGGTTGTCGGTAATGTTGTAGTTGATCTTACCGACCCAGTTATACATCCGCCGCTTCCACGTCTGAATTCCAAAATCCCGCGCGGCAAAACCTTCTGGAGACATCCGGTCGGTTGACGCGAAGCTGGGGTTGAACGCGCCGTACCAGAAGAGCTTGTTCTTCATCAGCGGTCCGCCGAGGTTGAAACCGATGTCCCACCCACTGCGGCCGTAAATCTCGGTCATGGGACTCGAAACACGCGCTTCATCGAAATCCGTGTTCACCTGCTTGTACTTCGCCTCGGCGAAGCCCGGATTCAGGTAAGCGTACACCGCGCCGTGAATCTCATTTCCGCCGCTTGCGGTAACCACGTTCACAATGCCGCCCAGTGCCTGGCCGTATTGCGCCTCGAAGCCGCCGGTTTTCACCTGGACTTCCTTGACGAAGTCGAAGTTCACGCCGGTGCCCATGGAGCCATACACGTTCGAGAAAACGCCGAACGCGCCATAGCCGACGTCCGTCGTGTTGATACCGTCGATCACATACTGATTCTCAAGTCCGGTCGCCCCGGAAATCGACGGGTTCGCGGCGCCCAGCGTCGGATCACCGCTGGGGGCGACGCCCGCTGTCAGCGAGAACAGCGACGTCACGTTCCGGCCGAGAGGCAGGTTGGTGTACGTGTCCTGGGTCAAGCTGGCGCCCGTCGTCGTAGAGCTTGTGTCTACGGTGATGGCGGTTCCTGCTACCTGCACAACTTCCGTAACCGCGCCCGGTTCGAGCACGGCCGACACGGTGGACCGTCCGTTCACCCGGACCACAACGTTCTGAGCCTGGAATACGCGGAAGCCCTGGTTCTCAACTTTTACCGTGTAGCTTCCCGGAATGAGTCCGCGGAATACCGCTTCGCCGCGCTCATTCGTACTTCCCTTTTGCTCACCGGTTGCACTGGTCAGCGTTACATTAGCGCCCACAATGACGGCGCCGCTTGAGTCCTGCACCTCCACCGCCATCGAACCTTTTGAGGTATCGACTTGAGCGTACAGAACACCCGCCATACCGCATGCCAACACGATAATGAGCAACGTGTTGAATATACGAGTTTTCATTCAGTCTCTCCTTCTAACCTGGGGGCCCACGCCGATGGGGACACCTGGGGCCCTCTTAGTTCGTTTGTACAGATTCTGCAAAATTCCTTCGACAGTAGAGTTCTTGGTCAACTTCCATGAGTCCTCAAGAGCCGAAATCGCCTCCGAGGTTTTGTCCTGAGCGAGCCAGCAAAGCGCCCGCTCGTAATGGGCAGCTCCAATCCACTGTTCCGTTACCGGGCGATCCCGCGAAATCTGGACCGGAGGCAACGATGGCTCTCCCGGCACGATCATAAATGCCGCTGATTGTGCCGTAAGTTTGCCTGTCCGCGAATCAGTGACGCGCACGACCAACTGATGCGCGCCTACCGTGAACTCATCCAAAGGCAGAGTTCTCGCGGTTACAAGTGACCCGTAGGGGTCCAACTGCTTAAGATCCAACTTGTCTTCAAATGTCTTTCTGGTCTTGGATGCGACGCTCCCGATCACGTACTCCACATCCACATTCTCAGGCCGAGGCTCGGGAATGATCAGTTGATAGAGAAACTCAATCCCCCGCGCCGCCTGGACCTGAGCCTCCACTGCGGGGAAGAACTTCACCCCTCCAAATTGGAAGGGCCGGTTTCGCCGTTCCGCCGCGTGCTTGGAGAGCACCAGGACCTCACCGAGGGTGATACCGTCCGACGGCGCCGGAACATTGAATTCCTTCTGCATCTCATAATTGCGGCCGGTAGCCTTGTTCTGCACAACTACCGACAGGCGGTATTTCCCGGTCGCGACCGGTATCTGGTCCTCATACGCCCAAGGCCGCTTGGAAACCGATTCCGCATCCATGCCGGCTACGGAAAATCCCGGTGAATCGGTGCGCTCCAGCACAAACCGCCCGTTCGAGTACAACTTCGCTGTGACATCGTACTGGACACGATTATCAAGGACCTTTTTCTGGCCCGGATCGTGAATTTCCACGTGCCACTGAACCCATGGGGCACCGTTAATCCAGGAAACAAAGGTGGCTAGCGAGGTCCGGGGCAAGTCGTAATCAACCCGCGAGGTGACTCGCTCGAAGCGCGCCTGCCTCAGGTTGATCTCGTGCACGTAGCTCGGCATGTGGTTATAGCCCTGGATCGCGTTGATGATCTGCATCGAGCTCATCGAACCTGCATATGTTTCCGTGTCAACAGGTTCCCCGGGGACCAGGCTGAGCGTCGCCCGCGCCAGTTCCGTATTAATGTTGCGCAAATACCTGTACGCCTGCGCCTTCGTCAGCCCCGACCGCACCAACCTCTCCGGCCCGTCAATGTACGGGTGATAAAGAGTGTATCCCCCCACACCCTCTTTTTCATAGAAAATCACATAAAAAAACGAGGGGAGTTCCGAGAGCCCGGGGTTCGAATAAAACCACAGCTCGATCGGGTAAAGCTCTTGATTCGCGGTGAAATTGGACGTGCTCTGGGGACGTCCGAAGAGAATATAGGTACGTCCGCGAGCGGTACGCCAACCATCAGTCCCGGCGTCTCCGCCGTAAAAGGCATTCACCCATGCGATGCGGCGGAAGAATTCGTCCTTGAATTCGTTGGTTCCGGTACCCGGCGCAGGATTGCGAACCTCCCAGAAACGCTCGACGAAGGTAGTCCGCTCGTCGTCCGTTTTCAAGTTCAAGAACGCTGCACGCTCAGTCTTTGTAATGAGATACGAGGCAGGCCCCTCCAGCCATTCGCGAAAAGGAGCACTTAATTTGGGAGATCCCTTCGCGGCGCAGAGCAATGGCTGAAGCATAGCAAAAGTTATGCCGACCGCCATTGAAAACACTACGGGGAAACGGATCATGCAGACCCTGTGCAACGATATGTTTGCACCTCAGTGGCCAAACGTGAAGGTATTATACAACTTGTTGATGTGAAAGCAAACTCACGCTTTACGGCCGGGTCACTATAAGCACTGGTTCTATACCATTATGCTTTCGCATATCGATGTATTCAGGTTTCGGGAAATTGGTATTGACTGCGGAAGGTATGCGGCTCGTGGAAACCAGAAACTCGTGGCTGGAGTTGGATTTACGCTCCAGCCCTCGCCATCAGAGCCCCGGAACCGGCTGTACGGAACTCGTAATTATCGATTTCGATTGCCACTTCCGTGCCGTGGCAGCGGATCACCCGCCCTCGGGCAATCAGCTTCAGCCCGCACTTCCCGTCCAGTTGAGCCGGCCAACTGATTGATAATTCAAGCCGCTTCCCAGGTGTCAGCGGAGTCTGCGCGTTAAAAAGAACCCCAGCGCTACTGATATTGATCGTTTGCCCAGTGCCGATCTCTACCGTACCCCGCGGGTTCATAATCTTGTAGCGAACTTCCCTTACGATGGGAAAGCGGTCGTTTCCCCTACGATCCGGATCCCCTCGTGATTCGGCAAAGGCCTTTTGTAGAGATCCCAACATCCGCCACTCCTCCTTACGATATATCATGCGATGCTTTGCCATCCCCGGCAATAGGCATATCGTTACATTTTGCGCTGCACTTTAGTAGTGCGAGGGTACTCCATTTTCGTTACACTTTGTCTATTTTTTCCGGCGCGGATACAATACCTGCATGTCTCGAACAAGCCTTTTCGCGATTTTGCTTTCCTTGGCGATGCTCCCGGCGACCTTCGGCGCCGAACGGAAAGTTATTCATCCTAAAGAGTTTCCTCAGGGTAGGCCATTCAGCCCCGCGCTGCTGGTGGACGGGACACTGTACATATCGGGCCTAGTGGGGCAGGACCTTAGTACGGGAAAAGCACCGGAAGATTTTCAGACCGAGGTAAAACTCTGCCTGGACAATGTCGGCATAGTTCTCCGGGAAGCCGGCATGTCTTTCAGCGATGTTGTGTCGGTGCAGGTGTACTTGACCGACATGACGCTGTTCAAGGATATGAACGGCGTTTACGTGAAGTATTTCCCGGAGCCCCGGCCGGCCCGAACGACAGTCGGCGTAACGAAATTGGCGGGTCCGTTTCGCATGGAAATTACGGTCACCGCAAAGAAGTAAAAGACGTAAAGGGCGTTAACTTTTCTTCCGGCCGCGCCGTAGTTCCTCGATGCGTTCGCCTATGCGCTTTTCGAGGCCCCGGCCGGTCGGAAAATAGAATTGCGTGCCGGCAAGAGACGGCGGCAGACACTCCATGTCCGTTACGGCCCCCTCGAAGCTGTGCGCGTGCTTGTAGCCCTCGCCGTACCCCCACTGCTTCATGCTTGACGTGACGGGGTTACGGAGGTGGAGAGGAACCGGTTCCGCAACCGACCCCTTCACCGTCGCAAGGGCGCGGTTCAGCGCCTGATAGGCGGCGTCCGACTTCTGCGCAAGCGACAAATAGATGACCGCCTGGGCAAGCGCCTGGTCCCCCTCCGGCATTCCGAGAAAATGAACGGTCTGCATGGCAGCAACTGCCTGTTCGAGCGCCCGTGGATCGGCCATGCCGATATCTTCGATTGCCATGCGGATCAGGCGCCGGGCGATATAGAGCCGGTCCTCGCCCCCTTCGAGCATCCGCGCAAGCCAGTACAGTGATGCGTCGGGATCGCTTGATCGCACGGACTTGTGCAGTGCCGAGATCAGGTTGAAATGTTCCTCGCCCGCCTTGTCATAGAGAAGCAACTTACGCTGGACGACATCCTCTATGGCCTGCTTCGTCAGGACGTTGCCCTCTGAGGCGGCGACGGCCCCCTCCAGCATGTTGTAGGCAGCCCGGGCGTCCCCGTTGGCAGAGATCGCGATTTGTTCGAGCAGGTTGTCTGACGCCTCAACACCCCGCTCGCCGAGCCCGCGTTCCTTATCTTCCAGCGCACGCTTCATCAAGGTGACGAGCTCTTCCGTCGTAAGCGCCCTCAATGCATACACCTGCGCGCGCGAAAGGAGCGCGGAAATCACCTCGAAGGAGGGGTTCTCCGTCGTCGCGCCAATCAGGGTGACATCGCCGCGCTCGACGTACGGGAGGAAGGCGTCCTGCTGGGCTTTGTTAAAGCGGTGGATCTCGTCGATGAATAGTACGGTCCGGCGTCCCATGTGGCGGTTGCGCTCGGCCTGCGCCATCACAGTTTTGATTTCCTTGATGCCGCTGAGAACCGCGCTGAAGGGCATAAAATCGCAACGAGTCATGCGCGCGATGAGCAGGGCGAGAGTAGTCTTACCCGTGCCCGGCGGTCCCCACAAGATGATGGAGCCGAGGTCGTCACGCTCGATGCGGGCTCGAAGCGGCTTGCCCGGCCCGAGGATGTGCTCCTGCCCGACGAACTCGTCGAGGGTAGCCGGGCGCATACGATCCGCCAGCGGGCGATCCTTCCCGGGGGACGGGGGCGGTGACATGTCGAACAGGCTCATTGCAGATGCGTCCTTTGACGCCAGGCTTCGTAAAGAATTACGGAAGCCGCCACAGCCGCATTCAGCGATTCCACCCCGGCGGTGGGGATACTCAGTCCGATTGTTCGCTCCATGAGAAGCCGGCTCACGCCCTGTCCCTCGCTTCCCACCACAAATGCCCAGCGGCCTGTGAGACGAGCTTTATCCAAAGGCGTGCCGCCCGAAGGGATGGCAGCGTAAAGAGGTACATGGGAATCATCAAGGAGCGCCAGCGCCTTGTCCACTTCCATGCCATCGAGGAACGGGAGACGAAAGAGCGATCCGGCGGCCGCCCTGACTGCCTTGGGATTATAAGGGCTCACTGCGCCTTTCAGAAAGATGGCGCCGGCCGCCCCAAACGCTTCCGCGGTGCGGAGAATCGTTCCGGCATTGCCGGGGTCCTGAATCCCGTCAAGCAGGACAATCGGGGTTTCCCGGCGCAACATCTCTCCAAAGCTCCATTCCGGAGGCCGTACCAGCACGAGGACGCCCTGAGTCGCCTCGGTTGCGGCGATCGTATCGAACAGTTTGTCCGGCAGGATCACCAGACGGAAGCCGGAAAGGCCCTGGACTCGAGCCTCGACGGCAGTCTGTGTCCGCTCGGCGGCGATGATAGCCCTCACTTCGCACTGGCTGCTCAGCGCCTCGTCAAGAAGATGGAAGCTTTCGGCCACGCAGAAACCACCTGGTGTCCGGCCGCCGTGCGCGAGGGCTTTGCGGACCTCTTTCAAGAGCGTATTGGCCGGACTTGTGATCGTTTCCGCTACAACCATCGAACGGTTGACCTCCCTACAACGGGACGTGAAAGTCGTAGACTGTTAGAGGATTTTGGGACGCCTAGAATCATACCGTAACATGCATCGGACCATCTGGCGCCTGGCTTTCGTATTCGCACTCTTGGCCGGCGCATATCTTCTCCGGGTCGCCTGGCATATTCATGTCCAATCGACCGTCGAGCAGGCGCGGCCTGCTGACGTAATTATCGTGCTGGGCGCCGCCGAATACCGCGGCAGGCCCTCGCCTGTGCTCAAGGCGCGGCTCGATCACGCCCTGGAACTTTACCAGAAAGGACTCGCTCCGCGAATTCTGACGACCGGCGGCGCGGGCGGCGATCCCGATTTCACCGAAGGTGGCGTGGGGCGCGCTTACCTGGTGAGCAGGAACGTGCCGTCGGAGGCGATCATCGTTGAGCCGGAGGGCGAGACCACGGCGCACAGCACCGCCGCGATCGTCGAGATCATGCGCAGGATGGGGCTCAACTCCTGCATCGTCGTCAGCGACGGATACCACATATTCAGGGCGAAAAGGATGCTGGAGGCACGCGGGCTCACGGTCTATGGCTCGCCACGCCCCACCACCCCGCGCAGCGGACTGCGGCAATGGTGGCTGTATGTACGCCAGGCGGTAGGTTACGCGCTCTGGTCCATTGGGATTTCGGTTTGATGCAGAGCGCCCATGACGGGGCGGCTCACAATTTCAACAAGGCGCGCAGTTTCTTGGTTTGCACTCGGCTCACCGGAATCTCGGCGCCCTTCTTGTCGTCCATCCGAAGCTGGTAACTCGATTTGAACCAGGGGATGACTTCCTTGATCCGGTTGATGTTGACCAGGTACGACCGGTGAACGCGCCAGAAAACGTCAGGATCGAGATTGGCCTGGAGTTCCTCGATGGTCCGATAGTTGGACTGGCCTTCCAGCGTGGTCGTCACCATCGATATTAGACCGTTGTCAATGGTGGCATACACCAGTTCGTTGGCGTCGATGATGAAGTTTCTGTTGCCCGTCCTGACGAGCAGCTTAGTCCTCTGAGAGAAGGGGCGAACTGGGGAAGCAGGAACCTCTGCCGGAGCCGCCTTCTGTTTTTCCTGGATGAGCCGCCGCACCCTGTCGACTGTCTCCGTCAGGCGGTCCTTGTCGACGGGTTTCAGCAGGTAGTCCATCGTCTCGAGGCGAAAGGCTGGTACAGCATACTGATCGAAAGCGGTGGCGAGGACGAAGAAGGGAAGCGGCAGGTTCTTTTCCTTGGCCCGCTGGATGACGCCGAGCCCGTCGAGCCCCGGCATCTGGACGTCAAGGAAGGCAAGATCCGGCTCCAGGTCCTCAATGAGCCGAATTGCCTCCAGCCCATTCTTGCCAGTACCCACTACTTCTATGTCAGGGAATCCCCTCAGAAGGTAGGAGAGTTCGTCGCAGGCCAGCCGTTCATCGTCGACAATAATTGCGGTTATAGGCGCCGCCGCACCCTCTCCCATTTGAGTGCTAGTATATCATTACGCATTGATGTGCTTGCTTTTATACCAAAAGGAGATGATCTGAATTGCCTGCGACTAAAAGTGTCCGCATAGCCCCAGCCGAAGGTAAACTCGGCGTTTTGATCCCCGGCATGGGTGCGGTGACATCCACCTTCATTGCCGGACTCGAGGCAATCAAAGCCGGTTGGGCCAAGCCCATCGGATCCCTTACCCAGATGGCATCCATCCGTCTTGGGAAGCGAACCGACAACCGGAGCCCCCGTATCAAGGATTTTGTACCTCTCGCGGATCTGAACGATCTGGTGATTGGCGGCTGGGATATCTTCAACGACAACGTCTATGAAGCAGCCGTGAGGGCCGGCGTCCTCGAACGTGCAGACCTCGATCGGGTGAAAGAGCCCCTCTCAGCCATCAAACCGATGAAGGCTGTGTTCAATAAAGAGTACGTCCGCCGCCTGGACGGTCCCAACGTGAAGCAGGCTGACACGAACATGGACAAGGCCCGGATGCTGATGGAAGACATCGCGAACTTCCGCAAAACGTCCAACGCTGCCCGCCTGATCATGATCTGGTGCGGCTCGACGGAAGTTTTCCACAAGCCGAGCGAGGTTCACTCCACGCTTGAGAAGTTCGAGAAGGGCCTCCAGTCCAACGATCCCGAAATCGCACCCAGCCAGATTTACGCCTACGCCGCCCTGAAGTCGGGCGTACCGTTCGCGAACGGCGCCCCGAACCTCACGACGGACGTGCCGGCACTTCTCAAACTGGCCCAGGACCAGGGACTCCCGATCTGCGGGAAGGACTTCAAGACCGGCCAGACCTTCATGAAGACCCTGATTTCTCCGGGACTGAAGGCCAGGATGCTGGGTCTTACCGGCTGGTATTCCACGAACATTCTGGGCAACCGGGATGGCGAAGTGCTGGATGATCCGGGCTCGTTCAAGACCAAGGAAGAAACGAAGCTTTCGGTCCTCGAGCACATCCTTCAGCCGGATCTGTATCCGGAACTCTACAAGGATTTCTGCCACGTGGTCCGGATTAACTACTATCCGCCTCGTGGAGACGCCAAGGAAGGTTGGGACAACATCGACATCTTCGGGTGGCTCGGCTATCCGATGCAGATCAAGCTCAACTTCCTCTGCCGCGACTCGATTCTGGCAGCTCCGATCGTGCTCGACCTGATTCTGTTCCTCGACCTCGCGCAGCGCACCGGAATGAAGGGCATCCAGGAGTGGCTCTCGTTCTACTTCAAGGGCCCGATGACCGCTCCCGGCCTCTATCCGGAGCACGATATCTTCATTCAGCTCATGAAGTTGAAGAACACGCTGCGTTGGATGCGTGGCGAAGAGTTGATCACACACCTCGGGCTTGAGTATTACGACTAGCTCGCGTTTTGTGCCGTGAATGTACTAGTCATCGGCGGGACGTTGTTTGTCGGCCGGATGCTGGTGGCCGAGTTACCCAAACAGGGCCATCAGGTGACAGTTCTGCACCGGAAAGCCGGGCATGACCTCGGAAACGAGGTCGCGAGTATTCAGGCAGACCGGAATCAGCCGGAGAGTGTGCGCCGCGCGCTCTCCGGCCGCACCTTCGATGTGGTCTTCGACAATGTCTATGACTGGGAACGGGGAACGACCGCATCCCAGGTCGAGGCTACCGCACTCGCCTGCGGCGATTCCCTCCAGCGCTACATATTCCTATCGAGCGTAGCGGCGTACCCGGAAGGCCTCAACCGCCGGGAGGAAGACGGCCCCCTCAAGGACGACTTTCCCAGTCCTTACGCCCGAAACAAGGCCGAGAGCGAGCATGCCCTGTTTCGCCTGCACCAGAAATCGGGATTCCCTGCGGTCACGATTCGCCCGCCATACATTTACGGTCCCGGGAATCCGTTTTACCGGGAAGCGTTCTTCTGGGACCGCCTGCGTGACGGCCGCCCGATCATCATCC
>JBDKSR010000807.1:0-3226 GCA_039680545.1 Bryobacteraceae bacterium | reverse complement strand
AGGACACGGAGATAGGTAGATGCGTGGATGCGTCAGGAAAGAGACCCCTCCGGCGAAGCCGCATCGCGCGTCCCCCAAACGCTTCAACGCTTCTACGCTTACACGCTCCAACGCGGCCCCAGCCGCTCACGCGAATCCGGGAACAACAACCGCGAAACACGCGAAACACCCAGCGCGGCCATCGGCCGCAACCAAAGGAGATGAAAGGCGTTGCTCTTTCGTGTACGGTATTGCCTGTACCGGGCGATATCGTTTCAAAGGAGCAACGCCATGGAAGCTTTTATACAGAAGTACCACAAGGATGTCACGGGGGTTCTCAACGGCTGGGATCGCGTGCGGATTCGGGGCATGCAGCGCATCTTGGCCAATGTGGGAGGCATGATGAGTTACCTGGCCCATGTCGGGGTGCTGATGAAGGATTTCGGCGCCTTCGTCGAGCGGACTTGCCTGCGGGTCCGACAGGCCTCGGAACAGGTGGCCCGGCAACTGGACCGTCCGGTTGAATATCTGTTCTCCTCGGCCCTCGACAAGTACGAGCAGGCCCAGAGCATCGCCCAACGGGATCAGGTCAACGACGGGCTCGTGTGCGTGTTCAGTTGCGTTGAACCGTGTCTGGCCTACGAGGTGCGGCCGGACCGTGCGACGAAGATGATTTCCTTGGAGATGAGACCTCGCAAGTGCGTGCATCTGTACCATTATTGGATGGACAAGGACTTCGGCCTGATGCACACACGATTGCAGACGTGGTTTCCTTTTACCCTGGAGGTCTGCTTCAACGGCCGCTCTTGGCTGGCCCGGCAGATGGATCAGCAGGGACTGGGCTACCGGCAGCGGGCCAACTGTTTCACCTGGCTCCAGGACGTGCAGGCCAGTCAGCGACTGATGGAGCGATTGCGACGGTTCCGCTGGCCCGCTTTTTTACAGTCGATCGCCGAACGGGTTCATCCGTTGCTCCCGGAGGTCCTTCAGGGCTTTCGTACTCAGTACTACTGGTCGATGACCGAGAGCGAGTGGGCCACGGATGTGATGTTCCAGTCCGCCAAGGCGTTGGCGAAAGTGTATCCCTCGCTGGTCGCCGGAGCGATGACGACCTTTTCGAGCCGGGATGTGATGCGGTATCTGGGCAAGAAGCCCAGCGGTCCGTTCAAGGGGGAGGTGATCAGTTCCTATCTGCACCGTCCCGAGGGGGTTCGCGTCAAACATAGCGTCCAGGGCAACTCGGTGAAGATGTACGACAAGCAGGGCAACATCCTTCGGATCGAGACCACAATGAACGATCCGTATCGCTTCAAGGCGTACCGTCCGAAGGAAAGCGATCCGAAAGGGCCTCGTCAATGGCGGTACCTGCGTAAAGGCGTGGCCGACACCCAACGTCGAGCCGAAATCTGCCAGGGTGTCAATGACCGTTACCTCGATGCTCTGGCCTCGTTGGACAACGCCATCCCGGTCAAACAACTGGTGGCTTCGGTCTGTCGCTCGAAACAATGGAAACACCGACCCGTGCGAGCCCTGCACCCGTGGTCCGATCCCGATCAAGAACTTCTTGCCGTCATCAGCCGAGGCGAGTTCCTCCTGCAGGGGTTCCGCAATCGCGATCTCGTGGCCCATCTCTATCCCAAGGTCTCCGGCGACCCCCGGGAACAACGCCGTGCCTCCGCCCGTGTCACGCGTCTGCTTCGGCTCTTGCGGGCTCACGCTCTGGTCCGCAAGATCACGGGCACGCATCGCTACCGTCTGACTCCCAAGGGGCGTGAAATCGCCACGGCCGTCTTACGCTATCAAAACACCACCCTGCAACAACTCAACAAAATATCGGCCTGAGAAATCTGCGCAAGAAAACAAGAATCTGACAAGTAGCTATACGAAGGGAAATGCCAGGCAGCCCAGGGGGACCTATTCGGGCTGTTCATAATAGTAGATGTCCCCTGTTAGCCCCCCGAACGACTCATGGGCCACCAGTCACGGACCACGACGGCCATCCGCCCTGACGTTTGGAGTCCCGCCTTCAGGCGGCTCTTCCGTCCTGCCTTCCTCTGTCGAAGAAGCGACCCGCCTCTGACTTCCCGCTAACGCTTAACCCGGGGCCTGGCCCTGCCCTCCCCACCTTCGGTGGACACACTACGCCGCTGGACCTGGTCTGGGCAAATCATTCTTCGCTATGTTGTACTTTGTGAAGAGTTCGTCATTCAAGAACGGACTCATCCAATATGCCTTCAGTATCCGATTCATCAGATCGTCACGCCACTGTTCTATTTGCTCTTGGGAAGCTCTCTTTGTGACAATACGGTGGACCAACTTGTTTCTTGCTTCCCTGACTTTGTGGAGTGCGCACCGCTCCTTGTCTGTGATCTGCTTGTGAACGTAAAGCCACTGAATATCATCGTGGAAGTTAGGCCGCCGTCCCTTACTTCCATTGCGGACAACGCCTTCGATGAACGACGCATGGAGAAGGGCGTCACGGTATAGTATCTCGCCTCGCGGCCTCTTCAGAAGCTTGAACTGCTTAGCCATCCACTTCTCATGGCTTCGGTACTCGGCCATTGCATTTCTCCGTTCGCATCATAGGCGTTCTTCCGCTGGCACGAGATTACTCCGCCCTAGATGCCCATGCCCTTGCTTGATACTTGGCTCTGAGTCTATTCCGCATAGCATCACAGCAGAAACGGCACCAATGGTCATCAGGGAGGTTTATGTTCATCGTAGCTGCTTGTTCCAACGATCGGAGTTCCATTTCGACCACTTCCGATAGGTACTCATGTCCGCAAAAACGGCACGCGTCGGTGCCGCGATCCGGATAATGGACGAAATCAGTCCGCGCTGTCTTACGCCACAACCAAACAAAACAGGCAATGCCAACAACTGCTGCGACAAAGATGTATCCCATACAGTGGCCTCCTATAACGTCACCTGCCCATTGTTTCGCGCATGGCATGTCGTGTCAACACCGCAGAATGCGATAGGGCCGACCCTCAATGGGTGTTCAAATATTCGCCAATCTCCCTTGAAGCGAACACGTGTTTACATCGCGGGCACTGGACGTATGCCCACGAATGGCCGGTATGCGCAGGCGGTCGTGGGGCAGGTATGAAACGGACCTTCTCGCCTACGGCGTCATAGCAGGTTGTACACCACGGCCCGGCAGTTCTTTCGCGCTTGTCGTCGACCCCGTAGTAAGCATTATGGTCAAGAATCACGCGCCCCTCGTCGACGGCCATTGCCGCCCGCC
>JBDKSR010000806.1:0-2402 GCA_039680545.1 Bryobacteraceae bacterium | reverse complement strand
GGTGGGACCGGCAAGACGACTGTGAGCACTAACCTTGCTCGCGTGTTGTCGCGCGGCTGCAGCGTTCAATACCTTGACTGCGATGTGGAAGAGCCTAACGGACATCTCTTCCTGCATCCTGAGCTTTCGGATTCGTATGAAGTAAAGACTCTCGTGCCGCAGGTTGATGAGACTTTATGCACTCATTGTGGCAAGTGCAGTAACATCTGCCGATTTCATGCCATCACTTCGCTGGCGAATGTCACGCTCACATTTTCCGAACTCTGCCACGGATGCGGCGGATGCGCCAGGATTTGCCCCACAGGCGCGATAACTGAAGTTGGCAGGACGATTGGCGTTGTCGAGTGCGGCATGGCCGGAGACGTCGAGTTCGTTCACGGCAGGCTCAATGTTGGTGAAGCTATGAGCCCGCCGCTTATTCGAGATGTCATCAGCCGCGCGAGACTGGATCGCATCGTAGTAATGGATGCCCCGCCAGGCACGTCCTGCCCGGTTGTGGCTACACTGAAGAGCGCGGACAAAGTTGTGCTTGTCGCGGAACCGACAGCCTTTGGCCTGCACGATCTGAAACTAGCAGTCGACCTGGTCCGCGAGCTTTCGCTGCCGTGTGGAGTATTCATCAATCGCGCGGACATCGGGGATGATCGTGTCGAGCGTTTCTGTAGCGAGCAGGAGATACCGATCTGGGGCCGCCTGCCGCACAGCAGGCAAATTGCCGAAGCCTACTCGCGCGGGGTTCTTGCCGTGGATGCGGTACCCCAGGCAGCGAGACACTTCGAGCGGCTGGCGGATACTCTGCTGGGAGGGCATGGCTCATGAAAGAGATCGTGATCTTGAGCGGAAAAGGCGGAACCGGCAAGACCAGCATAACCGCCGCGTTCGCTACACTAGCTGACAAGCCAGTAGTAGTGGATTGCGATGTAGATGCGGCCGACTTACACCTTGTGCTGGCACCTGATGTGCAGGAAACCCACGAGTTCATCGGCGGCAAGACCGCCCGGATCGACCCAGGCAGATGCACAAAGTGCGGTCAATGCGTGGAGATATGCCGGTTCGGTGCGGTCTTCTGTGCTGATAGCGAAGATGGCTGCTTCGTTGATCAGATGGCTTGTGAAGGCTGCGGAGTATGTGCGGCATTCTGTCCAGCAGGCGCAATCACGATGGAGGATACCATCAACGGACGCTGGTTTGTCTCGCAGACGCGAGTTGGGCCGATGGTGCATGCAAGGCTAAGCGCGGGTGGAGAGAATTCGGGCAAGCTCGTGACGCTGGTCCGAAATGAGGCGAGGTCTATTGCTCAGTCCATAGGCGCTGAGTTGATACTAACTGATGGGCCTCCCGGAATCGGGTGTCCCGTGATCGCATCTCTCGCCGGGGCAAGCCGGGTTGTGGTCGTCACCGAACCGACCGTATCGGGAATACATGACCTCCAGCGTGTCGTGAAACTGGCCGCACACTTTCTAGTGTCGACGAGTGTCATCATCAATAAATCCGATATAAACCCGGATCAGGCGGCGGAGATAGATACGTTTGCATCCGCTCACGGGATTTCGGTGCTGGGCCGGATTCCGTACGATCCAGTCGTTACCGCCGCCCAATTGGTCGGCAAGAGTGTAATCGAGTATTCAGAAGGTCCCTTCAGCAGCAAGCTGCGCGAGATATGGGACGATTTGTCCCAAGATACAAACGAACCATAGATTGAGGAGTAAAACATGTCTCAAGATAGTAGTTGTGACGCCACGCACGGGTGTGGCTCATGTGGAACAGATAGTACCCAAAGCATTGATGAGCTTATGGCATCCATTGATCTCGAGGAAACACTTCGGCGCATCAAGCACAAGATCGTCGTGCTATCCGGCAAGGGCGGTGTCGGCAAGAGCACTGTCGCAGTGAACCTCGCGGTATCGCTTGGCCTTGCGGGGAACAAGGTCGGAATACTTGATGTCGATATCCACGGTCCGAGCGTTCCTAAGATGCTTCATCTTGAAGATCACCGGCTGGAGTCGAATGGGCAGAAGCTCATCCCAGCCGAAGTCGGCAATATCAAGGCGATCTCCATCGGCTTCCTACTGCAGGGCGCGGACGACGCGGTCATCTGGCGCGGCCCAAGGAAGGCCGGCCTCATAAAGCAGTTCGTGGAGGAGGTAAACTGGGGTGACCTCTATTATCTGATTGTGGATTGCCCTCCCGGAACTGGTGATGAGCCTCTCTCTGTTATTCAGGCTCTCGGCAACACCGATGGCGCGGTTGTGGTTACAACTCCGCAGGATGTGGCGCTGGTCGATGTCCGCAAGTCGATCAGCTTCTGCCAGCAGCTAGGTTTGCCGGTATTGGGCGTAATCGAGAACATGAGCGGATTTGTCTGTCCGCACTGTGGAGAGGTCGCCGACATCTTCAAGTCC
>JBDKSR010000805.1:0-10798 GCA_039680545.1 Bryobacteraceae bacterium | reverse complement strand
CCACCTTGAAATAACACAGTAACGGAGACACGATTATGACCATCGACCTGGCCAGCCTGAAACCAAATCCAAGAAACCCACGAACGATCGATGACGCTGCGTTTGCCAAGATCTGTGAGAGCATCCGACGCGATCCCGAGTTCATGGCGCTGCGTCCCATTGTGATTGACCCAGACAACCTGATACTCGGCGGAAACCAGCGGTACCGGGCGTGCCGACACTTGGGCATGACAACGGTACCTGACGCATGGGTAGTCCGGGCTGACAACCTGACCTCGGAACAGCGCAAGCGATTCGTGATCATCGACAATGCACCCGAGGGGGCGTCCGGTGAGTGGGACTTCGACGTCCTGGCCGGAGACTGGGACATCCCGGATCTGGAAGCGCTCGGGCTGGACGTTCCCCACGGGATGGACGACGGAAGCCATGAGCCTGACTCCGCGATCGACGAGGATAAGGCGGAGGTATTGCGGAAGAAGTGGGGAACCACCCCGGGGCAACTCTGGGCCATCGGGCAGCACCGCCTTCTGTGCGGCGACTCGACCAACCCGGCGCACTGGGCGAGGTTGATGAACGGAGAACGGGCGGTCCTGTGCCACACGGATCCGCCCTACGGCGTGAGTTATGCTGGCGGCGACGGCAAGCCGTGGGAGCAGATTGCAGGCGACAGCAAGCGGGACGACGACCTCCTGCGGTCGCTGCTGGTCCCGGCGCTGAAACTCGCCGTTCAGCACACGGACCCTGACGCGGCGTTCTACATCTGGCACGCTTCCTCAACGCGACGTGACTTTGATCTGGCCTTGCAGATGGCCGGGCTGCAGGAGAAGCAGTACGTCACATGGATTAAAGACAGCCTCGTGCTCGGACACGCGGACTACCAGTGGCAGACCGAGCCGGCTTTCTACGCCCAGAAGGACGGCGAGACGTGCCGGTGGTACGGGGACCGGGCGCAAAGCACAGTCTGGCGCGTGAGGCCCTGCGCGCCGGCAACCATGTCGCTGTCGATCGCCAGTGGCGTGAGGCTGTCGAACGGGGAAGGCGACCTAGTGTTTCTGTCCGCGCGGGCACCGAAGGCCAGGAAGACCAGACTTATCCGGATCGCGGCCGGTGACGAAGTCGTAGTCCAGACGGCCGCGGGCACGGCTTGGGAGATCGGCCGGACGCCCGCCAAGGAACGACTGCACCCAACACAGAAGCCGACGCCCCTGTTCCGAATCCCGCTCCTCAACCACACGAAGCCCGGCGAACTGGTCGTGGAACCGTTCACGGGCGGAGGCGGTCAGTTCCTGGCCGCGGAGGAACTCGGGCGCCGATGCTACGGCATGGACCTCGAGCCGAAATGGATCGCGGCCACACTTGAGCGCATGGCGAACGCAGGAGTCACCGGGAAGTTGGAAGGCACCCTGTGACCAACCAACCGACAGACGGAGTGCAGGTCCTCGCCAACGCCATCGAGGCGGAACAGGAATGGACGCTAGACGCCGCCCGCCTGCGTGACGAAATCCTGCGCGCGTTCACGTCCCGACTCGACGCCCTGGCCACGACAGCGCCTGACCGGCTGACCAAGGCCATCGCCGTGGTTGTCCAGGCGGGCCCGGGCCGGACGGTGCTGGTGCTGTCCGACCCGGACCTGGCCGACCTCGTGACCGAACTTCAACGCTACGCCCTCGACCCCGAGACGGCGGGCAACCCGCTGGCGGCGCTCCTGCAGGCGAAGGTCCAGGTATGAAGCAAACCCTCGACATCATCAACCGTGCCCTGGCTGAACACTCCCCTGGTTACATCGCGTTCAGCGGCGGCACGGACAGCACCGTCCTTGTGGACCTCGTCTACACCCAGACCGCCCACCGCCCTCCACTGCTGTACTGCGACGCACAAAACGACTACCCCGGCACGCTCGAGCACGTCCGGTCCGTGGCCGCGCATTACGGAGCCAAGGTCCACACGATCCGCAGCACCACACCGCTGATCCGCCAATGGACCCGCCGCGGCTGGCCGATGCTTGGCAAGCTCGCCGGCCGGCAGTGGATGCAGCGCAACCCGGGACTCGGCATCCGCCTCGACAACTCCGCGTGTTGCGACGCCATGAAGACGCGGCCATCCAGGCGCTACGCCGCGGCGCAGGGTTGGCGCTGTGCGCTTACCGGGATGCGGGGCGCGGAAGACGACCGACTGCGCCGCATGCGGTCCCTGCTCGACGGGGCCATCTCCTACCACCGCGAGGCCCGCTGCTGGACCGCCAACCCGTTGACCGGGTGGACCGCCTGCATGATCAACCGATACAGGAAGGCACACCGCTTGATTGAACACCCTGCCCGCGCCGCCGGCGCCGTTACCATCGGCTGCATATGGTGTGGAGGCGGCGCTCAGTTTGACGCCTCGTGCTATCGGATACTTCGCCGCACCAACCTTGATCTCTGGCGCCGCTTCGTGGTCGACCTACGAGGAGGCGAAATCATCCTGTCCGTAAAACACCGAGCACACCTGCAGACGGTACGCGTCGCCCTCGATCGCCTTGGAGGCCTCGCCCGGGTCGCCAGTGAACGTCCATGGGTGTTCGACTTCTTGCAGATGCCACCACGCAGAAACTATGACCGATGAGCCATGACAAATCCCCCTCCAGAAACCTCAACGACGCCCGACGCCCGACGCCCGACGCCATCGAGGGTGTCTTGTTACGCGATGCCCGCGACCGCATCAACAAACGCAAGCGCCTGCTGCCGGCGCAGTACGAAGCGATCTGTTCGACAACCGCGCTGCCCGACGAGGTGAAAGACAAAATGCGCAAGGCCGCACATACGTTGATCGCAGCAGCCGCCAAGAACGGAAAGAAGCTGTCCGCGCACGAGCACGCTATACTCGAGAAAGAACTTCCCGACGTAGCAGCCGCAGTGCCCCGGTCCGGAGCGGAGCGGAAGCATGACAGCATCAGTCGCTATAACCGCGTGCCGGTCCGCCAGTGCGCAGACGTTGCCCTGCGTAAGCGGCTTGAGAAGAATCCGCCCCGTTGGCTAAAAACCTTCTTCCCTCGCAGATTCAGTTTGCCGTGGGCGCCCTACCATCGCGACATTATCTCTGACAGCCTCTATGCGATTGAGCACGGAACAAACCAACTTATCGTTGCACCTCGCGGCGGAGGCAAGTCGCGGCCAGTGATGGGCGTTGTTCTGTTCTCCGTGTTTACCGAGCGCAGTCTGTTCCCTGTGTACGCCCCGTGGAAATCCGGAAACGTGGACGCGGCCTTTCGGTTTTGGTTGGCCGCCCTCTGCAACAACAAGGACCTGGCGGACCTCTATCCCGAGTTTTGCGACCCCTTCCGCCACGGCAAGGGAATCGCCCAGAAACTTCTTTCCCTGACCTGGGAAGAGGGCGCTCACAAAGGAGAGAACACCGGGGCCCGCATGGCCGTGTCCGATGGCCTGATCATTATGCCAGAGTCGCGCGGGATCATTGGGAGCACAACCATCAACGGCAACCCGCTCGGAATGGCGTTCGACGCTCCGGACGGAAGCACGATCCGACCCACCATCGTGTTCATTGACGACCCACAGGACGACAAAACGGCCAGCTCCCCGGTCCTTGTTGAAAAGACGATCCGCAAAGTTGATGCCGACATTGGAGGCATGGGCGGGCCAGACATGAGACTGTCCATGATCATGTGCGGGACAACCAAGGGCAAAGACTGCGTCGTGTCGCACTACCGGAAGGATCCCGAGTGGAACGTGAAGGTTACTCCGCGCGTCGTCTCCTGGCCAACTGGCTTCGATCCGGGCGATGCGCAGTCGTGGGGGTTGTGGGACGACTGGAACATACTTAGACAAGAAGGAACGGTTGCGAAGGACGGCGGGCGCAAAGCCGTGGCGTTCTATCTCGCCAACAAAGAGCAGATGATCTCCGGAATGGAGGTCTCGTGGCTGTCGAGGTTCGACTCAAAGAAAGGACAGCCGGACGCCTACTACTCCGCGATGCTCGACTTCTTTACCCTCGGTCCGCGTGCGTTTGCCAGCGAGCAGCAACAGGAACCCGTCAGCGACCGGCCGGAGGCGGAATACACGCTGACGGCTGAGGCGATCCGAAAGCAGGTCGGTACGCTGCAGCGCGGCCAGATCCCGGATGACGCCGCGGGCACCGTCGCCTTTGTGGACCTGAACTACCACGCGGCGGCGTGGTGCGTTCTATCGGCGTCGAACGTGCCGATGTACTCCGTGATCGATTACGGATGGTGGACCCCAGGCAAGGGCAAGCCGGTCTGGCAGGAGAAGGGCGCGAAGCAGGCGCTCGAGATCGCCATCTACAAGGCCTGCGAGTCGGTTGTCGCCATGCTGCTGTCCACGCCCTACGCAAAGAGCTTGAGTGCCATCGCCATTGACTGCGGGTCAAGGTGGGCGGCCACGGTCCACGCCGCATGCAAGCTGCTCATGGCCCGGCACAATCCCCCACCCGTCTACGCGGCCAAGGGTTTCGCCAGCGCCACGTACCGAGAGCCGTACCGCCGGCAGACGATCAAGCGCCGCGGACACCTTGCCGATGTGCGGTTCATGAGCCCGGACCGAGAACAGATGATGCAGTGGGACTCCCACGCCTGGCACATGATCACGCAGCGCGGCTGGCTGATCCCGATAGGCATGCCGGGTAGCCTATGCCTGTTCTCTGGCGCCGGCCGGATGACCCACGCACAGTTTGCCCAGGAGGCGTCGGCGGACGTTCTGGAGGGCACACAGGAAAAGAACGGGAAGACGCAGGCCGTCTGGAAGACGACCGGCCGCAACGAAGCGGGCGACGTTGTTGCCGGCGCCGCCGCGTTGCTCTCAACCATGGGCATCCGCCCGGACGCGGCGGATGATTCCGCAAAGAGAAGGAGACAGGAAAGACAAGCGCGTAAGGATCGGCAGCGCGCGGAGAAGGTGCAACCGGAAGCGACGCGGACTCAGGTCCCGCCAATCCCGGCCCAACCGACACAGGACATGGAACGCGTTAAGCCGCGCCAGTACCGGCGCGCAAACTTCGCAACAAGGTGGTGAACCATGAGCAACGGCAAAGGCAGCACGCGGCGGCCGGGCCGGCCAGGGGCTTACGAACGCGGATACGACGCGATCCGATGGAAGTCGAAGAGGAAATATCCGCGAGACTTGAAACCCTGTAGGGATTGCGACTGGCACAAAACCGGAATGTGTCGAACATGCTTCTGGGCAAATGTCACGCTGGGGAGGCCAAGGAAATGATCTGCCCGAAGTGCGGAAAGCTGGCCAGCGTGGAAAACGTCTACGACCGGGACACCGAGGTCACGCGCCGCCGCTACGTCTGCGAGGCCTGCACCCCGCGCGTGGTGATCCACAGCGAAGAGACGATGATCTCTTTCGGGCAGATCCAGCCCCGCCAGGGCTCGCTCAAAAAGACGGCGGTCCTATCCCAAAAGTGACGCTATTTGTCGCGTTTTACGACCTATCGCTTTTTGCTACCGGTAGAATGACGACTTTACGGCTTCTGTGCCATCATCTCGGGCATGGTAAGCACTCTGTTCGATCAGGTGTCGAAAGTTCAGGCCGGCGAGACGCTCGGGCCGCTCTCGCTCGAATACACCGACTATCCCCGCTCCGCGAGCTGGACGCTCAAGTGCATTGTCTTCGGTGAGGCCGGGAAAGACGCAGACGTTGCCTGCACGAACGGCACCGGGACCAATGACTTCAGCCTGACGATTCCTGCAGCCACCACCGCGCTCTGGCGTGGCGGAAAGAAGTCCTACATCATCGAAGCCACTGGCACCGGAACGACTCCGCTTGTCTACGTTGCCGAGCGCGGCGCGCTCACCGTGCTCTGGAACCCGCGCGTCACCACCGCCGAGATGACCATCCTCGCCAGCATCCGAGCCGTCATTGCCGGCTATGCGGTGGACGGCCAGCGCACCATCGTCATCGATGGCATCCAGCTGCAGTACATGGACAGCCGGCAGCTGGTCGAGCTTGAGGCCAAGTACCTGAGCCTCGTCAACGCGCAGATCGGGAAGGCCGGCGGAAACGGCGGCGTGTACCGCATCCAGATCCACACGCCCCAGGATAACTGCTATGCCGCTCCCTGCTACGGTCCCACCCTGCCGAACGGAGGAAGCTGATCATGCGATTGTGGCCACTCAAACGATCCACTCCTCCAGCGCCCAAGCTGCAAGGAATGTCCATGGGCCAGATGGTCAAAGCCGGCCGCGCATTCGCCCGCGGCTACGATGCCGCCCGGCAGGACCGCCACACCGAGGGCTGGTACGGAGACTACGGAGTCAATCAGTGGGACATCCGGCATCAACTGCGGATCGTGCGGAATCGCTCGCGCGAGATGTGGAAGAACGATCCGTACCTGCACCGGTGGGGCGCGATCTGCCGAAACAACATAATCGGCGCCGATGGCATTCAGCTGGTCATGGACGTTGCTGACTGGGGTCGCGATTCCAAGACCGGCGAATGGACGAAGCGGCCCGACCGCATGGCAAACGAAATCCTTCAGCGCGATTTTGACCGCTGGGCATCCAAGCCCGGATGGGTCGACGCGGCCGGCCGCAAGGACCTCGTGATGATGGAGTGGGCGGCCGTTATCGACTGGCACCGCGAGGGCGAGGCGCTGTTCCGCATGCTGCCCGGATTCGGCTACCCGGAAAATCCGTTTGCGTTTTCGCTCGCGCGGATCCGTCCGGACTCGCTCGCGCTGGAATACTCTGTGGAGAACAAGGACGGCACTCAGGTCTACAACGGCGTGCACGTCAACAGCTGGGGGCGCACGCTCGGCTATTGGTTCTACACCGTTCAACTCGCGACCGGTCTCTGGTCCGGGGACAAGGTCTACATCCCGGCCGACCTGATCATTCACGTCTACAGCGAAGACTACGAAGGCCAGACGCGCGGCTTCCCGTTGGTCGCCTGCGTGCTCAGGGCCATCAAGATGCTGTATGGCTACGACGAAGCCGAAGTCATCAAAGCTCGCATTCAGTCCATGAACGTCGGCACCTGGCAGATGCGCGATGGCGCCACCGACCCCAGCGAAGTGGCGGACCCAGAAGACGAAGACACAAAGGCGCAGTTCCAACAGACCGTCGAACCCGGCGAGGCTCGCGTCGCCCCGCGCGGATACGAGTACAAGGAAGCCCCGCCCACCGCACCGAACAGCGTCTATCCTCCGTTCCACATGGAGCTTGTCCGGCGCATTGCCGGCGGACTGGAGACCGCGTACCACTCCCTGGCCAACGATCCGTCCAACGTCAACATGAACGCCGGCCGCCTGGCCTCGCTTGAGGATCGCGAGAGCTGGAAGGTCAAGCAGCACATGATTCAAGTTCTGATGATGGGTCCCCTGTTCAGCAGCCCGCGCGGCTGGCTCTCGATGTACCTCTCCTCGGGCCAGTCTCCACTTCCGTTTGCCAAGCGGGCTCGATTCGATTCCGCCACGTGGCGCGGTCGTCGATGGCCGGCCTACGATCTCAACGGCGAAGTCGCGTACAACGAATGGGCCGTCAAGCACGCCGTCACCACCGACACCGCCCTGGCTGCCGAGGCCGGCGAAGACCGCACCGCCAATCTGGCCACCGTCCGACAGGAGATGAAGGACGAAGACGGCACACCCATCGCCGACCGGTTCGAGGGCAAGACCAGTCTGGCCAAGAAGACGACTGCAGAAGCGAAAGACGGAAACAAGGCCGAACACAAACCGGCCGACAAAGGAGACGAGAAATGAAGAAGCGGTTGGCAGTACTGAAGCTGGTTGGAATCGAGGCGGGTCAGTTTGGCGTCGCGGCATTGGCTGCCGAACTGAAGAAGCTCAAGGGCGTACCGGATGGCGCGAAGGAATTGCGCCGGTACCGCGACGTGTCCTACGGCCTGGAATCAGTTGGCATCGTCTTCGAGCATCCGTCATTTGCCGAAGTCGAAGACGGCGGCCAGATCCCGGTAATCAAACAGGTGGCCCCCGCCAAGGCCCCGAGCGCTGTGCCGCCGGTCGTGCCTCCGCCTGTGCCGCCGGTCGTGCCTCCGCCCCAAGAGCCCCAGGACGATCCAGAGTCTCCGGAGTCCAGCGAGGAACAGGAACCGGCCAAGCGCTCAGGGAAAGCCGGAAAGAATAAATAGTCGGCCCGGTCCGGCAGCAAGCGGAGAGCAACCATGCTTATCGAACGTGACGGAAAGAAACAGGCGCCGCTGCAGGCGCAATTCAGCATCACCCGCGAAGCCGGAACTCCGGCCAAGGATGGTAAAGCGGAAACGCCCGGTTGGGTCTCTGTGTCCAGCGAGCAGCCCGTCATGTCCTTCGTGTACTTCAACAAGACCTGGCAGCGCGCCTACGTGGTGCTGTCGCACGCCGACGGAGCCATTCAGGGCGACTGGACCAAGGACGGTGTCGTGCTGCGCGATGGCCACTACGGCGACACCTGCGGCCGGCTTCTTCCTGCCTACGTGCGGGACCACAAGCTCGGCGGCGACAAGATTGTTTGGAGCGCATCGGAACGGGCACAGGTCCTCATGCGCGACGTGGAGAGCGGGGTTCGTCGTGACATCTCCGTGGAAGGAGACTGGGACGACAAGGACCTCGTGTTGGACGGCGAAAAGGATGGCATCCCGGTGATACGGGCTGCCCGCTGGACCCCTCTCGCGGCCGCGATTGTGGACGTGCGCGCGGATCCGAAGGTGGGCGTCGCCCGGTCGAACGACGCCACGCCGGCCGCTCAGCCTGAATCGACCAACCCCGGGCCCACAACGGAGTCCGGAAAACAACCCGCCCCGGCAAAGCCGGTGGTAAGGAGCAAGTCTATGACGCCCGAAGAACTGGCCGCCCAGGAGAAGCAGAAGGAAATCGCCCGCGGCAAAGAAGTCGCCGACATCGTTGCGATGGGAGCGCACTACAGCGTGCCGCAGGAAATCGTCACCCGTCACCTGACCGAATGCAAGTCCCTGTCGGACTTCCGTGACATGGTCATGCGTGACTACGCCGGCCCCAAGGCGAAAGCCGACGCCGACAAGGCCGCGAAGCCCGTCAACGAGATCAAGCGCGGTGCGCAGGTCTCCGACAACGTGCCCGCGGAGAAGCTGGTCAAGTTCAGCTTCCTTCGCGCCATCATGGGTCTGGCCAAGTCCATGAACCCCGGCCTCGATCTGCCGAAGTTCGACGACGGCCTCGAGCGCGAAGTGTCGCAGGAATCAGTCCGGCTGATCCGGGCGACCGAAGGTGGCGAGACGTATCAGCCCCGCGGCCTGTGCATTCCGTGGGATCTGGTCCGCCGTGACCACAACGGCAGGATCGCCCGCGAGTTCAACATCGCCGGAACCGGTAGCAATGTCGTGGCCCAGGACCTGCGTCCCGAGCTGTTCATCGACTACCTGCGCGCGAAGCTGATCCTCGCCAAGTTGGGCGTCACCATGCTGCCCGGCCTGGTCGGCGACGTGCTGATCCCGAAGCAGAGCGGCACCGCCTCGGGCGGCTGGGTCGATGAGACCACGGCAGCCACGGCTGGCACGCTGACTGTCGGACAGATCAAGGTCACGCCCCGGACCGTCGGCGCGTACACCGACATCAGCCGGCAGCTGCTCCTGCAGTCCACGCCCAGTGCGGACATGCTGGTCATGAACGATCTGGTTGATTCCATCGCCAGAACCATTCAGACCGGCGCGTTCCACGGCACCGGCGCGAACAACCAGCCCACCGGCCTGGCCACGGCGCTGTCCGCCGGCTACCAGGGCTATGCGGCCATCACCGAAGCCACGGTCTCGAGCGACGGCTCGCCGACCTACGCCGAAGCGGAAGCCATGCTGGGCCTGATCGAGGAAGCGAACGTCGATGGATTGTTCAAGTGGGCGCTCCGTCCCAAGGCGTTCCGGTACTTCAAGACCCTCGGTCGCGTCGGCACCACGGGCGCTGTGCCCGCCGCTGTCGAAGACAAGGGCGTCAAGTACCTGGCCGACCTCGTGGCCGAGACGACCACGAGCCTGACCAGCAAGTACGCGTTCGCCGGCCGATGGGACTCCATGGTCCTGGCCATGTGGGGCGCCCTCGACCTCACGTTGGACCCGTACAGCCTCAGCACCCGCGGCGCCCTGCGCGTCGTGGCCCTGCAGTCCGTGGACGTCGGCTTCCGGTACCTGCCGGCGTTCGGGTGGTCGAGCAAGTTCCCGGCCGCCACGTAAACGTCTGAGTTCAAGAATATGAAGCGGCGGCGGCCGGTGGATAGCCGGTCGCCGCTCTTCAGAGCAGAGGAGACATGCCCATGTTTCGCAAGATCGCAATCGCGGCTGGCGTGGCTGTTGTCGGAACCCTGGTGGCTTTCGCCGGGTTCGACCAGTACACGAGCAAGAACTACACAACGCTGCTGCAGCCGACGGCGGTGAATGCAGCGACAGTCACCAATTCATCGACGACCGGAATCGAAATCGCCGGCCTGATCGGGAACGGGTGTCTGGTCTTCGGTTATAACGCCACGCCGGTGGAGGGATCCATTCTGTCCTTCAGCGTGTCCACGTGCGCCACGACAAACGGCACGTACACCACCTGGACAAATTCGGACGGTGTGGCCGCCTGGGCGTTCACCAACGCGGCCGGGTTCGCGACGATGAAGTTCCGGCCGAACAGCGTCAGCCGCTACATGCGCGTCACCGTGACGCCGACGGCTGTAACCAACGGATCCGCCAGCTGCGTGCTGGTCACGGAGTAACTTCCGGCATGATGCCGAACGCCACATCAATACTCAGTACCCTTCCGAACGGCATGCGAGCCGTCGTCTCTCGGGACGATGGTGTCGTGGCGTCGCTTGCCGTTCGGACCGCCATTCACGACG
>JBDKSR010000804.1:0-1877 GCA_039680545.1 Bryobacteraceae bacterium | reverse complement strand
CCAAGACAAAGAAGCCTTCGAGCGCTGGTGGAACGAAGAGGGGAGCGGGATGCCGCCGAAGCCAGGCGAGGAGACTGAGCACTTCGCGCGCCGGATGACGGAGATCGCCTGGATGAATGGGGCGTATGCGGCGCGGGATGATGCCAAGCTCAAGCGAGTGACACCGATGCCCATTGCCGAGCCGGGCGAGGGGACGATCGCGGACCTCGCGGCGATTAACGCACTCCTTCGTAGGTATCAGATCACTGCCTACGAGCGGGCGAAGCTGAAGGTGCTGCCGCATCGGGCGGAGAGGGCGGAGAGCCTGAAATGAAGCAGCTATACGCCAGATTTCCGAACGGAACCCTATACCGCCCAGATACCGCGACTGTCGGAGAGCTGATAGCCCACCTGTCGAAGTTTCCGGAGGATACGCCAGTAGCCTATGAGTGGGAGGGTCAGATCGTTCCGGTAGTCACAAATGCCATCGAGCTGCGAACCGAGATGGACAAGTACCACAAGAATGTTGTCACGCCGATAGTGGTCATGAACGCGGATTAAGCCATGATCATCGCAATCTACCAACTCGGCTACGGCAAGGTGCTCGATGGCGACCTGCGCACACTCAAGATCGACGGCGATGATGTGGCGCCAGAGCGCTGCGATAACGAAGCGGCGAAGCCCTGGGGTTCAGGCTGGCGACGAGTGGCTAGCTGGGTGAGGGGCGAGTGAATTTCAACATGAGCGCACACATCACAATCCACGACAGCGATGCCGGGGTCTCGACCTACGGCGGCCAAGCACACATCGACGGCCTGGAGATGGACGACTACGGAATCCAGATCGGCGATATCTCGATCTCCGGGATCACCGGAGAGCAGATGGCCACCCTGTTCTGCATGATGCACGACCACCTCTGGATCAACGGGCACCGGTTCAAGACGGTCAAGACCGACGAACAGGACCTGAAGGTGCGGATGGTCAGGAAGTGAATTTCAACGGCGTCACCTGCCGAATGAGTGGTGAGCGGCCGCTGGCTAAGACAACGGGAAGCGGGATAGACTATGACGGCGGGGGATTTAACGAAAAGCGAGGCGCTGTTTCAGGCTGAGTTCTACCATCAGGCTAGGAAGATCGGCCTCCCGGTTTTCCTTGAGCTGACAACTCCAGTTGGCCGGCTGGACATCGCAGTATTCAACAGACCGATGGATGCAGTCGTGGCTATCGTGGAGTGCAAGCGCGACCCGAGATCCCAGGACCGGCTTCAGGCTGACAGGTATCTCAAAATCGGGGCGCCGCTCTATTGGTGCTGCTCGATGGAAGACGCAGCCAGACTCCCGCCGCTCCTGATGGAAGAGTACTACGAGTTCTCTGGCGTGAAGCTCGACACGATAATGAGCATGCCCCGAGTCTCCCCTGAGTCGGGGTACCTGGCCAAGGCGAAGCGCATGGCATTCAAGCGAGCGCCGATAGTCGACCGCTGGATGGAGCATTTGAGCCAAGAACTCATGTCGAGGGCAAAGCCGCGGCCGGAGTGTACGACAGGTCGGGACATCCCATTACAAAATAAGGCTTCCTATGAAGGTGCAGTATAGGCTTGACGGCAAATTTTGCCCATCCTAATACTCAGAGTAGTCGCAAGCGTGCGCCGTTGATGCTCCGCTATCGCGCACCGCAAGGCTTTGATCATCCTTGACGGTCCACGGGCCCCACTTCTCGATGAGGTGGGGCTTTTTTGCGGACCAACGACCTTGACGAGCGCGAGACCCCATTCGTCAACCAGCCCCCGGGACCCCTAATGCGCGCGAGGAAAGTATCGGGGAGGGTGCGATGCCAGAGGCCCCAAGAGCCCCTGGCGACCCTGAATACGAGCGGAAAGTACCGAAGAGGGAGGCATT
>JBDKSR010000803.1:0-8811 GCA_039680545.1 Bryobacteraceae bacterium | reverse complement strand
CCCGCAGTTCCGTGCTCCCGTCGCAGGTGGATACACGGACATGGCTGACCCGCAAAATCGCGCTCAATATCCCGATTGTCAGTTCCGCGATGGACACCGTGACCGAGTCACACATGGCCATCGCGCTCGCTCAGCAGGGTGGTATCGGCATCATCCACCGGAACATGCCGATCGAACGGCAAGCCGAGGAAGTCGATCGTGTAAAGCGCAGTGAGAGTGGGATGATTGTCGATCCGGTCACCATGTCGCCGGACGAAAAGATCAGCGATGCGCTGGAAGTCATGAAGCGCTTTCGTATCTCCGGCGTTCCGGTCGTCAAAGGCGGCAAACTGGTTGGCATCCTGACCAACCGCGATCTCCGGTTCGAAACCCGCTACGACCTGCCCATTTCCGATGTGATGACGAAGGAAAACCTCATTACGGTTCCCGTCGGCACCACTCTGGAGGAGGCGGGGCAGATTCTCCACAAGCACCGGGTCGAAAAACTGCTTGTCGTAGACGATAAATACAACCTCAAGGGTCTGATCACGGTCAAGGACATTCAGAAAAAACTGAAGTATCCAAACGCCGCGAAAGACGATCAGGGCCGCCTTCGGGTGGGGGCGGCAATCGGTTCCGGCAAAGACTTCCTGGAACGCGCACAGGAGATGGTGGCCCGGAAGGTCGATTTGCTGGCGATCGATTCGGCCCACGGACACACTCAGCGGGTCATGGAAGTGATCGTGGCCATCAAACGCGCCATGCCGGAAGTTCAATTGATCGCCGGGAATGTGGCGACCTTCGAAGGTGCGCGTGACCTGATCGCTCTTGGGGTTGATGGGATCAAGGTTGGTGTCGGCCCGGGATCCATCTGCACGACCAGAATCGTTTCAGGAGCCGGCGTGCCGCAGATCACCGCGATTTCAGAGGCAGCGCGCGCCAGCCGGGGAACCGGCGTACCGCTGATCGCCGACGGAGGCATCAAGTTCTCCGGCGACATCTCGAAAGCCATTGCGGCGGGAGCCGATGCGGTGATGATCGGCAGTCTGTTTGCGGGAACCGACGAGAGCCCCGGTGAGACGATCCTCTATCAGGGCCGTACCTTCAAGAGCTACCGCGGCATGGGTTCGGCGGCTGCCATGGTGCACGGCAGCTCAGACCGCTATGGGCAGGAACCCAGCGCAAAGTTGGTTCCCGAGGGCATTGAAGGACGCGTGCCTTACAAGGGACCGATTGCGGACATGGTCTACCAGTTGGTCGGCGGGTTGAAGGCCGGAATGGGCTACTGTGGTTGCGCCACTATCGCCGAACTGCAGGAGCGGGCGAAGTTTGTCCGGCTGACGTCGGCCGGGCTCCGTGAGAGCCACGTCCACGACGTCATTATCACCAAGGAAGCTCCGAACTACAGGTTAGAGTAAGCGTTCCGCGCAGGCCGGTCAGGCGTTTCGATCCGATTTGGTGACGTCCGCCAGGAGCCGGCCGCGCGCCAGCCGCACACCGATGGTAGTGCCAGACGGCGCTGTCGCGGCATCTTTCACAATCCGGCCGGACTGGTCCTCCACGATCGCGTAGCCCCTTTCGAGAATAAGCACGGGACTCAACTGCGAGAGACGGGCATTCAGTGTGTCCAGACGCCCACGGCGCATGGCGATCTGATTCTCAATGTGCCGGGCGAGGTTCGCTCTTGCCGGTTCGAGACGCCGCCACGAGGCCGTCAGTCGCAGGCGCAAGTCCAGTTTTCGCAGACTCTCGTCTTGCGCCCGGTGCGCGCGCCCGTATTGGGAAAGCTTCGACCTTGTACCCTCACGAAGCCGGTACACGAGGTCGTCCACCTGCTGCATCGCCCGTCCGATCAGACGGTGCACGGTTGACGATGCGCGTCCGATGCCCTGCTGATGCAGCCTCCGTCCAGCGTCCGTAGTCCGATACCTTATGGCTTGTTCAAGTCGCGCACGGGCGGATTCCAAGGTGTCGAAGAGTTCCCGCTTCGTGCCGATCACAAGCTCAGCCGCCGCCGAGGGCGTTGGAGCGCGCAGGTCCGCCACGAAGTCCGCGATGGTGAAGTCGGTTTCGTGCCCGATCGCGGAGATGACCGGCACTGAACAGCGCGCAATGGCTCGGGCGACATCCTCTTCGTTGAACGTCCAGAGATCCTCCATTGATCCCCCGCCACGCGCGACAATCACCACGTCCGGCCAGCCCGATTCACTGAAGTAGTCGATTCCGCGCACGACTTCTTCCACCGCACCCTCGCCTTGCACGAGCGATGGGTAGACGCGGATGTGGATGCCGGAAAATCTCCGCGCGAGGACATTCAGGATGTCGCGAATCACGGCTCCCTTCGGCGATGTGAGGACGCCGATGCGTCCAGGCAATTTCGGGAGGGGACGTTTCCGGCCGGCTTCGAACAGGCCCTCCCCAGCGAGCTTCTTCTTGAGCTGTTCAAAGGCCAACTGGAGCGCACCAAAGCCCTGCGGCTCGAGTGTTTCGATGAGCAACTGGTACTCACCGCGAGCCGCGTAAACATCCACGCGGCCCCTCGCCAACACCGCAATGCCGTCCTGCGGTTTGAACCGCAGGTATCGAGCGGTGGTCCGGTAGCAGACGCAACGGAGCTGCGAGCTTTCATCCTTCAAGGTGAAGTAATAGTGCCCGCTCGCGGCAAGCCGGACTCCCGAAATCTCCCCGGCGACCCAAATATCCTGAAATTCTGAGTCGAACAGGATCCGGATGGCGGCATTCAATTCGCCGACCGTGAAGATCCGGCGCTCAGAAATGAACTGCAAGCTGATTTGTTCCGCCAATTGCCTTTACCTGTTCGTGGGCCCTGTTTTGCTTTTCGTGCCGATCAATTTTTTCTATTTGACCCTCCAGAACCCCCACGTTATTCTGGAGGCGAAATTTGCACGTGCCGGAGTCCTCGGCAATCCACTTGTCATTGTATCCGTCCAGGAAGGATCGAGAGCTTAGATGACCCCTAAAGAAGTATTGGAGTTTGCAAAGAAGAACGACGCCAAAGAGATTGATGTGCGATTCACGGACTTGCCGGGGATCTTGCATCATGTCTCCTATCCCATCACCCAGCTTACCGAAGAGTCTTTTGAGGAAGGGTTTGGCTTTGATGGCTCGAGCATCCGCGGTTGGGCGGCGATCAATGAGAGCGACATGCTCCTGCTGCCGGATTCCACGACTGCGGTCATGGATCCGTTCACGGAGCATGCGACTGTGGTGATGCTCGCCGATGTGGTGGATCCGATCACGCGCCAGCATTACGAGCGCGACCCACGTTGGATCGCCAAGAAGGCCGAGATGCACTTGAAGAACAGCGGCATCGCCGACACGGTTTACGTCGGCGCCGAGGCCGAATTCTTCATCTTCGACAACATACGGTTCGATCAGAACGAGCACAGCGGCTTCTATTTTATCGACGCTGAAGAGGGCCGGTGGAACTCAGGCCGGGAGGCGGACAATCTCGGTTATCGTCCGCGTTACAAGGAAGGCTACTTCCCGGTGCCGCCGACTGACCATTACCAGGATCTGCGCGCCGAGATGGTCGAAACGATGATCCGGTGCGGGCTCGACATCGAGTGCCATCACCACGAGGTGGCCACGGGCGGCCAGACCGAAATCGACCAGAAGTTCGACGCCATGGTCAAGTCGGCCGACAACATGATGCTGTTCAAGTACATCGTGCGGAATGTCGCCAACCAGTACGGCAAGACCGTAACCTTCATGCCGAAGCCGCTGTTCGGTGACAACGGCAGCGGGATGCACGTTCACCAGAGCCTCTGGAAGGATGGCAAACCCCTGTTCGCCGGCGACGGCTATGCCGGACTGAGCCAGATGGCCATGTGGTACATCGGTGGCTTGTTGAAGCACGCTCGTGCGCTGGCAGCGATCATCGCTCCGACTACCAACAGTTACAAGCGCTTGGTTCCCGGCTATGAAGCGCCGGTCAACCTCGCCTACTCGCGGCGTAACCGTTCGGCTGCGGTCCGCATCCCGATGTACTCGGCGAGCCCGAAAGCCAAGCGTGTTGAATTCCGTCCTCCGGATCCGTCCTGCAACCCGTACCTCGCATTCGCGGCGTTGACAATGGCCGGTCTCGATGGCGTCCTCAATAAGATCGATCCGGGCGAACCGCTCGACAAGGACATCTACGATCTGTCGCCTGAGGAAATGAAGGGCGTGCCCTCCATGCCGGGATCTCTCGACGAAGCGCTCGACTGCCTCGAAGACAGCCACGCGTTCCTGCTCAAGGGCGATGTCTTCACCGAGGAAATGGTTGAGAGCTTCATCGGTTACAAGCGCAGGGCTGAGGCCGAAGCGATCCGGCTGCGTCCGCATCCGTACGAGTTCGCGCTGTACTACGACATCTAGATAGTCGCGCTCCTTTTGGGGGATAGCTGCTCTCCGACTCTCCACTGGGTTCCGGAGATTGAAAAGGCGGTTATCCCCTGTTTTTTGCCCCGCCGTGTCTCTCCCGCCTGAGTTTGACCGCTGCATTGTCGCGCGTGCTCTCCCGCCTGCATTCGCTATAATCTGACTGACTCGCATGGAACGATTGCTGGACCACGTAGACTTCCGCGACCCCATTCGCGCGGCGGAACAGATTACCCGTGTTTCACAGGCGGTCTCTGATCTAGTCAGGCCGAAGCTTCGTTTCCTGCTGGCGTCGTCTCCGGACCCGGATGAAGTCCTCCACTTGTTGGAGCGGATGGCAGACCAGCATCCTGACGACTTTGCGAGAATTACCGGCACCGACTCCGGCCTTACGTCTCTCGTAGCGGTGTTCTCTTACAGCCGGTTCCTCTCCGAAGCTGTTCTTCGTGAGCCGTCGTGGATGGACGAAATCCTGAAGTCCGGCGACCTGGACCGCGCCATTCCGGCTGAGGAATACGAGCGCCGCCTCGATGGGTTGCTGGGTGACGCAGAAGACGTTCCGTCGCCGGTCACCCTGGCGATCTTTCGACGGAAGCAACTGCTCCGCATACTCTTGCGCGATGTGATGGGGCTTGCCAACCTCGCCGAGATTGTTGAAGAAATCTCAAACCTGGCAGATTCCATTTTGGAAGTGGCGTACCGCCGCATTCGCGCTGACTTAGTCCGCCGCTATGGCGTGCCGCGTTGTCCGGCTGAGGGAGGCGAACTGGTCGAATGCAATTTCGCCATCATCTCTCTGGGTAAGCTCGGCGGCCAGGGGCTGAATTACAGCTCCGATATTGACCTGATGTTCCTGTACGCCGGACCCGGCGAGACCAGTGGACCCGAGCAGATTGCGAACAAGGAGTTCTATAAGAAAGTCGCCAACCGGCTGACCGAACTGCTGAGTACATACACTCCGGAAGGCAAGTGCTATCGCGTCGACCTCCGGCTGCGTCCCGACGGACGCCTCGGCGAGATCTGCATCTCACTCGATGGTGCGCGTGAGTATTACAGCGGCCGGGCTCGCGATTGGGAACTCCAGATGCTCATACGGGCGAGAGTCTCCGCGGGGGATCGGCGGCTCGGGCGGGAACTGCTCAATTTTGTCGAGCCGTTGATCTACGCGAGCACCCTGGACTTCGGGGCGGTCGAGGCCGTCTCCGCGACCCGTGAGCGCATTACGGAGAAGCTGGCGGCCCGGCGGAGCGCCGACCTGGACATCAAGCTGGCCCCTGGTGGCATACGCGATATAGAGTTCCTGGTGCAGTGCCTCCAACGCCTGCACGGTGGACGGGAGCCTTGGGTGCGGCTGGGGGGAACGCTTCGCGGGCTCTCGCGGCTGTATGACAAGGGCCTGCTCTCGAATACCGAGTATTCCCACCTGGCTTCGGCATACGAGTTCTTCCGGGCTCTGGAGCACCGGCTCCAGTTCGACGAAGACCGGCAGACGCATACGCTGCCTTCCGATTCCCTGGAACTGGATGTTCTCGCCCGGAAGATGCCGTCGGCACAACTCGGCGCTGAACCGTCGGGACAGGCGCTGCTGGGGCAGTTGAATGCACACCTGGAAGAGGTCAAGGAAATCTACGAGCGAGTGATTCACGCCCAGCAGCCTGTGTACTATACGGCGACGCCGTGCGCTGGCTCCGAACTGCCCTTGTTTGAGCCTGAGACTCTAGCGTTTACCGAATCCGGTACGAGCAACCTGGTTCGCTTCCTCGACCAGCGGGCGCCCCGGCTGGCCGCGACCCTCTCACGTGAGGGACTTCGGCGGGGGCAACTTCATTTCGAACGTTTTCTGGAAGCTGTGATGCAGAACGACGAGTGGTTGGAGTGGCTGGACAGCAATCCGGCGCTCTCGGGGTACGCGCTCGACCTTTTTGACCACAGCCCGTTTTTTTCCGATCAGCTCGTTCGAACTCCGGACCTGATTGTCGAATTGAAACGGCTCCAGGAGGAGCCGGACAAGCGAACTCCGTATTCGGAGATAGCCTTCCATACTGTCGATCTCGACGATCTGCGGCGATCGTTCAGCCGGGCGATGTTTCGCATCCAGGCGGAGAGCATCTGTCTTCAGACACCCATTTTCGAGACACTGGCTGACACATCGGACCTCGCTGATGCAGTCGTTCAGGCCGCTTACCGGATGGCGCTTCAGCACGTCCTGGCGTCGCATCCGCCGGCGACCTCCGGGTACAAAGCTGAGGGGCAGATGGTTGTGGTCGCACTGGGGCGCCTCGGGATGCGTGAGTTCGACCTCGCTTCCGACGCCGACCTTGTGTTCATGCTGCCGGACAGCGAAGCCGCCGAGTTGCGGTTCTGGACGCTCGTTGCCCGGCGCATCATAGACATCATCACTTCCTATACGGGCTATGGCGTGATGTTTCCGGTCGATACGCGCCTGCGCCCCAATGGCCGTGCGGGCGCTCTCGTGCAGCTTGAGAGCAGTTACACGGACTATTTCAGCGCGCACGCCGAGGCGTGGGAAGGCATCACGTACATGAAGTCGCGCGCAGTGGCGGGCGATATCGAGACTGGCACGGAGTTCCTGCACGCGTTGCAGGATGTGGACTGGCGCCGCTACGGCCAGAGTGGCCGCGCGCGGAAGTTGCTCGCGCAAATGCGGGCCCGGGTCGAGAAGGAGCAGGGATCCGGGAATCCGCTGAAGGCGGGCTACGGCGGCTACTATGACATCGACTTCGCGCTGATGTATTTGCGCTTGAAGAGTGCCGGCATCTTCTACAAGGTGCTGAATACCCCCGCGCGCATCGACATTGTCGAGAAAATGGGACACCTCGAACGGGCTGACGCCGATTTTCTTCGTGATGCGGCGATTTTTTACCGTGCCCTCGACCACGGTTTGCGCGTCTCCACGGGCCACGCCGAGGGAGATCTGCCGAAATCCCAGGCACAATTGCAAAACCTTGTCGAACTGATTTCCCGCTGGACGCCCGCCCACCTCCATGACCAGTCGCTCGATGCGGAAATTCTCCAGATTCAAACCCGTACACGGGAGTTCTTCGACCGGACGTTTGCCGCATGAAGCAACCTGAGAAACCGGATCTCGGTATGATGGTGTTGGTTATGTCCCTGCGCTTACTGGTGGTGTTTCTATTTGTAGCCGGTCTAGTATCGGCGCAGGTGATTGAGTTTGAATCGGGCGGCTTGAAGTACCAGACGCTCTCGAAGAACGGGATCACCATCATGTTCTCGTTCCTGCCCGTCGAGATGCGAGATTACTCGGTTCTTCAGGTCGCAGCTTCGAACGGAGCGGCTTCCAGCTTTACGGTGCGGC
Source organism: Bryobacteraceae bacterium (assembly GCA_039680545.1). Classification (GTDB taxonomy): domain Bacteria; phylum Acidobacteriota; class Terriglobia; order Bryobacterales; family Bryobacteraceae; genus JAEHDI01. The sequence goes on along the minus strand of JBDKSR010000803.1, from coordinate 1,112 downwards.
CGGAGGACTTTTACTATCACCGCAAGGACGGAACGGTGGTCCGAGCCGCTACGGCGGATTCGGTCGTGGGGCGGCTCCTGAAGAAGGCGGGACGCAACGACGTTATCAAACTCACGTCAACATACGAGATGGGGCTGTATGGGCTGGTCCGGTTCCGGTCGACGAACGGCTACGAGCAACGGCGCCGCTCGGCGCTGGCTGAAGTCTCCTCCTCCAAACTGAAAGCCGCCGCTGCGGCCTCCGCCATCGCGTTTGTCGAGACCCGGTTGCGCCCCGGCGACTCCACCGATGGCGCGGTCTTCTTCCCGAGGTCCGGCCGTTCGTTCGGCCGGGGCATGCTGCGCGTGACGGCTGCCGGTCAAACATTCGAGTTCGAGTTCGATCCGCCGCCCCTGCATGCACGACGCGGCCAGCTAGGGGAGTAAGCTGGAAGAACTGGGTTTGCTTCTGCGTAAGACCCTGGACGCAATCCTTTGATCGACCTTCATGTACATACGACTGAGTCCGACGGCACGGTATCGCCCGCGTGCCTTGTCGCGGATGCCGTTCGCATGGGACTTGAAGCCGTGGGCGTTTGTGACCACGACACGTTCTCCGGGTACGAAGCGGCTCTTCCAGCGGCTCAGGCGGCAGGGTTGGACCTCGTGCGCGGAATTGAGTTGAGTACGCGAATGCCGGTCATCGACAAGCCAAGGGGCAGAAGCGTACACGTGCTGGGATACTTCCTCACGGCGCCGCCGTCCGCGGAGTTCCAGGAGTGGCTGAAGGGGATACAGGAGGGCCGGCGCGACCGCAACCGGCGTTTGGCCGCGAAGCTCCAATCGCTCGGGTTGAAAGTCACTCTGAAAGATGCTGAAGCACTCGGCCGGAATCTCACGGGCCGACCTCACTTTGCGCGCGTATTGCTGCAAAAGGGGTACGTCCCCAGCCTGCAGGCGGCCTTTGACATGTATCTTGACGAGTCGGCCAAAGGCTACGTCGATCGGGACGAGCCGACGGTATTGGAAGGCGTGCGCCGCATCCGGGACGCAGGCGGATTACCCGTGCTGGCGCATCCGGTGAGGGTGCTCCGGCGAAAGCCCGATGCTCTCGAACCGTTCATCGAACAGCTC
>JBDKSR010000802.1:0-3899 GCA_039680545.1 Bryobacteraceae bacterium | reverse complement strand
GTCTATGTGCTGCAATCGGAAGCGTCATCTTGACGATGGGCACGGCGGGGCTTTTCGCTCAAAAACCGCCCGCCGCGCGGCAGGACAAACCGCCGGCTGGTGCAAGCACGGCCAGTTCGGGGCCCAGTTCCACATACGTCCAGTGGAATTGGGCGGCTTGGCGGGAGATATCGCAAGAGACCCGTCCCGAACTTACATCCGACCAGACCGGTAGGGCCGACCTGGTTGACCTGCTGACCTACCAGGGCCGCAAGATTACCTCACCAAGCGAATGGGAACCGCGCCGCGCTCATATCAACGGGCTGCTCCAGGCGTTTCTGGGCGCGCCGCTGGCAAGCAAGCCCCCGCTCGCGGTAAAGGTGATCGAAGAGACGCAACAGGACGGCTACAAGCGCCGCAAACTGCTTTATCAGACCGAGCCGGGAGAATTTGTCCCCGCCTACCTGTTGATCCCCGGGAAGCTCTCGGGTCGCGCGCCTGCTGTGATTTGCCCGCACCAGACCACTCAGGAGGCTAAGCGCGAACCAGCCGGGATGGCGGGCAATCCCCAACTGCACATGGCGCTCGCGCTGGTGCGTCGCGGCTACGTTACCCTCACCTACGATGCCACTTGCTTTGGTGAGCGGCACGATTCGAAGAGCGGCCACTACGGTGACGCCATTCCCTTCTATCGCAAGCATCCCCACTGGGCACTGATGAGCAAGATGGCCTGGGACCTCAGCCGCGCCATCGACTATCTTGAGACGCTGCCTTTCGTCGACTCTACCCGCATCGGATCGATCGGACACTCGCACGGCGGTTACACGTCGCTCTTCGCGGCGGCGTTTGACCCGCGCATTCGCGTGGCCGTCTCCAGTTGCGGCTTTGAGACCTTCCGCTATGACGGCAACGCTTACCGCTGGTCGCACGCCACGGCGCTCATGCCGCGCCTCGGCTTCTACTCCACCAGCCCGTATATCAACATCAAGAACTACGTCGGAATGCCTGACTCCGAGACGGTCCGGATTCCGTTTGATATGCACGAACTGCTCGCGCTGATTGCCCCGCGCCCCTTGTTCCTCTCCACCTCGGACGAGGATGCCATCTTCCCCAATGCCGGTTGGAGCGCGCGGAGATCGCTGGCCCGCCTGGAGCCGCTCTATCGACTGCTTGGAGCTGAAGACCGGCTTGGAAGTTACTTCTTCCGCGGCGGTCACAGTTTCCCGCCTGAAGCCACCGGGCGCGCTTACGGCTGGCTGGACCGCTGGCTTACCCCATCTGACCGCCGGAGTGATCGCCCGTAGCGGCGGACCGGCCATCAGGACCGGAACCCGGACTCCGCCCGGAAACTGGGCCGCGGACCGCTTTCTTCGATAGACTGGTAATTGATTCCCATGAGCTCAGGCGCCACATACCCCTTCCACGAAGTTGTGGAAGCCCAAGGTCACCTCATCGACTCTCACGTGATGGAGGCCATCTTCGACAAAGTCGTCGCTTGCGACGGCCGTTTCGAAGTGGAGAAGTTCCGCATCGGCCGCACCAATGAGGACCCGTCGTTCCTCCGGCTGAAGGTTGAGGCTCCCTCGCAGGAGGCCATGGAGCGGTTGCTCTCGCAGTTGATGGATCTGGGCTGCTCTCCGGTCGAGGGCGGCGAGGCCTTTCTGCGTGTCATCGAGCGGGACCGCTGTGAGCCCGAAGACTTTTACTCGACGACCAATCATCACACCACCGTTCGCATCGGCCGCGAGTGGGCCGGCGTGGAGAACCAGCGCATGGACGCGCTGATCGTCGTAGAGAACGGCCGCGCATTCTGCCGCAGGCTGCGCGACATAAAGGCCGGTGACCACGTTGTGTGCGGCTCGCGCGGTATCCGCGTCCTGCCGGAGTCGAAGGAGCGCGACAGGCTGGCGTTCGCGTTCATGACTAACGGCATTTCTTCGGAACGCCAGGTGGAGACTGCTGTCCGCCAGACCGCGGCGCTCATCCGCCAGACGGTTGCGAATGGTCAAAAGGTTGTGATTGTCGCGGGACCCGTGACTGTTCACACAGGAGGCGCCTCGCCGCTTGCGGCGATGATCCGCGCGGGCTTCGTGCAGGCGCTGCTCAGCGGGAACGCTCTTGGCGTGCACGATATCGAATCGGCCTTGTACGGTACATCGCTCGGAGTGCGGCAGACAGACGGCCGCCAGGCCGAACACGGCCACCGGAACCACATGCGTGCGATCAACACGGTCTATCACGCGGGTGGTGTGCGCCAGGCTGTGGAATCGGGCCGCCTGACGTCCGGAATCCTGTATGAATGTGTAAAGGCGGGTGTGCCGTTCGTACTGGCTGGCAGCCTCCGCGACGATGGCCCTCTCCCCGACACCATCACGGACATGAATCAGGCACAGGACGCGTACGCGGAGCAGATCAAGGGCGCGGGCCTGGTGTTGTGCCTGGGCTCGATGCTCCACTCGATTGCCGTGGGGAATATGCTGCCTAGCTGGGTCAAAGTCGTCTGTGTCGACATCAACCCCGCCGTGGCAACCAAGGTGAGTGACCGCGGAACGGGCCAGGCGATCGGCGTCATCACCGACGTGGGCATGTTCCTCGATCTGCTTTCAAGGACTCTGATTGAGCCATGAAGAAGAGCTACACCGAACAACACGCGAAAGCCGGATTGAAGGCTCCGTTGCCCGGGATCGAAACCTTCCCGAACCAGTTTCCCGGTTACGAGATTGAGATTTCGATCCCCGAGTTCACGTCGGTCTGTCCGAAGACCGGTCTGCCGGATTTTGGCAAAATTACAATCCGTTACATACCGGACAAGCTCTGCCTTGAATTGAAGTCTCTGAAAATGTACGAGCTGGCGTATCGCAATCTCGGCATCTTTTACGAAAACGTCGTAAACCGGTTTTTGCGGGACATCGTCGTTGCGTGTAGGCCTGTGTCGATAACTGTGACCGGCGAGTTCGCGTCGCGGGGTGGAATCAGTTCCAAGGTGACGGCGAACTGGAGCAAAACTCGTGGACGTCGGTAGCCGCTCAGACAATATGACGGCCGAGGAGGTGACGGCCCTGATCCGCGAGATCCGTGAGCGTGTGCGCGTCAGCCATCCCCGGGGTTCGGCGCCCGGTGGGATCGCGCTTCCGGACCTCATGCCCCTCCTCCACTCGCGGGAAGCCGCCGAGTCGAAGGTCGCCGCAATCGGGAGCGTCAACCCCCGTCCGCCTGGGGCGCTGAATACCATCATCCAGTGGGTGAAACGGACGATCGCCCGAATGCTCGATTGGCACGTCCGGGAGCAGGTCGAGTTCAATCGGGCGTTGATGAACACGATCGAAGCCCTGGTCGAGACCCTCAACGAATACAACCGCACGTTCGTCCGGCTGGCCGAGGCCGATGCGCTTCTCCGCGAAAAGCTGGAGCCCGCCATTCAGGAGGCTCGCGAACTGAAGGACATCCGTTCGCATTGGGCCGAGTGGCGCCGGGAGTGGGAACGGAAGCTCTCCATCAACGAGGTGCAGTTCCTGCGAGGCGTGGCGGATCTTCAGTCCGGTTTCCATCACCGCGCCACACAGACGGAGTTGAACTTCCGCGACATGATGAAGGCCCAGCACGAGGATTTCGAGGGCAGCCTCAATCGCGCGGCTGACGAGATCCAGAAGCGGTTGTGGGCCGATTTTGCGAAAGTTCGCACTGAATACGATCGGCTGATCCACGCGGAGTTGCGGCTGGTCCGGCAGCGAGCCGCTATGCAGCTACCCCAGGTTCCGGCGGCGGAGCCCGTTAAACCCGTCGCCTCTCCGTTTTCCGACCATGCGCTGCTCAGCGCGCGTTTCCGGGGAACGGAAGAGGAAGTCAAGGAGAAGCAGCGCTATTGCGTCCCCTTGTTCAGCGGCATGAGCGACGTGCTCGATATCGGTTGCGGCCGCGGC
>JBDKSR010000801.1:0-3408 GCA_039680545.1 Bryobacteraceae bacterium | reverse complement strand
AAGGCACGGTTCGGGAGATAACGCTGCATGACGGATCGAAGCTGATACTGAAGAAGCTTGGCAAGGACTACGATCCCACCAGCAAGCTCGGAGCGATTCAAGCGATTCACGATGCCGGGGAGAGCGGTCACGTCGTGACCGGACTCCTCTACCTGGACACCAAGCCGCCGAACTTCGCGGATCTGTTGCACCTGGTGGACGAGCCGCTGGCGACTCTGCCCGAGAGCAGGACGCGTCCTTCAAGAGAAGCCTTCGACGAGATCATGGACGAGTTACGCTGAGAAGGTGAAGCCGGAGAACCTCCGTGTCGTCCTCGTAAGTCCTCGTAACCCTCTGAACATAGGCGCCGCCGCGCGCGCAATGAGCAATTTCGACTTCGCTCAACTGCGCCTGGTCAACCCATACGATGTCGCATTCCGGGAAGCGAGGTCGGCCGTGGGGGCTGGGCACGTTCTCGAGTCGGCTCAAGAGTTCTCCACGGTTGCGGAAGCTGTCGAGGACTGTTCTCTTGTCGTTGGAACGACCTCCGCTGGTCCTCGCCACATCGAACACACCATGCGTCGCCTCGAATATGGCGCGCGCCTCATCAAGCGGCACGCGGAAACCGCCCGCGTGGCACTCTTGTTTGGATCGGAAAAGTTCGGCCTGTCGAACGACGATTGCAGCTATTGCCACTGGCTACTGCGTATCCCCACCCGTGAAGGTCACCGGTCAATGAATCTCGGTCAGTCGGTTGCCGTGTGCCTGTACGAACTCTCGCGAGACTCGCGAGCCGCCCGGCGTGAACCGGCCGCGACCCGGCTGGCCCCCGCCGGTGATCTTGACCGGCTCGCAGGGCTGCTGATCGAAATGCTTGGCGAGAGCGGGTACGTGAACCCACGCACACGTGCCTCCACCGTGAACAAAGTCCGGCGGCTCGTGCGCCGGCTCAACATCAACGGCCGCGATGCTGAGGTCTGGACGGGAATGCTCCGGCAAATTCAATGGCAGATGCAGCATCCCAACGAAGAACCTGTCGAGCAAACGTAGCGATACGAGATCCTATTCCGGGGCTCCCTCGCGCCGCTCCCATCCCGGCCTGAAAATCGGCAGGTAGTTCTCCTGGCAGTAGGGGTGCTTCCGGATCTCCTCGATGTTGAGATCGATACCAAGGCCCGGGGCCTCCGGTATGTCGATATACCCGTCAACAACCTTCACCGGGCTCGTCACGATCTCCTTTTCCCACGGCTCGTTGAACTCGTCAAAGATTTCGTGGACGAAGAAGTTCGGTATCGACGCGTTCAGTTGCACACAGGCTGCCGAACAGATAGGTCCCTGGGCGCTGTGCGGAGCAATCATCGCGTAGTGCGCATCCGCCATGTCCGCAATTTTGCGCGCGGCAAACAAGCCGCCGAGGTTCAATGGTTCAGGCTGCAGGATGCTAATCTTCTCGTGCTTCAGGAGTTCGGCGAACTGTTGCTTCGAAGACAGGCTTTCGCCGGTGGCGATGGGGACAGGACTGCGCCGGGCCACTTCGGCCATGGCCGCGATGTTGGTATGAGGGACCGGTTCCTCGAACCATGTTGGATGGAACGGATGCAGCGCTTCGGCAATCTCGACTGCCGTCGCGACGTTGAACCGGCAGTGGCCCTCGATCATGATGTCCACGGAAGGCCCGACGGCGTCCCGCACAGCCCGGACGATATCCACGGTCAGGTCGAATTCGTTCCGCGATAGCATCCTCCAGTTGTTGCCGAAAGGATCGAACTTAAGCGCCGTGTAGCCTCGTCCCGTAACGGCCTTCGCCTTCTTCGCGAAGCTTTCCGGCTCTCGGGGACCGCGATACCAGCCATTTGCGTATGCGCGTAACTTCTTGTGGCAGCGGCCACCCCAAAGGTTATAGACCGGTTGGCCGCACGCCTTGCCGATGATGTCCCAACAGGCGATTTCGATAGCCGCGACGGCGCACATGTGAATCTGCGCGCCCTCCGAGTACACATCGCGTATGAGCCGCTGGCTGATCACCTCGACCTGAAAGGGATCCATCCCAATCACAAGCGGCGTCAGTTCGTGGATAGCCGCCTCGACGGTCTTCCCGAAGTAGTTGAGTGTGCCCTCTCCGGCGCCGTGGATCCCCTCATCGGTCATCACTCTGGCGAATAGCCAGTTCTTCCACGGATTGCCGGCGATGTACGTCTCGATCGCGGTTATTTTCATGTTCCGGCTTCTGTCGTCTACTTCCTGGGTTTGGGAAGCTTCATGGACGCGTACGCCTTGAACAACGCGGCGACGTTCGCTGTCTTGGAATCGCCCGGATGGATGACCACGCGATAGCGTAGTTGGAGCGTCTGTCCCTTCTCGAGTGTGAGGCTGCCATCCTGGGACTTGTCGCGCGTGAAGTCACGGACACCGAAGATATTGGCTGCGAACAGGCCGTAGCTGCGCGAGTGCCAGTACGTGGGATAGCGCGGGTTTGCCGGGTGGTCCATGATCGTGACGCCCAGCTTTTCGCCGTTTATCTCACCGGCATAATCGACCCACGCGGCACGGGTCCCCCAAACACTCTTCTCACCTTCTTTGCCTTCGGAACTGACCATCTTGCCCGTCCTCGCCGGGGTCTCGGGAGCCTTCGGGTGTGGTTCTTCGAGGCTGGGAGCGAGACGAATCGCAAAAGTTCCTTCCTTCGTGTCGCCGAAGGTCACTTTGTCGAGCGCCGTCAGGAGGATGTCGAAGTCGATCATCCGCAAGTCCTTGCCGGAGTAAAAGGTCATTAACCGCCGTTCATTGAGCAGCCCTTTGCCCTTCGGGTCCTCCCAATCGAACGATGCCGACAACTCGCCCTTTTTCTTTCCGGATTTCAGATCCAGGACCCGGCGAATAATAATTGTTCCCTTGTTCGGCTTGTCATACGTGGGCTCGTTGCCCCAAAAATCGAAACCGTTGACGTCGCCATGCGTGAACCAGAGGCCACGCTGGTGCGGATGGTCCCGGCTTTCGCCTTCAACGAGTTCCATGGGGAACATCCGGGTCACGATCGTTCCACTAGCGGCCCGAAGGGGGTGCAGAAACGGCTTGGTATATGCAGAACCTGTGAAGAAGTCCGTAAAGGGTTTGCCGTCGACTTCCACCGAGATCCGGTCGGTTCCCTGTGTGATTTTGACCTGAGCGGCCAACGGCAAGACCAGGAATAAAAAGACACAAATCTTCCATCTCATGTTCGTCAGTACATCACAGCCGGAGGCGAGGCTCAAGTCACGGAGCTTTTCTTGCCGAATCGGGAACAGGGACTGGCGATCGCCGACTGTGCGGCCCCTGCTGGCGCGATGCTATGATGAGTACGAAAGATTCTCCAGAAAGGGAGGAAGATGGATGGGTCCGCTGGGCTGGCAGGAAACGGTATTTATCTTTGTCCTCGCCCTGCTCATCTTC
>JBDKSR010000800.1:0-2359 GCA_039680545.1 Bryobacteraceae bacterium | reverse complement strand
GCAACACCGTCGAGAGCATCCAGTCGGGGTTATACTACGGCTCGATTGGCATGATCGACGGAATCGTCGAGCGCCTCATCGGAGAGCTTGGTCCCACGACACGCACGGTGGCGACCGGTGGGCAGGCTCACATGATCACACAGGGCTCCCGCTATCTCAAACAGATCGACGAGGACCTGACGCTCGATGGACTCCGGATCATCTGGGAACGTGGCCACGCAAAGTGAACGGACGCGACGAAGACTGGCAGTTCAACTACTTTAACTACTTCACGGAAGTCGAGGAACATTTCCAGCGCGCCAGAGGCACTGGTCTCTTCCTTCTGTCACCTCTCGACTGGGCGCTGGTCGAGAGCTGGAAGAATGCCGAGGTCCCGCTCGAAGCGGTCCTTCGTGGTATTGACTTGGCGTTCGAAAAGTGGCGGAGTCGCCGGTCAAAGATCCAGACGGTCAACTCACTTGCCTACTGTGCCCAAGCAGTGATGTCGGAGGCGCAGCACATGGCGGGTACGGCGCGCCGGCAGACGGGACCGGCCCCGGCGCCGTTTGAACTCGACGACCTAAAGCATCACCTCGCGCGGTGCGCGGCCCAACTGAGGGCGCAATCCGGTGCTGGATACGAGGAGATCGCCGCAAGCCTCGATCGGCTGGCGGAAAGCGCCGACTCTGACTACGAAAACCTTGAGGATCTCGAGCGTAAGCTGACGACAATTGAGGAGAAGATGATCGCCATCGCCCGGGCGGCGCGAAGTGAGGAGGAACTGGTCGAGTTTCGCCGCGAACTCGACGCGGAACTCCGGCCTTACCGCAGCAAGATGACCGCCGGACAACTCTCAATGCTCGAGAAACAGTATTTGGAACGCCGGCTGCTTGAAGCCGCCGGTCTTCCCCGCCTCAGCCTCTTCTATCTGCGCTAGGCGAGCCGGACCGGGTATACTGGCCCGCATGAAGCCGCTCGCTCTATTGCTTTGCACGGCGGGCACTGTCCTCGCCGGTTCGATTCCACTACACGAATCGCATTTCAGCCCCGGGCCGGATGGTGTTCCCGCCGGGTGGGTAGTCTGGTCACCACGTCCGGAAATCGCGCCACGCGCGTTCGTCGATACCGTTCACAACCTCGGAAAACCGGGAGCGCTCGCCATCACCGGCGCGAGCAATATGGCCGTGTTCGGCGGCTGGCAGCAAACCGTGACGGGTGTGAACCCCGGCAGATGGTACCGCCTGGTGGCGCACCATCATGCGGAGGGGTTCCGTTACGAACCACTCCAGCTTTGGGCCCGGCTGGACTGGGTAAACGCCGGTGGCAAGCGGGCAGGACAGCCGGACTACGCGTATGCGACAACACCGGTCGAGGGGTGGAACCGTACAACCCTTGAGGCTTCGGCTCCCGCGAACGCGACGGCGGTCAAGGTGCAACTGTTTCTTCTCCACGCTCCCCAGGGCACCGTCTGGTGGGACGACATATCACTGGAAGAGATCCCGGCTCCGGGTGCGCGAAACGTCACGATCGCCTCGATCAACTTGTACCCGAAGGCCTCGCAATCGAGCGCAGAGAACGTGCGCAAGTTCATCGAGGTGATGGACAAGGCAGCGCCGGGGAAACTGGATGTCATTCTGCTGCCGGAGGGAATCACTGTCGCCGGTACCGGAAAGAGTTACGCGGATGTCTCTGAGCCGGTCCCGGGGCCCACGACGGAGATGCTCGGTGAAGCGGCGCGGCGCAGAAACACGTATATCGTGGCAGGTATTTACGAACGCGAAGGAACTGCGATCTACAATACCGCCGTGTTGATCGGCCGGGATGGGAAGGTAGCCGGGAAGTATCGCAAGGTCTACCTTCCTCGCGAGGAGGTCGAAGGCGGGATCGCGCCCGGGATGAACTACCCGGTTTTCCAGACCGACTTCGGACGCGTGGGCATGCTGATCTGCTGGGACCTGCAGTTTGCGGATCCAGCTCGGGCTCTTGCTCTTCGCGGCGCGGAGCTTCTGCTGTTGCCTATCTGGGGAGGAAACGAAACGCTGGGAAAGGCTCGTGCGATCGAAAACCGGGTATTCCTCGCCGCATCAGGCTACAACTATCCGACGTACATCATGGATCCGGATGGTGAACTGGTGGCCAAGGCGCCTGAACGCGGCACCGCGGCGGTAGCCACGATCGACCTGAACCGGCGCTACCTGCATCCGTGGCTCGGCGACATGCGCGGACGCCTGATGAAAGAGCTTCGCCTCGATCTTCCAGTCGAACGCGGCGAAGCGTTCATCGCTCCGGGCCGGTAGCACGCGGCTGATTTGAACTGCGGGTAAATATCGAGTACAGTGGCTCGAAATGAGCAATGCGGTTACGCCCGCTCGCGTAAAGA
>JBDKSR010000799.1:0-1875 GCA_039680545.1 Bryobacteraceae bacterium | reverse complement strand
CTCCGCAGTTCTCTCAATCGTTCCTTCTCGGATTGCGACAGCCGCTTGATGTGACGCCTCTTCAGGCTAGCTTCAGCCGCGCAACGGAGATAGTACGACTCGCATTCGTCGAAGCCACTGGCCTTGGAGGCGACGGCCAAGGCTATCAGCGTCGGCACGTTCCAGGGATCGATCTTTAGCACCGCCAGCCCGTTCTTGAGCACTTCATGCCAGTCGTCGGCTCTCAAGGCCCTGTTGAGCGCGTTACGGTGTCGCCATCTCCTGAAGCGAGCCAATGGCGGTACTTTTCTATTGTCCCCGTGCTTCTTCTGAAGATTGGTGATCAAGCCTTGAACGTAAATCGCATTGCCCGGATCGCCGAAGACACACTGCGTGAACAATTCCGCCGCGTAATCGTCATGTTTCTGTTCCGCTCGTGTTGTGGCTTGCTCGAAGCACATATCCAGGCGGTCGCCTTGTTTCGCCTCATCGCTTCTCGGGTTATCTGGATCGAACCAAAGGAGATGGCCACAGTATGGGCATGGCGCATCGCCTGGCGGACGTGAGGGTTCGATCCGCAATTCCTGACCGCAGACGGGGCAACAGTTCGGCTCACCTTCGGGTGTGCGTGACGATGGTTCCATGGGTTAGTCAGCGAGGCCAATGGTTTTTCTACCGCGCACCTTGTCCGCAAGAGCGGTGAAACTGCGTGGACTGAGGGCTCCAGCGACGACTGGCGATCGACCTAACGCCATTCTACTCACTCTGGGGTGACTCGACAACGCGGGCAGAGGCCATTGCGAAGACGCCAAGGAAGAGGCCGCTCCGACACCCTGTACCTGTTGGGCACTTGTGCGCCGGGAGCCAAGCATCACGTTAGCCTTTGATCCCGGCGAATATGGTCAGCAGCTTAAAGAAACCGACAGCATTGACGGCGAACACGAGGAGCCACACGCTGTAAAGAACCCAGAATACGACGCGACGGGACGTACAGAGGAGGAGGACCGTGATCGTCGGATAGAACAGGTACGCCAGCGCCGCGGCAACTGGCCCTGGCGAAGGACCGGCCACACAGGCGAGTCCCGCAGGGAACAACGCCACTACCGGAAGCGCCTGGAGGAGCGGCACGCAGATCACCAGTAGCGCAGCGCCCCAGGTCAGCAGAACGATCGTGATCCGTGCTTCCGCCGTGATCCCTGGTTTAGGCCCCGTCGGGAGGGCTTCATCGCCCCAACGTCTTCTCGGCTGTTCCATCTCGTCGATCCTGAATCGTGGTCACGTGCGAATCACCCCTCATTGTTTCAGGCGGTTTTTAGGGGATTGTATAACGATCAGGTGGAGCAGGAGAACGGTTGGCCCGTTGGGCCGAAAGACGGAGGTGAAGAAGAGGTGGGGCGGTGAATGTCTTTCGCAACCAGGGCGTTGCCCTTTGCTGGGTGAACTGAGGCCCCTTCGGGGCGCACACTTCGAGGCACGCCAGAGATGCAAGGCCGACAAAACCCCTACGTGCCGCCGCCGAACCACCCGCGGGCCGAAAGATCGGATGGCGTTCGGGGCCAACCAGGCACGCAGGCCGGACCATATGCGGGCCGAAGGCCCCGGCGTTCTTCCAGCGAAGGGCGCCGCCCTGGTAATCGGGCCGCCGCCCCGAGACGATCCAGTCTTCCATTCTCAATCCCCTTTCGGCCCAACGGGCCAACCAATCCTATGCCTCAGTCGCTCGCACGGATCTGGTTGCACATCACCTTCAGCACCGCGGGACGCCGCGCGTATCTTCAGAACGAGGAAATCCGCGAGGAAATGTTCCGCATGTTAGGCCACCACGCCAAGGAGATCGGCTGCCCGCCGGCGCGCTCCGGCGGTTGGATCGACCACGTGCACATCCTCTGCGGTCTG
>JBDKSR010000798.1:0-8532 GCA_039680545.1 Bryobacteraceae bacterium | reverse complement strand
CCAGGTCAGTCTGAATCGCCAGGTAGGGGCCGGTGTTTCGATCGGCGCTGCTTATACGTATTCAAAGAGCATTGACGATTCCTCCTCGGATCGCGGCTCGGGCGATCTAGCCCCGAATAAGGACAACTTGCGGGCAGAGCGCGCCGTGAGCGACATGGACCGCACACACATCCTTACGTCCAACTTCAACTGGAACCTGCCTAAACTGGCGCGCGGTGCAATATCGAATCCGTTCACGCGGGCCGTCCTTGACGGCTGGCAGCTTTCCGGTATCGTGCGTATGTGGTCCGGAATGCCGTTCGACGTCGTGGTATCCCAGGACATTGCTGGGATCGGCGCGGTGCAGAACCAGCGTCCGAACCTCATTGGTGACACCAGTGGCGCCAGGACCCGGACCGAGTGGTTCAACCGGGCTGCCTTCGCGCGTCCAACGACTGGAACCTTCGGCAACATGGGGCGCAACAGCATGCGGCTCCCCGGCGTCAACAAGTGGGACCTGTCTGCGTCGAAGAACTTCACGCTGCACGAGGGTGTGCGGCTTCAGTTCCGCTCGGAGTTCTTCAACGCGTTTAACCACCCGTCTCTCACCACCGTTGGGTCTACTCTGACCACCACCGCGACGGGCGTGAACACCGCTGCCGGGAACTTTGGCGTGATTACCGATTCCCGCGACGCGCGCGTGATTCAGTTCGCCGTGAAGTTGGGCTTCTAATCAGTCGTACAAGGGAACCGGCTCAATCTCCGGCCGGTTCCCTCTTCCTTCTCCCTCCGGCAGCCCACCGTTTTTCCTGGCAAAATGGATGATTCCATGAAACACTCGCTCTCTTTCCTTTTCGCAATGTTCCTGGCGGCTGGCGCGATGGCTGCCGAGCCCCAGCGTGGACGCATGGTAGTTGTGATCAGCCTGGATGGGTTCCCAAGTTACGCACTCAAGGATCCCCGTCTGCCGATTCCCACGATTCGGCGTCTGATGGAGGAGGGCGCGACAGCTACCTCGATGCGTCCCCCAAATCCAACCGTCACGTGGCCAAGCCACACGACGATGGTGACCGGCGTGGACGCCTCCCGGCATCAACTTCTCTACAACGGGCTGCTCACGCCTCCCGCGAACGGGCGTCCGGGCAAGATCGAACCGTGGCGCGACAAGGATGACATGGTGCACAGCCCCACGGTCTACGACGTCGCATACAAAGCCGGCCTGACCACGGCGCAGGTGGACTGGGTCGCCATTTATGGCGCGCGTACGATCACCTGGCAATTCCCGGAGATCCCGAATCCCGACGGTCCCGTGGAAAAAGAGCTGATCGCCCGCGGCACAGTGAGCCGCGAGGACGTGGCGAAGTTCCGCGAAGGTGGTATTACCTGGCGCGACCGCATCTGGACCGAAGCGGCCATTCACATCCTGACGACTCACAAGCCGAACCTGATGTTGTACCACTTGCTCAACATGGATTCGACGCACCACAAGTACGGGCCCATGAGCCTGGCCAGCTACAACGCATTTGGATTCGCTGACGACCGGGTTAAGGAGATCTACGACGCATTACAGAGAGCAGGCCTGCTCGATCGCACAACACTTCTGGTGGTATCGGATCACGGCTTCCGGAACGTGGACCGTGTCATACGCGCGAATGTGGTACTGGACTCCAAGGGCGTCACCGGCGCTTGGGTCGTGCCCGAGGGTGGCACCGCCATGGTGTACGCTACCAACCCGGCTCAACGGGACGAACTCGTGCCGCAGGTCGAGAACGCGTTTAAGAACGCCGAAGGGATAGAAGGGATCTATCGTCGTAGCGAGTTCGGCAAGCTCGGTCTGCCAACGAGCGGCAGCCAGAGTCCCGATCTCGTGCTCGCCGCGAAACCGGGTTATGCGTTCGGCGGTGGGAGCGGTCCGGCCGTTTACGAGTTCAAGAACGGCAGCCACGGGTACGTGAATACGGATCCGGAGATGCAGTGCATCTTCCTGGCCTGGGGCAATGGAATCCGGGCTGGCGCGCGCATGGGTGACATCTCTGTGGCGGACGTCGCGCCAACCATCGCCACCCTGCTTGGCATCGAGATGAACGGCGTGCAGGGACGCGTCTTGCGCGAGATTCTGCAATAGCCCGCTCGCGGAGTAGTCTTTCCGATGCAATAATTTGAGCTCTGCCACTTGCATTCTCTGCTTGTTTTGTAGCAAGCTAAGAGGTTTTCCTCATCAACGGATCACTCATGCGAGTTAGGGTTCTTTATCACGATCACTGCTTTGACGGGGCCGCAGCAGCGGCCTTTTTCAGCCGTTTTCTGGAAGGCGCTTTCCATCCGAATGCTGAGTTCCGCTTCACGGGACTCGCGCACAAGGCCTCCCAGTTGTTCGACGACAGCATGTTCGATGGCGACGAGAACGCCATCGTCGATTTCAAATACTCCCCGAACCCCAAACTCACCTGGTGGTTCGATCACCATCAGAGTGCCTTTTTGTGCCCCGAGGACGAGGAGCACTACCGGCGTGACCGCTCGGGTAAGAAAATGTGCGATCCGAGCTTCAAGTCGTGCACGATGTTCATCTCCACTGTCGCGCGCGAGAAGTTCGGCTTCGAGGCGCCCGAGCTCAAAGACCTGATTTACTGGGCCGACATCATCGACGGCGCGCAGTATCCGGATGCCAAGACAGCCGTCGAAATCGGCGAGCCCGCCATGAAGCTCACCCTCGTCATGGAGAGCGCCAAGGGCTCTGACGTGGTCGAGAAGATTATTCGCTACATGCGGCGCATGCCGTTACCCGAAATCATCGCGCTGCCGGAGATTCAGGAACTGTACGCTCCGCTCTACCAGCGGCATCTGCAGTCGATCGAAGTCATCCGGAATGCAGCCACTTGCTCAAACGGGGTCGTTTCGTTCGATCTGATTGGGCAGGACCTGGAGGGGTACAACAAGTTCATCCCCTATCACCTGTTCCCGGATTCGGTCTACACCGTATCGGTAAGCAAATCGAGCTTCCGTACGAAGGTTTCGGTCGGGTCGAATCCCTGGACAACTGTTCCGCTCACGCACAACCTGGCGAGTATCTGCGAACGCTATGGCGGTGGCGGGCATCCCCGCGTTGGCGCAATCAGTTTCCCGTTGGGAGCGATCGAAGAGGCACGCAGCGCCGCCAGCGAGATCATCGAGGAACTCAAGCACTGAAGCCTGAGCCTTCAATAGCCCATTTCTCTTAGTTTTTCGATCGTCAGCCCGGACGTTTCACGCGCCGAAAGGAATTTCTCGACGTATTTCGCCAGGATGTCGATCTCGATATTCAGGCGGTCCCCAGGCTTGCGGCTCTTCAAAGTGGTGTTCTGATAGGTGTGCGGCACCACCGTCGCCGATAGCACGTTGGATTCAATCGACGCGATGGTCAGGCTGATGCCGTCGAGCGCAACCGAGCCTTTGCTGACAAGGTAACGCTCCAGGTCTCCCGGAGCACGCAGTGTAAGCCACCAGTTGTCGTCTCCGAGCGGATCGACCGAAATCAATTCCCCGGTGCCGTCCACATGTCCCTGCACAATGTGCCCGCCGAGCCGCCCTCCCGCCGGTAGCGCCCGCTCCAGGTTCACCGGAGAGCCCGTTTTCAGACTGCTAAGGTTGCTGCGCTGGATCGTCTCAGGAGAGGCTGTGGCTGTGAACACTGAGTCCCTGAAACTCTCTGCCGTCAGGCACACGCCATTCACCGAAATGCTCGCGCCCACCTCGGTGCCTTCGAGCACGGTCTTGCAGCGTACGCGCACCAGCGCACCTGTCCGGCGCGTCTCAATGCCTTCGATGAAGCCGATTTCCTCGATGATTCCCGTGAACATGGGTCATCCCTTGCACAGCCAGGCCTCCACCGCGAACTCGTCCGGTGGAATCGAATGCAGTTTCACGTTGCGGAAGACCATGGCGTCGGCTCTCCGCTTTCGCCCGGTTCCGCCTGCGACAGGCAACGACTGCAGACCGCCCAGTATCTTCGGCGCGTAGTAGAAGTAGATCTTGTCGACGATCCCCGTTTCGAGCGCGGCCCAGTTCACCTTACTGCCCGCTTCGATCATCAACGAGAGATACTTCTCCCGCGCCAGATAGTCGACTAGCAAGCGCATATCGGTGCGTCCGTTGGGACCGTCCATGACCAGGACTCGCACGCCGCGGCTTTGGAGGGCGCGCTTGCGCTCCGGCTGCGCCGCCGACGTCGTGACAACCAGGAGATCGTTATTGCAACTGGTGACCATGCGCGCCGCGAGCGGCAGACGCAACTGGGAATCCAGTACGATCCGAAGCAGAGGCCTGTTTCTCTCCAGGCCGGACCGGTCCGTCAGCAGACAATCGTCCGCCAGCGCGGTCCCGATGCCCGTCATGATCGCATCGGACAAGTGCCGGAGCCGCTGCACATCCGAGCGCGCGCGCTCGCTCGTGATCCAGCCTCTGTTATTCTCGTCGTCCTCGGGTGCGGAAATCTTGCCGTCCAGCGTGAGCGCCGCCTTCAGCGTCACGAGCGGCAGCCCTTTCCGCATGAAATGGAAGAAAGGCTCGTTGAGCGACTCGGCCTCCGCCGCGTGGTCCGCGTCGATCTCGACTTCCACGCCCGCCGACTGCAGGCTGCTCAGTCCAGTGCCCGATACCAGCGGGTTGGGGTCCCGCACCGCCGCAACAACCTTGCTGATACCGGCCTCGATCAGCGCCTGCGTGCAAGGTCCCGTACGGCCTTGGTGTGAACACGGTTCGAGCGTGACGTATAGGGTAGCGCCGCGGGCGCTCTCCCCCGCTTCTTCGATAGCCGCAATCTCGGCGTGTTTGACGCCCGCCCACGTGTGATAGCCACGGCCCACAACACGGCCCTCGCGCACCAGGACGGCGCCAACGGCCGGATTCGGGCTGGTGAGGCCGGCTCCCTTACGGGCCAGTTCCAGCGCCTCGAGCATGTAGTCCACGGTTAAGCCTCGAATATGGAAGAAATGAACTTCTCCGGCTCAAACGGCAACAGATCTTCTACCCTCTCGCCCACGCCGACATAGCGGATCGGGAGGTTCAATTCTCTAGCAATCGCGACTACAATACCACCCTTTGCCGTGCCGTCAAGTTTGGTGAGAACGATCCCGGTCACGCCGGACGTCTCGGTGAATCGCCGGGCCTGTTCCAGCCCGTTCTGCCCCGTCGTGGCGTCCAGCACCAGCAGCACTTCGTGCGGCGCATCCGTCACCACGCGCCCCGCCGTACGCCGCATCTTCTCGAGTTCGGCCATCAGGTTGGATTTCGTGTGCAGACGGCCTGCGGTGTCCACGATGACGTAGTCCACCTTCCGCGCCTTGGCGGCTTGCAGCGCGTCGAACATCACCGCGCTCGGGTCGGAACCCGGCTTCTGATGGATTACTTCGGTCTTGGTCCGTTCGCCCCAGATTTCGAGTTGATCGATCGCCGCCGCCCGGAACGTGTCCGCCGCGCACAGGAGCACGCTGCTCCCGGACGCCGTGTACCGCTGTGCCAGCTTGCCGATGGTCGTCGTCTTGCCCGAGCCGTTCACCCCAACCACCATCACCACGAACGGAGGTTCCGCGACTTGGGGAGGCGCGGTCTCTCCCGCCTGCAGCACATCGAGCAGGTGCTCTCGAATCAGGTTTCGGAGCTCTCCGGCATCGCCAACCAGCTTGCGATCGACGCGTTCGCGTATGCGTTCCAGGATCTCTTGCGTTGTCCGAACGCCGATATCCGCCGAAATCAACGTGTACTCGAGTTCCTCCAGAAGATCGGCATCGATCTCCTTCTTCCCTTCGAGCACCTCTTCGATGCGGGAGGTCAAGCCGGCGCGCGTTTTCTGCACGCCCATCTTCAAGCGTTCGAGTAGGTTAGGCTCGCGCGGCGCCGAGCCAAATAAAGTCTGAATCATATTCGCCAGTCTTTCATTGTAGCGTCGGAGGAGCACTTAGCCGCGGGATGCAGCCCGAGCTCGACCAACACCCGGCAGAAAGTGACCGCCGCGTGCGCCGACTCACCCCTGGTCTCGCGTCGCGGGCCGCGATAGCATAAGACGCTATGAGCAAGTCCACTCGCCGCAATTTCCTCCGCACCGCCGGTTCCGCCGCGGCATTGCCGGCTGCCGGTGCCGCGGAAACGCCTGCTTCCAAGACGGGCTACCGGCGTGCCGGATTCAGTCCTGGCGGCGCTCCGCGCCGGCTCTCCGATAACCTCTATGTCTTTGAGGACACCTGCAATGTCTATGTGATCCGCGACGGGTCTAGTTGTGTTCTCATTGACTTCGGCTCGGGCAAAGTTCTCGATCACCTTCGCGACCTTGGCATTTCCAAGGTCGACTGGATCCTTCACACGCACCATCACCGCGACCAATGCCAGGGAGACTGGAAAACCGTCGAGCGCGGCATTCCCATCGCCGTTCCCGCCCACGAGAAGAACCTCTTCGCCGACGCGCGTAACTTCTGGCGCAACCGCCGCGTGTTCCACCTGTATTACCTGCGGAACGATTTCAACACCGTCACCGAGGACATTCCCGTCTCGCAGACGCTCACTGACTACAGCACATTCCGGTGGAACAAGACTGATTTCTTCATCCAGCCCACACCCGGTCACACGCTTGGAGCGATCACGCTACTTGCCACGGTGGACGGCCGCAAGGTGGCCTTTTCCGGTGACCTCATGTACGCACCGGGCAAGATTCACACCCTCCACGACACGCAGGTCAACTACAGCGGCACCGAGGGCATCGACATGGGTATCTACTCGCTCTCCCGCCTGCGCGAGCAAAAGCCCGAGATGCTTTGTCCGTCACATGGCGAACCGCTCAACGACCCGGATAGCGGGATGGCGGAAACCATCCGGCGTTTGACGGACTATTACCGTTTCTGGGGCAATGAGCCTGCCGAAGAGAACCGCCCGCTCGCCGTCAGCCGCCATCTGATCGCGCATCACCAGACGAATTCGTCGTTCTATACAATCCTCAGCGACAGCGGGAAAGCGTTGTTTATCGACTACGGATCGGCTTCGCCGATGTATTTCAACGGCTTTCTGAATGCTACGGCGGCGGCAAGCCGCATCCGGTTCGTCGAGCATTCGATCGGCCACCTCAAGCGCAACTTCGGCATGAAATCGATCGACGTGGTGATGCCGACTCACATGCACGACGATCACATCAACGGTTTTCCGCACCTGGCCCGCCATTTCGGAACCAGGATCTGGTGCTACGAAAATATGGTGGACATTCTGGAGAACCCACGCGGGCAGAACCTCGGCTGCATCCTGGGCGAGCCGGTTCAAGTGGCGCGTTCTTTCAAGAACGGCGAGAAATTCAAATGGGAGGAGTTTGAGTTCGAGATCGCCCACTCGCCCGGGCACACCGAATATCAGATGGCGCTTTTCGTCACGCTCGACGGCAGCCGCGTGGCCTTCACCGGCGACGCGATCTTCCAGAATCCCCTCAAGGACGGCACCCTACGCCACAACCTCATCTTCCGGAATCACGTTGAGAACGACAGCCACCTCAAATCAATCCGGGCCATCATCGACCGGGAGCCCACGCTAATCGCGCCGGGCCACGGGAAGCCCTATCAGGTCGATCAGGCGATCTTGCTCGCCACCGAACAGAAACTGCGCAAGCAACAGCAATTCTTCATTGACCTGTTGCCCGAAGGGGAGACCGATTTCGGGCTCGACCCGAGTTGGGTGAAGATTTACCCGTACCAGATCCTGTTAACACCGGGTGCGCCTCAAGCCATCGAGATTCGCGTTCAGAACTACAACGCCTCCCCAATGAAGATCGAAGCGGCGCTCGTGGCGCCTTCCGAGTGGCGCATCGAGCCGGATATCGTGCGGCTCGACATTCCAGCGCGTTCTACGCAAGCGGCAAGGCTCACCGTGACAGCGCCGAAGTCCTGGAACGCGCCGGGACCGCGCTTCGCCATAGCCGCCGACGTCGTGCGTGACGGCAAGTACCTCGGGGAGATCACGGAAGCAGTAGTTGAGATGGCCGTCTGACCCAAGGGAGGGCGCACACGCGCATCCGTCAGTAAGCGATCAGCCGCTCCATCTCGCGCGTAAGGTCGTCCACCTGCGGCAGGATTCGGTCTTCGAGCCCAGGATTGTACCCGATCCAGGTATCAAGAGCGGCGGTGCGGCCCACGGGGGCGTCGAGCCGGTCGAACAACTCGTCTGCGATGCGCGCTGCGATCTCCGCCCCATAGCCCCAGGCGAGACAATCTTCATGCGCGATCATCACGCGGTTCGTTCGTTCCACCGACTCGCGGATGGTCTCCCAATCGTAAGGAGCCAGTGTCCGCAGATCGATCACCTCGATGCTCACCTGCGGATTTCTCTTCTCGATCTGCATGGCAGCCTGCAGAGATTTCTGCACGACCGCGCCATAGGTCACGACCGTCAGGTTTCGTCCCGGCTTCACGATCTTCGCTTTGCCGAACGGGATCAGGTAGTCCGGGCCGGGATGCGGAGAGCGGTTGTAAGGCTCACGGTACAGGCGCTTGTGCTCCAGAAAGAGCACAGGGTCGTCGCATCGGATCGCCGTGCGCAGCAGCCCGC
>JBDKSR010000797.1:0-3322 GCA_039680545.1 Bryobacteraceae bacterium | reverse complement strand
TGTCGATCAACGTTTCCTTTACCAGCGCATTTGTAGGAACGAAGAACACATATCTTTCGGTTTCCGACTGGAGCGGTGCCTACGAGGGATATGTGCAGGTGGGTAGCTGGACGGCGATGACGCAGGCGGCTATGCCGATGTTCTCGCTGGCGGCAGGCACATACACATCAGATCAGACGGTGACACTGAGTACGGCCACCGGCGGCGCTTCAATCCGCTACACGACCGACGGGACATCGCCGACAGAGGGCGCCGGCAATCTGTACACGGGCCCCATCACGGTGGACAGGAGCGAAACGGTCAAGGCGGTCGCCTACGGGACCTACTACCTCGCCAGCCCCGTGGCCTCGGCGACTTACACCATGCAGGCCGTGACGCCGACGTTCTCGGTTGCATCGGGGACGTACGCCGGTGCTTTCAGCCTGACGTTGTCCACAACAACAACGGGGGCTACGATCCACTACCCGACGGACGGGTCGACGCCGACGTCGAACAGCACCACATACACGGGTGCGATCACAGTCAGCAGTTCGGCAACCGTCAAAGCCGTCGCTGTAAAGGCCGGGTATTCGGACAGTGGCGTAGCGACGGCGACATACGTCATCGTTGCCGTGGCGGTGAGCCCGACGAGCGCGAACATCCCGCACGGGGGCACTCAACAGTTCAGCGCCGCGGTGACCGGGACAGGAAACACGGCGGTAACGTGGTCGGTGGCAAGCGGGCCGGGTTCGATCTCCAGCGCGGGATTGTACACGGCACCGAGCACGACCAGCTCAGGCTTCACGGCGACGGTAAGAGCGACCAGTCAAGCGCTCACAAGCGCCTATGGAAGCGCGACGGTCACGGTAGGAGCGAATCAGCAGCCCCATGTAACGTCGGTCAGTCCGTCGTCGGGGAGCGGAAGCGGCGGCACGTTCGTTTTCACGGGAACGGACGCCGACGGAGGCACGGACATCAATGCGTTCCAGTTTACCTTCACGAATGACGACTGGTCCAAGCAATGCCACGTCATGTATTGGGTGGACGGCTCGTCCTTTGTGTTGTTCAACGATAACGATTCCGGGACCTCGCCCAATATTTACAACGGCGGCTCAACGTCGAACAGCTATTGCACGGTGTCCGGAGCAAGCGTTTCGACGAGTGGGAACACAAGATCGTTGTCGATCAGCGTGTCTTTTACCACCGCCTTTGCGGGAGCGAAGAATACGGACCTCGCGGTGTCCGACTGGGCTGGCTCTTACGAGGGGTATGTGCAGGTGGGGAGTTGGACGGTCCAGTAGCGGGAGATCAAGGAGAGGAGAAGAAGATGAGCATGTGGCGAATAATGGCAGGATTGGCGGCGGGGATGGCGGGAGTCTTGGCCCTGGCACAAGCGGGAACCGTACACGGAACCATCCAAGGCGCCGACGGGAAGGCTGTGGGCATAGTGACTGTCTACTTACAGGGTCAGATGACGGATGGAGTGAGAGCCAGCAGCGTCCTAGGGAAATCCGCCAAGGATGGGAGTATCACCTTGAGCGGCGTGGGCGTTGGAACGTATCGGCTCTGTGTTCCGAATGGCGCGGAGGGCTATGTCGACCCATGTGTCTGGGATGCGAGTCCGACGACGGTAAAGGTGAAAGCGAACGAGAGTGTGAATGCGGGAACAGTACCGCTAACTCCATCGGCGACCGTAGCGCTAGAGGTGGCCGACGAACAAGGGTATCTCGCCGCACATGAAGCGAGCAAGATTCCACGCGCTGCTTTGATGGCAGGCGTGCGAGCGGCACATGGGCAATTTGTCCCGATGACGCTGTCGAGCAGTTCGGATACCTCACGGCGGTATACGGCGTCCATCCCCGCTGGCCAGCAAGTGCGGGTACTGGTGCAGAGTCAGGATTACCAGATTGCCGAGAACGGTACATCGACAGACTTCACCAGCCAGGATAGAGGGCTCACGGCCAAAGTCCAGCCAGATAGCGCCGGTGTGGTCAACGAACTGAAAATCCGGGTCACCGGGAAGCGGTAGCGGACGGTGGGGAGAGACATGGACGTGAAACTGTCAACGAGGCGGAGTGCGGAGATGGAAGCAAGGCGGGCGAGAATGGGATGGCGAATGCTCTTCTGTCTGTGTTTGATGGCGGCCTGCGGCGCGGGCGCGGATACCCGGCAATTGACGACGGCGATTCGCGTAGGATCGATACCATCTTCCGCGCGGGCCCTTCTGACAGCGCAGGGAACCCGGCTGACGGCACCCGGGAAGGAGCGGTTGACGATACAGGCGATTGTTACGGATTCAAAGGGATCGCGGGAGGTGAGACTGATCTGGGAGGCGCCGGGACGCTTCCGGTACGACGACTACAGCGCCGGCAAAACCATCGCCTTTGACAGTCGAGCGGTTTCTTCCGCAGTCGCCGGTCCGTCAGACACCGACCTTGACATGGTGGAGACGCTGCTCAGCGACGGCGCCGAAGCCTTTTTCGAGAATTTCCAGAATGGCGCTCCGTTCCGGTTTCTCGGCCGCGGGTTCCGCGACGACGACGGTACGAACCCGGGGTATACCGGACCGTTCCACGACATCTACCACGTGATGGTCCCGTTGACTTTCACGAAAACGAAGGCCTCACGGTGGAAGATGTACTACTTTGATTCGCGTACGCGCCTGCTCGCCAAGGTGCGTTACCTGGTTTCGCGAAACGGCGCATCCACCGACGTGACGACGGTGTACTCCGGCTGGCTCAAGATCGATGGTGAGATGGTACCAGGGCGAATCGAGCGTAGCGAAGGCGGAAAGCCCGCGCTCTCCTTTGTGAACAAGGGGGCGGCCTTCGGCGCGGCGGTTGGTGACAGCCTGTTTTCAAAG
Source organism: Bryobacteraceae bacterium (assembly GCA_039680545.1). Classification (GTDB taxonomy): domain Bacteria; phylum Acidobacteriota; class Terriglobia; order Bryobacterales; family Bryobacteraceae; genus JAEHDI01. The sequence continues at coordinate 480 of JBDKSR010000797.1, read as the reverse complement.
CCCTGATCCGAGACATCACCATCCAGGAGGTTCCCATGTTCAGACAGACAAACATACATCCGCACGTGCTGTTTCTGCTGTGGTTCGCTGCATACTTAACTGTGCCGTGTTGTGCACAAACAGGATTGAGGCCGGAGACGTTTGCTCCCCGTGGCGTACAGACCAATGGCCTGTATTTGATCTCGGGCTATGAAGCCATCAATGATGTGACGGGTAACCTGGTTTACAGAGTACCCATCGCCTCGATGCCTCCGGGCCGCAACGGCTCACCGCTGGAGGTGGGGCTGATCTACAACTCGACCATTTACGATGTTTACACCGAATATTGGATGAGGCCCGGTGGCAGCACAGAAGTACCGATTTATGTCCTCAAGCAAAGCGAGTCCGGCGGTTGGCGGTGGAGCTACAAGTATGATCTGGACTGGGAACACCGGCAGGCGGCATACTGCTCTGGAGGGGCGGGCATTACGACCTACGCAT
>JBDKSR010000796.1:0-8798 GCA_039680545.1 Bryobacteraceae bacterium | reverse complement strand
ATAAGCGCCGATTACGATAATGCCCAAACGCACATTTCAGCCGAATAATCGAAAGCGGGCGAAGACCCATGGTTTCCGGGAACGCATGAAGACGAAGGACGGCCGGGCCGTTCTCGCTCGCCGGCGTGCGCGGGGCCGAAAGAAACTGACCGTCAGCTCCGAAAGAGCGGTTCGTTACGCGAAGTAGACCGGACGAGACAGCCGATACAAATCACTCTTTTCCAAAAGAGGTCCGGCTTCTCAAACCGGCGGAATTTCGTCGTGTGTACAACCAGGGTTTCCGAGTCGCCAGCCGCTATTTTGCGGCTTTTTGCCTGACTGGCAACGAAGGCGACCGGCCCAGGATAGGTTTTACGACCCCCCGGGCTCTTGGCAAGAGTACTGTAAGGAACCGGATCAAACGCAGGGTCCGTGAGGCAGTCCGGCTTAGCCTGGGCCAGCTTGGTCCTGGTTGGTGGATCGTCATGAATCCGCGGAGAGTTGCAGTTGACGCGGCCTTCGACGATCTGAAGGAGGAGGTTGGGAAGGTCTTCTCGCGATGCGGTCGCTAGTCGTATTACTCCTCCATGCCTATAAGCGCTTCCTGTCGCCGTTACTCCCCTCAGCTTGCCGCTTCTATCCGACGTGTTCCGAATATATGTGTCAGGCGGTTGAAAAATACGGAGCCGCCCATGGCATTTGGCTTGGCACGAAACGACTGCTGCGTTGCCACCCATTTCAGGCGGGAGGCTTTGACCCCGTCCGATGATGCCTGCTAGAGTCCCCACAACGTAAGGATTGTATGGCCGACCTTCAGAACGGTACTCAGACCACCGGCAACAAAAAGGAACGGAAAGAGCTGTCCATGGAGAAGCGAATGTTGATCGCTTTTCTGTTGATGGGGGCCGTCCTGTTCCTGACGCCCTATCTCTACAAGTCCAATCCCACTCAACAGAAGCCGGCGCCGAAACCTGCCGCCGCGCAGAAAACGGCTCCGCAGAAACCTGCGGCTGCTCCGGCGGCTGTTGAGACGCCAGTTCCTGCCGAGGCGCCCGCCGCCGGTAAAGTGGCCGCGCAGAGTGAAGGAACGTACGTCATCGAGACCGATCTTGCCCGGATGGTCTTTTCGAACCGCGGCGCGGTTGTACGAAGCTGGATTCTTAAGAAATACAGGGACGGCGCCGGAAAGCCGCTGGAACTTGTCCACTCTGCCGGCGCTGCCCGGGCAGGCTATCCGTTATCGATCATTTTCAAAACCAAGGTCTCTGCCGACGCAAACCATTCCCTGTATGCCGCGAGCGTTGCACCGGACGGACTCGGCGTGAATTTCGAGTTCTCCGACGGCAATCTCAGGATCCGGAAGTCATTCCACTTCCGCAAGGACAGTTACCTGGCGGCCATCTCTAGCGAAGTGACCCAGGATGGCAAGCCGGTCCCCCACTATCTTTCGTGGCGGGGTGGATTTGGCGACACTTCCGTGCCGAATCACGCGTCCACGCAGCACACGGTGTACTTCGACCAGTCGGCAAACAAACTGATTGTGAATGAGGAGAAGGTCGCTAAGGAAGGCCCCGTCTTAGCCGCTGGTTCTTTTTCTTTTGCCGGCGTGGAAGATCAGTATTTTGCGGCCGTAGTCCTGCCCGACTCGGGAGCTGTAACCGAGATTTACACCTACCGCGATATGGTGGCGGGCGTGCAGAAGGACAAGGAAGTCGCGTACGTCGGCATGAGCGTCGGCGGGGCAGGCCTCAACCAGGTGGCCGCATTCATCGGGCCGAAGAATCTGGATATCCTCCGGAAGGTAAATCCGAAGTTGGAGCAGTTGGTCGACTTCGGCTGGTTCACAATCCTCGCCAAACCCCTGTTCCTGGCCGTGAACTGGGTCAACGATCACTGGGCGCGGAACTACGGCTGGGCCATCGTCATCGTCACCATCATCATTAACTTCATGCTGTTGCCGTTGAAGTTCTCCAGCTTGAAGTCGATGAAGAGGATGCAGTCGTTGCAGCCGCAGATCGCCGCGATCAACGAAAAATACAAGGGAATCAGTATTCGCGACCCACGCAAGGCCGATCAGAACCAGGAGGTAATGGCGCTATACAAGAAGAACGGCGTCAATCCCATGGGCGGTTGCGTGCCGATGCTCCTTCAGATCCCCTTCTTCTTCGCCTTCTATAAGGTTCTGACCGTCGCGATTGAGATGCGCGGCGCTTCCTGGCTGTGGGTGACTGATCTGTCACAGCCGGAAACACTGCCGATTCGCATACTCCCCATCGCGATGATCGTCAGCCAGTTCATCATGCAGAAGATGACGCCGACGACGACCGCTGATCCTTCGCAGCAAAAAGTGATGTTGTTGATGCCGCTGATCCTGGGCTTTATGTTCTATGGGGTCTCCAGCGGCCTGGTGTTATACTGGTTGACCGGAAATTTGGTCGGTATCGCGCAGCAGTTGTTCTTCAACAAAACCGCGATCTCTCCGGCGCCCGCGGTGGCTCCGGCGAAGCAGGCCAAGAAGGGCGCCAAGAAATAGGTGGCAGACGCGCGAAAGTACGACAAAGAGACCTTAGCCCCGCGGATCGAGGCTGTGCTGAAACCCATTCTCACAGCGGCGGACTTTGACCTTAGGTTTGAGGTCTGCGACGATGACGGCGCATGCTCCGAAATCGAGAACCCCGACGTAGTTGTAAGGTTCTCTGGAAACGACGTTGACCTGCTGCTCGCCAATCGCGCCGAGCTTCTCCTGGCCTTCGAGTACCTGACCATGGAAGCCCTGCACGTGCCTCCGGAGGATCACTCCCGGTTGCGCTTCGATGCGAACGACTACCGGTTGCTTCGCATCGAGGAACTGCGCATGAGCGCGGCAGCCGCCGCCGAGAAGGTGCGCCGTACAGGACAATCCTTCCGCTTCAACCCGATGACGAGCCGCGAGCGGCGAATTCTGCACCTCGCGTTGCGGGACGAAGCGGGCATCCGTAGCGAGAGTTCCGGCGAGGGGCCGCGGCGTCAGGTTGTCGTTTACCGGGCGGATGCGCCTTCCGAGCCGCCTTTGCCACCCGCCGCACCACGGCCGGAACATCGAGCGGGCCGGCGTGGCCGCCGTTGAGTTGAATCTTAGCGACACCATCGTTGCCATTTCGACCCCGCCGGGACGCGGAGGCATTGGAATCGTGCGCCTTTCCGGGTCCGATGCGCGCCGTATCGCGGGGGAGATCCTTAGTCTCGCGCCGGACACGCAACTGCGCCCCTGGACCGCAACGCTTGCCGACTTCACTGACGATCGCGGTCAGGTGATCGACAACGCCGTCGTGACGTTCTTCGAAAAACCCCGGTCGTATACTGCCGAAGACGTCGTTGAGATTTCCTGCCACGGGGCGCCGGTCATCCTGCGCTATTGCCTGGAGAGAGCCCACCAGGCCGGGGCGCGGTTCGCGGAGCCCGGCGAATTCACTCTGCGCGCCTTCGCCAACGGACGGATCGACCTGCCGCAAGCCGAAGCCGTGCGCGACCTGATTGAGGCCACTACCCTTTACCAGGCGCGGGTTGCAGCGCAACAGATGGGTGGCTCCGTCTCTCGCTGGGTTGGGCCGGTGAAAGGGCGGCTGATCGAATTGATCTCGCTGCTCGAAGCCGGTATTGATTTTGCCGACGATGATCTGCCCGTTGCTCCAGACTCGGAAATACTGAGCCGGATCGAGGAACTGCGGAGCTCCGCTGGCGTCCTCGCGGCCAGCTTCGCCTATGGACGCCTCGTGCATTCCGGGCTGACATTGGCCATCGTCGGATGTCCGAACGTTGGCAAGAGCAGTCTTTTCAATCGATTACTGGAGCAGGACCGGGCCATTGTCACGGAGATTCCCGGCACCACGCGCGATTTGGTTTCTGAAGTTGCCTCTTTGGGCGGCATCCCCGTGAAGTACGTTGACACGGCTGGGATTCGCGAAGGGGAAGGTCCGGTCGAAACGCTAGGCATTGAACGGAGTTACCAGGCAATGGCGGACGCCGACCTGACGCTCGTCGTTGTCGACCTTTCACAGCCGCTCGATTGGGAAGACCTGGAACTGATCCGGCGTGCCGGGGAACAGGGCCTGCACCTGGTGGCTGGCAACAAATGTGACCTGGACCGGCAGGCGGAGGTCCCGCCCGGAGCCGTGGTGGTTTCCGCTCTCACTGGAGACGGCATCGAAGAACTGAGGAACCGCATCCTGGCCGCCATCGCACCGGCGGACCGGGACGCGCCGGAAACCGCCTTCATAACGAGCATCCGGCACGAGCACCTTCTCCGCGCGGCATCCGAATCCCTCGACAAGGCGCGCATCGCCGCTATCGAGCACATTCCACACGAGATGCTGTTGCTGGATCTCTACGGAGCGCTCCACTCGATTGACGAAATGACGGGTGCAACCACCGCTGACGACATTCTCAACCGCATCTTCTCGACATTCTGCGTTGGGAAATAGTCCCCACTGTCCCCGCTTACGTGTATCTATATCGCTTTCTTGAAATCATAGTGATATCATTTCGATATGGAGCTAATGTGATGATCAAAGAAATCCGTCGCTCTACCCTTCCCGGAGTTTTCATGCTCATTGCGCTGATCGTGGTAGTGGTGCTCTGCGCTTACGGAATTATCGTCACCACGCGCACAGTCCCGCCGGATGAACAGCCACTGCGTATCGTCCTTTTCGTCTTAGTGTTGATCGTGGACTCGTTCCACTTCGCGGGGCTGTTCATGGTCCAGCCGAACCAGGGCGTCGTACTTCAGTTGTTCGGCAAGTACGTCGGGACTGTGCGGCATTCCGGCCTCCGTTGGGCCAACCCGTTCTTCTCGAAGAAACCTGTCTCCGTCCGTGTCCGGAACTTTGAGACCAGCCATCTTAAGGTGAATGACAAGGACGGCAACCCCGTCGAGATTGCGGCTGTCGTGGTCTGGAAGGTCGTCGATACGGCCGAAGCCTGTTTCCAGGTCGACAACTACGAGGACTATGTTCGCGTTCAGAGCGAGGCGGCGCTGAGGAATCTCACCACTGCATACCCTTACGATTCACACGAAGAGGCCCAGACGTCGCTCCGGGGGCACACGCAGGCCGTTGCAGAGCACCTGAAAATTGAGATTCAGGAACGCCTGGCGGTCGCGGGAGTCGAAGTCATCGAGGCTCGCATAAGCCATCTTGCGTACGCCCCGGAAATTGCCGCCGCAATGCTGCAGCGGCAGCAGGCGGGCGCGATCATCGCCGCCCGGCAGCGCATCGTCGAGGGTGCGGTCGGGATGGTTGAGATGGCGCTCGAGATGCTCTCCCGGAACAAGATCATCGAACTCGACGAGGAGCGCCGCGCCTCCATGGTCAGCAACCTCCTTGTCGTGCTTTGTGGTGAACGGGCCGCGCAACCCGTGATTAACGCAGGGACCATTTACCAGTAGGCCGAAATGGAGGGACGTAAGACCTTTCTGCTGCGAATCGACGGCAGGACGTTCGATCTGCTCCGTCGCTGGGCGGACGACGACATGCGAAGCGTCAACGGGCAGATTGAATTTCTATTGCGTGATGCGCTGCGGAAAGCTGGCCGGCTAAAAGGGACCTCCGGCTCTGCCATTACTGACCTTCCGGAGGAACCTCCTGAGGGCCAGTGATCTCATCGCCAGAAGCGGAAGTCCTATGAATCGCGTCTAGCACACCGTTGACAAACGCTACGGACTCGTCAGAAGAGAACCGTCGTGCGAGCTCGATCGCCTCGTCAATCACGACGGCAGGCGGTGTGTTTGTCGTCGTCATCTCACAAATCGCCAACCGCAATATATTGCGATCGACGGCGGGCATTCGTTCAATCCGCCAGTGCTCGGAGTGGCTCGTGATGCGATGGTCGATCTCGCCGAGGCGGCTCATCGTCTCCCGAACCAGTTGCTCCATGAAGGGATCTCGCTCGTTGGTTTCGACGGGCGGTTCCTCCGACGTGATCAGCGATTCATAAAACGCGTAGATTGCCTCGTCGGCGGGCTGTTGCCGTATATCGGCCTGAAACAGAACCTGAAGTGCTCGCTGGCGGGACCGGTGGCGTGATGGCATACTCGATCACGCCCCGGCGCGTAGCCGGCGCATGAGATTACCCATCTCGACTGCTGTCATCGCGGCGTCAAACCCCTTGTTGCCGCTCTTGGCGCCCGCACGGTCAAGGGCCTGATCGAGCGTATCGCAAGTGAGCACGCCGAAGGCGATTGGCACTCCGTTCTCCATTGACGTCTGGGCAAGCCCCTTCGAAGCTTCGGCGGCAATATAGTCGAAATGAGGCGTGTCACCGCGGATCACCGCGCTCAGGCAGATGATGGCGTCGTGACGCTTCAAAACGGCGAGTTCGCGAGCCACTACCGGAAGCTCCCACGAGCCCGGCAGGCGGATGATTTCGATGTCCTCTTCCGCGCACCCCGTCCGGGTGAGGGCGTCGAGCGTGCCCCCGAGGAGCCGTTCCGTAATCAGACTGTTAAACCGCGTTACCAGTACCGCGAACTTGAGACCTTTCGCGTCCAGATTGCCTTCGATAATCCGGCTAAGCATTTTTAAATTTCCCCTCATCCGTGGAATCGAACGCGATGGACCCACGCTTCATATGGGATAATCAGACTTCAGGCAACATCATACCGCATGGATCCCCGGTACATCCGGAATTTCTCTATCATCGCGCACATCGACCACGGCAAGTCTACGCTCGCCGATCGCCTGCTCGAACTGACGGGTGCCCTGTCGGAACGGGAGATGATGGAACAGGTCCTCGACTCGATGGACCTCGAGCGCGAGCGCGGCATCACCATCAAATCGCATGCCGTGCGTCTCAACTACGTCGCCGACGACGGGATCCAATATCAACTGAACCTGATCGACACGCCGGGGCATGTCGACTTCACCTATGAGGTCTCCCGCAGCCTGCAGTCGTGCGAAGGGGCGCTGCTGGTGGTGGACGCCTCGCAAGGCGTTGAAGCTCAGACGCTTGCCAATACCTACCTGGCGCTGAACCACAATCTGGAGATTGTTCCGGTTATCAACAAGGTGGATCTCCCCTCTGCCGAACCGGAGCGCGTCAAAGAGGAAATCGAGCACGTCGTGGGTCTGGACGCCGGGGATGCCCTTCTTGTGAGCGCCAAGAACGGTACAGGGATCCACGAGACGATTGAAGCGATCGTTCACCTGATGCCGCCGCCTCGGGGAGATCAGGATGCTCCCTTACGGGCACTGATTTTCGACTCCTGGTTCGATCCGTACCGCGGCGTGATCGCGCTGTTGCGTGTCGTCGACGGAAAGATCCGGGTAGGCCAGAAAATCCGCCTGTGGTCGAACGGCAGGAGTCTTGAGGTGGAGGGTCTCGGCTATCAGACTCCGAAGCGTGTTCCGTGCGACGAATTGACGGCCGGCGAAGTGGGCTACATGTTCGCCAATATCAAGACCGTCTCCGACGCACAGGTGGGCGACACGATCACGGATGACGACAATCCGGCCTCCGAGCCTCTGCCGGGTTTTCAGGAAATCAAGCCGATGGTGTTCGCGGGCCTCTACCCGGTCGAGTCCCACGCCCACGGCATGTTGCGCGACGCCCTCGAAAAGCTGCGGTTGAACGATAGCGCATTCAGCTTCGAGCCGGAGAATTCCGCCGCGCTTGGCTTTGGTTTTCGCTGCGGATTCCTCGGGTTGCTGCATCTGGTGATCGTCCAGGAACGGCTTGAGCGTGAGTTCGAGATCGACCTTGTTACGACTGCTCCGGGTGTGCGCTACAGGGTGCTGACAACGTCCGGCGAGTGGATCGAGGTCGATAATCCGACCAAGTTCCCGAGCCCGACGGTGATCGATCACATCGAAGAACCGGTAATCGAGGCGACGGTGATCACCCGCGAGGAATTCCTGGGCGAGATTCTGAAGCTGCTCGAAGAGAAACGCGGGTCGCAAAAGAAGTTCGAGTACATCGGCGTGGGCCGCGTGCTGTTGACCTACGAGTTGCCGCTCAATGAGATCGTGCTCGACTTCTATGACCGCCTGAAGTCGGTTTCTCGCGGTTACGCCTCGCTGGATTACCACCTGTCCGGCTATCGGGTCTCGCCAATGGTCAAGCTCGACGTGCTTGTCGCGGGCGATCCGGTGGATGCCTTGTCGATGGTCGTCCACAAGGACTTTGCATTCGAACGTGGGAAGGCGCTGATCGAGCGGCTGCGGAAGCTGATTCCACGGCAGATGTTCGAGGTGGCACTACAGGCGGCCATCGGTAACAAGATCGTCGCCCGCGAGAACATCCCGGCGATGCGAAAGAACGTCCTCGCCAAGTGCTACGGCGGCGACATCACTCGCAAACGCAAGCTCCTCGAGAAGCAGAAGGAAGGCAAGAAACGCATGAAGCGTGTTGGGAAGGTGGACATCCCACAGGAAGCCTTCCTCGCCGTCCTGCGCGTGACGGACGAGGACAAGTAACCGCTAACGCACCCTTTGGACTGCATCGTGTCTTGCTCCCTGACGGCCCTGCTCGCGCTTCCGAAAAGAGTGGATTTGGCGCGAGTAGTACCATAAATTGCACAGCCCCATGAGGAACATCATCGCCGGCACGGCGGGGCACATCGACCACGGAAAGACGGCTCTTGTACGCGCCCTGACCGGAATTGACACCGACCGGCTGGAAGAAGAAAAGCGCCGGGGAATCTCCATCGACCTGGGATTCGCGCATCTCGACCTCGGCAACGGTTTGCATGTCGGATTCGTGGACGTGCCCGGTCACGAGCGCTTCATCAAGAACATGCTCGCCGGAGCCGGCGGAATCGACATGGTGCTGTTTGTCGTCGCGGCCGA
>JBDKSR010000795.1:0-1600 GCA_039680545.1 Bryobacteraceae bacterium | reverse complement strand
GGCCGGGATGCGGAGAGCGGTTGTAAGGCTCACGGTACAGGCGCTTGTGCTCCAGAAAGAGCACAGGGTCGTCGCATCGGATCGCCGTGCGCAGCAGCCCGCATGCATCGTGCGCGGTCGACGGCATCACCACGCGAAGCCCTGGAATGTGCGTGAACAGAGACTCGCCACACTGGCTATGGTAGATCGCGCCGCCTGTGAGATAGCCCCCAATTGCCACACGGATCACGGCTGGGCAAGTGTACGCGTTGTTCGACCGCCATCGCATCGTCGCCAGTTCATCCCGGATCTGCATCATCGCCGGCCAGATATAGTCGAAGAACTGTATCTCGCACACCGGTTTTAGGCCCCGCATCGCCATGCCGATCGCGCGTCCCACGATGGATGCTTCCGCGATTGGGGTGCTGAAGCACCGCGCGCTGCCGAACTCTGTCTGCAGGCCAAGTGTCGCTTTGAACACTCCTCCCTTGCCCTTGACAGAGCCCAGATACTGCTCGCGTCCGCAGTCAGCGACATCCTCGCCGAAGACGACGACCCGGGAGTCCCGGCGCATCTCCTCGGCAAGCGTCCGGTTAATCTCGTCGACCATCGTTCTCGGCGCACCCGCAAAGTGCGGTTCTGTCGAGAATTCCCCGGCCGCCGGGTCCACCTTGTCCGAGTAAAGATACAGAAGAGGTGAGGACGTGTCCGGCGGCTCGGCATTGAGCGCCTGATCGGTCGCGACCTGGATCTCCTCTTCGACTTCATAGGCGATCCGTTGAATCGTCCGGGGATCCGGCGCCACTCCTTCCGCGACCAGCCACTTCGGGAACACGGTTAGGGGATCCCGCTCCGCCTCCGCTTCCCTTTCGGCAGGCGGACGATACAACTTCTCGTCGTCCGAGAGCGAATGGGAATAAGGCCGGATGACGTGCGCGTGCACCAGCGCCGGTCCCTGCCGTCTGCGGCACCAATCCGCCGCTTCCGCGAGCACGTGGTAGGAGGCGAGAAAGTCGCAGCCGTCAACCTCCAGGACGAGCAGCCCGGGGAACTCCTTCACCAACGTCGAGATGCTTCCTCCTGCCGTCTGTCTTTCGACCGGAACGGAGATCGCGTACTCGTTGTCTTCAATGAGGTAGATGACCGGGAGCTTTCCCAGGCAGGAAGCGTTCAAAGACTCCCAGAACTCACCCTCGCTGGTTGCGCCGTCGCCGGAGGTAACGATGGTGACCTCATCGCTCTCCGGATGGAGGCGCAATCCGGCGTCCGCGCACCCTACGGCCTGCAAGTATTGCGTACCGGTGGGCGATGATTGACTGACGATATGCAGTTTCCCGGAGCCCCAATGAGAAGGCATCTGGCGGCCGCCCGACGCCGGGTCCGCAGCCGCTCCCACCGACGAAAGCAGCATCTCTTCCGGCGTGACGCCGAGCGCCAGGCACATAGCCCGATCGCGGTAATACGGATAGAACCAGTCATGACCCGCCCGCAGCACCATCCCGGCCGCCGCGGAAACCGCTTCATGCCCGCATCCGCTGATCTGGAAGAATATCCGGTTCTGCCTTTTGAGAAGAATCTCACGGTCGTCGAGGCGTCTCGACATGACCATGATCCGGTACGC
>JBDKSR010000794.1:0-2686 GCA_039680545.1 Bryobacteraceae bacterium | reverse complement strand
GGTATCGTTACTCTGCGCTGGTGCGCTTCTTGCACAGCAAGCGCCGACATTTCCGTCGCCGGGGTATTTCCGGCAGCACTTCTTTACTCGGACCCCGCGTGTTGAACTCCAGCCCCCGGTGCGCTTTGCGGACTTTGTGTCGGATGGAAAACTGAAGCTGTCTCTGCGTGGATACCTGGAGCTGGTGCTGGCCAACAATACCGACATCGCGATAGAGAAGGTATCCGTTGAAGTCCAGCGCAATGCGATTACGCGCGCCTTCGCCAAATTCGATCCGACGCTGGAGTTGGCGTTCAGCACGACCCGTGCGAACAGCCCGTCGAGCGACTTGCTGGCCGGTGCAGCTACCGTAAGCACACTGACTCAGCCAGGTGCCGCTACCTATTCGCAACTGCTGCCGACCGGAACCGACGTGAGCGTCGAATATGGAGCCCAAAAGTATACGACGAACAGCAGTTACGCCACGTACAACCCGGCGATTTCGTCGTACCTGAGGCTTGGGTTCACACAGCCTCTGCTCCGCGATAGAGGAATCTACGTCACGAAGCTGCCGGTCTTGATTGCGAGGAGCCGCCTGAGCGCGAGTGAGCTCGGGCTACGCGATCAGGTAATCCAATTGCTGTCGGCGGCGGAGACTGCCTATTGGAACGTGGTGGGCGCGCGAGAAAACCTCAAAGTCCAGGAGCAGTCTCTTGCCTTACGCGGCGCCGCTTTGAAGCGCTCGCAAGACGAGTTGCGTCTCGGTGCCCTGGCGCCTCTTGACATTTTCCAGCCGCAAGCCGACTACGCAACGGCAGAGATTCAGGTATCGCAAGCGCGATTTTCGCTCGCTCAGACCGAAGATGCCCTCCGCAAGCAGATGGGCGCCGACCTCGATCCACGGTTCCGGGATCTACCGATCGAATTGACCGAGGGTGTACTGCCCCCTGCGGAAACGGCCGGTATCGATCGCGAGTCGATGGTGTCGAAAGCGATTCAGATGCGGCCGGACCTGCTCCAGATCCACCAGAACCTCGCGACGGACGAACTGAGCATCAAATCGGCAACGAATAGCCTTCGGCCGGATCTCTCACTGACCGGGCGTTATACCAGCCGGGGCCGGGGTGGGAATTACTACTTTCAGAACAGCACGCTGGAAGGCGGAACGACCAACGCGGTGATCCCTGGCGGCATTGGCGACGCGTTGAGCCAGACGTTCCGTTTCAACTATCCGACGTATTACATGGAGTTGAGCCTGACCCTTCCGATCCGTGATCGCGCCGCCTCAGCGGATTACGCGGATGCAGTGGTGAACAAACGGCTCGATTCGTTGCGCGCGCGAACGACGGAACAATCGGTCCGGCTCGAAGTGCTCAACGCTATCAGCCAGGTAGAGTCGAGTAAGGATTCCGTACGTCTGGCGATGGTCGCGAGCGACCTGGCGAAGAAGAACCTGGAAGCCGAACAGAAGAAGTACGACCTCGGTACCACCGTGCTGTACTTCGTGCTCGACGCCCAGACCAAGCTCACCAATGCTGAATCTCAGCTGGCAACTGAATCGATTAACTATCGCCGTAATTTGTTGCGGCTCTTTCGGGTCACAGGCACTTTGCTGGACGAACGCGGCGTGAAGTTACAATAGGTGGGAAGGCGGGGCGTTCAGAATTCCCGTGACGACGAGTCCCCCGCCCACACCTATCCATGGGCCGCATCCGGGTACTCTCCGACCAGGTCGCCAACAAGATCGCCGCGGGCGAAGTTGTTGAGCGTCCGGCTTCTGTCGTCAAGGAACTCCTTGAAAATGCGCTCGACGCCGGTGCGTCCGAGATCCGGGTGGAGGTGGAGGCAGGCGGCCGGCGCCTGATTCGCATTACGGACGACGGCGGCGGCATGTTACGCGACGATGCGCTGCTCGCCTTCGAACGTCATGCCACAAGCAAGCTCAGCGACGTCAAGGACCTGCTCTCTATCGATACACTCGGTTTCCGCGGCGAGGCCCTCCCTTCGATTGCTTCCGTGTCACGCCTGGTTCTCGAAACCCGTTCGGCCGAAGAGACCACAGGAACACGGGTCGAGATCGCCGGCGGGAAGATGCTTCGCGTCGAGGAATCGGCGCTGGTGGCGGGTACATCCATCACCGTCCGGGATCTTTTCTTCAACGTGCCGGCCCGAAAGAAGTTCCTGCGCTCGGAGCAGACTGAGCTGGCGCACGTCGCGTCGCTAGTCACACATTACTCGCTCGCCCACTCCGGCAAGACGTTTCTTCTCAGGAGCGGGGGGAGTGAACTGCTCAATGTGACGCCAGTCGCGGAATTGCGGGAGCGCGTCTATCAGGTGTTTGGCAGCGACGTTTTGGACGACCTCGTAGACCTTGGCGTCCGCAAGAACAGACTCGTCATTCCGGCTCCTTACGCGCCGCCCGGCACCCCGGCCGCGGACGACGAGGAACCGCGCGGCCGTGAGTACGCGCTCCGTGGCTTCGTTTCCCGGCCGCAGTTACAGAAATCGAACCGCAATTCGATCTACCTGTTCGTCAATGGACGGCTGATCCGTGACCGGCTGTTGTTGCACGCGCTCTCCGCGGCGTATCACAACCTGATCCCTCCGTCGAGCTATCCGTTCGCGCTGCTTTTCCTCGACTGTGATTACGGCGAGGTGGACGTCAACGTCCATCCTTCAAAGACCGAAGTTCGTTTCCGGCACAGCT
>JBDKSR010000793.1:0-10024 GCA_039680545.1 Bryobacteraceae bacterium | reverse complement strand
TCTTCTCGCCACGTCCGACGCGGCAAACCGTCCAGTTTTCGGTGACTTTGCGGTTGTCGAGTTTGCACGTCACCGATCCGACGCGAGCGACGTACAGGCCATCCGTGAAGTGTTCCTGGAAGACGGCGCGCGCCTCGGGATCTTGAATGGCCTCGAACAGCGTAACCGGGAGCCACCGCTCGCAATGCCGCCATTCGTTCGGCTTCTTTCCGACGCCCGTACCGGACGGAACCGCCACGGAGTTCGCCGCTTCCGCAGCCGTGGAGGATGTCCCGGTCATCTCGTGATCGGGCGGCTCGGTCGCGCGGAACGGCTCCAGTGGTCCGGGCTTTTCGTCGGTGCCCTTGTAGAGCGCGAGGAGCGTCCACTTGGGCAGCATGGTCTCGAACTTCAGCCAGTTGCCGTCAAGTTGCTTGGCCTCGAACGGAATCGAGACTTCGAGCACGGAATGGATGCTCAGTTCGGCATCGCCATTGGCATAGGACTGCTCGCCCGTGACGACGGGCATCGGGGAACCGTCTGGGCCTTCTTGAACTTCGATCTGGGGCTCGCGCGATTCGCCGTACTTCGTGCGGTCGGTGACCCACTCGACACGCAGGAACACGGGGCCAGTGGTGTACTGGTGGAACGGTACGGCTTTCCACTTGCGGTCAATCTGCTGCTTCTGCCAGATGTCGCGGATGTTGACGTCGGCGTTATGCGCGGCGTTGATCGACTCGGAATCCTGAGTGTCGTCGGCCACTCCCTTGACGCGCGGGGAGTTCTGGCCCATCACGGCCATGTACTTGTAGCAGTCGCCGCCGATGACGTTGATGGGCGGGCAGAGGCGGATATCCGCGCCAGTCTGCTCGCTGCTCGCCGTCGCATCGTACGGCACCCAATCGACCATCGCGCCGTACTGGGAATTGACCATGCCTGGAACGCCGAAATGGTTGCCCTTGACGAACTGCCAGCGAAGGCGGGCCTGATTGATGCAGATCTGGCGCTCGTAGTCGTACTGCGGGTCGGCGGCGGCATCGATAACCTGCTGAATCGCCTCGGGGTAGCGTTTCAGTATGTCGTCGTTGCTGAGTGCCTGCGGGGCTGGTCCTTCGATTTGCATGGGGATTGAGAGAAAGTACAGCGTGGAGACTAAGACTTGAGCGCCATCAATCGCTCAACGATGGATTCAGCGAGATCGCAATCCATCTCTTTGCGGCTGTTGGCTGGGCTGCACCAGCCCTGCGCCACGGCTGCGCGAATGGCATCTTCCGAAACGCTGTGAAGGTGCTGCTTGCCCGCGTCTCGTTCAAACTTCTCCATGCCCCAGCGATGTTCGTCGTATCCGCGCATCAGGGCGTTGGCGAACCAAGTGGTCATAGTCTCTTCGTCGAATGGAATGGATGGATGCGCCTTGGCGATCTTGGTAAACGCAGAGGCCCAATCGCGGGCGTCGAATGAACGAAGAATCTCGCTGCCTTCTGGGAGTTTTGCCGGCGTGGCTTTCGCAAACATCGGAATAAGGGGAATTGCGGCCAGGATAGATCTACGGTTTAGCATGTTGGACTCCTATGCTTTGGGTGCGTGTGCCGCCAGGAATTCGTTGACGAACTTCTTGTTGGCGTTCGCCATCATCTCGCTCGGCAGAAGCCGCCTTGCGATGGGACGCAGGCTTTCTTCGGTCGGCAGGGACGTCTCAGGGAGTGATTGGGCGGCCGGATAGATTGGCGGATCGCCATGCCGCTGTGCATGGAAATTGATCTGCGTCTGGTAGCCTACCCGCTCGTTGTCGATGGCCTGCCGCACCATGTCGAAGAGTTGCTTGCGGTCGTCCTGTGCGGCGTCGAGGCGATCTTGCAGGCGAAGGTTCTCCTGAACCAGCCGCTCGTTATTGGAGCGCAGGATCTCCACCTCGTCGTGGAGGTGACGGAACAGGGGGAAGAAGCGGAGGAACCAGAGCATTACGCTTGCTCCGTGTAACGAAATCTCATCCGTGATTCTGGGTCGCACGGAACTTCAAAGTTGCAGTGGACAGCCCTTCCGCTGGGCTGCTTGAACGTGAGCGCAAACCATGCGCCAGTAGCGTTCCCCTGCTCGTCTCGCGAGATAAAGAGTCTTGGCTTGTCTTGTCCGGGAATGGCCATGATGCCGATGGAACCTTCGTTGATCTCGTTGACAAATTTCTCGATTTCGTTGGGCTCTACGGCTGGCATCGTTACCGTCCGCTCGCGCTCTCTTCGCCCTCTTCGAGCGCATCGGAACCGTGCGTCGATTCGTCTGCGGCCTCGAAGCCGTGACACCATGCGGATTCAGGCGTGTCACCTACGGAAGTGTCGCCGCCCGTGGCCTTCGTGCATTGATTCGATTGGCCGTCGCAGTATTCGCAAACGGAGCAATTCTCGGAGCCGTCGTGGAACCCCATGGACTTGAGGTCGACGCCGCCCTCGCCCTCTTTGAGTTCTTGCTGCGGATCGGGAGGTGTCTGCTTGCGAGGCGTGGGAATTGCGGGAGCGCCACCGATCTCGGCGGGAGCCGACAGGTCGGAACCGGGACGGGCGAACGGAGGTTTAGCCATAGTGATCCTTTTCGGTGAAATCTTGTCGAGAGGTTCAGTTGACGCGATGGCGAGTGCTGCTGGCGCGCCCGAAGCTGAATGACTTCGGCGCGGAGTTAACCGCCTGATCGTATTGCGCGGACTGAGTCATCGCTACCATGCGAAGGCGCGTCAGGTCTGTCATTTCCTCGCCGAAGTTGGCAACCTGATTTTCCTGGAATGCGGTCATGCGCTCGCCGACGAAATACTCGCGGGGAATGGTTTTCTCAACTTCCTTGTAGCCCATGCAGCCATACCGGAAGTCGTCGAGGGCGTCGTCTCCACCCACCCCGTCAACCGCATCCCACTTCAAATACTCCTCGGTTTTCTGCCCCTTCTCGGCCTCGCCGCGAACAGCCTCGCCCATACACCGGATCAGTTCCGTGCAGCAGGGCCAGACCTGAATTCGAGGCAGCGGATCGGGGTCGGCAACCTTCGCCTTGGACAACTCCCGCTCGTAAGCCTCCACGCCAGAACGCGAGAAGGTCGATTGAAGGCGCTCCTTCAACTCCTGCTCGGTTTCGATGAGCGTGGGGCGGAACTGCAACAGATGGGTGATGTAGGCGCATCCGGCCTTTCGCGCATCGTCCGCAGGCTTCAGCGCGATTCCCATCGCGCCCTTGAACTGCTCCTTGCGAGCATCAAACATCATCCGGGCGCGTTCGGCGCTACTCGCCAGCATGGATCGCTCTTCGGCGTTGAAGCGCATCAGCATGGCGCCGTAGGGTCCAAGCACCTCTTGGATGCCCATCGCCACCATCTCGGCTTCAGTCTTCTGCGAACTCGTCTTTGCGAAGGCGTCTGGCGAAACGTAGAGGACTACCTGATGATCCGGTAGTTGCTCCAGTTCCGGCATCCACCACTTCGCCAGAAGGACGCCCAACTCGTAAGAGTCCATGCGCCGCAAGGAAAGCTCGCTGTAAACGTGCAGCCGCTTGTCCTGCGAGTTACGGCAGAACTTGTGCATCGTTGCCGGGTGGTCATAGCCGACGTCGAGGGAACCCCAACGGAACCACCACGGACGAAGAACCGGAGTCTCCGTCGGGACGTGCCGCGCCCACGGCATCTTCTCGCGCTCTTCGGCGTTGATCGGGCCATCGGGTCTCCACTGATCGAAGAACTGCCCGCTGCCAGCGTCCCAATCGCCGTCCATCCACTGCTTGCGTGTGACCTCGTCCTGCGACAGCAACATGCCCTTGTACTGCATGTTCTCGCGCAGGTACGGATTATCATTGAGCGACATCGGGATGAAGATCCGGCTCAGGCCCGTGATCTGGTCCCGCATGGGGGTGTTGCGTGCGATCAACTGCCCGTCGTCGTCGTAGACCTTGACGAGGCGCTTCTTAACCCACAGCTTGCCCGGACCATCCGGGTTGCAAGTGGACATGATCTGGCAACGCAACGGCGCTACCGTCTTACCCTTCACGATGCGGAACTGCTTCTTGCCGCGCAACGAACCGAAGAGCTTCAGATACCACGACTCTTGCGGGATCTGCGTCAACTCTTCGATGCCGATCTTGGTGAGTCCGTGCCCGCGATACTTCTCGTAGGCTTCCGGGTTGCCAAGGTGGTTCGTGTAAATCTTCGCCCCGGTCTTAAAATGGAACTCGACCGGATCGTCTACCTTCTTCACGCCGAAGGGGCGAAAGAAGTCCATCGCCTCATCCACGAACTCGCCCATCGACTGATACTCTTTGCGGAGGATCAGGCCGCGGAACGACGGGTCGTTCAGGAACGATCCGTGCGCCGGATCGCTTGGATCGAGCGTCGGGTCTCCCATCGCAAACCAGGCGATGAGAACCGCGCTCTTTCCGCCGCCACGCTGCCCGCCGATGACGATTTCATCGAAGGGGCACAGGAGCGGCCAGGTCTGACTTCCCTTATTGCTCGTCCAATGCGGATCCCCGTTGGTCTTCTTGAACTGAACCTGATACTCCGGGTCGAAATTCGGCCCGAGGTAGCAGTTCAGCCACTCCGGGACGGGCGGAGTCGGATAGGCCGTGGATGTCATTGGGGCTACTAGAAAAAACGAAGTGGCTCCTAGCTCCACCTGCCAGATGTTGGGCTATCCCAAGTCGCTAGGCCGCATAGGATGGTCGCGTGGCTGGCCGTGTCACAGCCCTTTGGACTCGCGAGAGTTCCAACCTACCATCTGGTTAAACTTGGTCGGGGTAGCAGGATTCGAACCTCCGGCCTCCTGGTCCCGAACCAGGCGCTCTACCAGGCTGAGCTATACCCCGACATCTGGAGCACCGCGAAGGTCTCGAACCTTCCACCGCCTGATTACGAATCAGGTGCTCTACCAACTGAGCTAGCGGTGCGAACTGCTATCTGGAGAAAAACTTGCCGGACTCACGCTGCATCGACTAGACCGCGCAATTGCCTCGACTCTTGGGGCTCGACCTGAACGTACAGCATCCCATCCTCGACTCGCGAACTGGCGTCCTCGGCGTCGAGTGCTGCGAACTTGCACCAATCGGCATGTTCGCCCTGACCAAAGCAGCAAGCCTCGCAGCACTTGTCTGGATTCGGACGGTAGCGGCGAGAGACAATGTCGCTCATGGCTCGATTTCCAATTTCAGGTTATAAAAAATCACGGGCGCGATCCGTGGGGAAACGCGCGGAAAAGGGGTGTGGGGGCTAGGACCATTCCGCCTGGTAAGCACGCAGAAACGCCGCCGCGTACTGCATGGCTCGCTTCCACGTCGGGAAGTATGCAGCGCCGAGATTACCGTAGACCACCCACTGCCTGCGGTCGTCAAGCGGACGTTTGCGGATAGTTAAGCGCATAGAGTAGTCAAGATCGACGGATGTGGATGGAAGAGGGGCACCTCAGGTCGCGGGACTAAACGCGGCCTTCCCTGACGGTCTCCACTTTGGTTCGGAGGAAATCTCCGGGCCATTCCCACGGACAGGTTGCCGCTCTGCCGGATTCAGTTTGAGCCACTCGGCGAGCATGACAGCCCTCTGGCATGGACGGCAGATCAACTCGCCCTTAGGGTCAAGACCCCTGCCAGCGATGATCTTGCAATGGCGATGTTTTCCACAACGGGTGCATTCAGACCGCATACTTATTCCTCTTCGCCTTCTTCTTCAACCGACCAACGTGGAAACCGAGGCAGTAGACGCAAGGGTAAACATGCCCGTTGTACCCCGGCCTGAACTTCACTAGCGACCGAAGTGCCGCCTCAGCCTTCCCGGCGCTTGGATGAATCACCTTTCGCGTGGAGGCACAAAGCATAGAAAGTGGTCAAGAAAGAGTAGCCGGGGATGGAGGGGAGTGCGCACGTGGGAATTGATCTTCAGGTGAACCACGTCCGGTGGTCGCGGAAATAAGGGTACCGGGGTGGGTGGGGTCATTTCTACAGGAGCTCCCCAGCCCAGGCCCGACGACGCGCCAGCATCTCTGCCTATGTGCTGCCTGCCTGCTACCTCACTGATGCCAGCCCGCTGCCAATGCCGGGAAGCCAGCCTGACCACGCCGGGTTGCCCCATCCTCTATCTGATGCGCCCGAGTGTCAGATTTGGGTACACTCCAACTTGATGGCAGATCGTGGCGCTAAGTCCTTTGTTCCCGTGTCCAAAAATAAATTGAAAATAATTCTTGACACGAAACCGGGAATGCCCTAGAGTCCTAATTGACGGCGGGATTCGAAAGCGTTGCAGCGCTCCCGAATCCCTGAACAACGCGAGTTATAGGAGAACCCACGATGTCTACCCAGAAGAATATCATCCAACTTCAGCGCCAGGGCGTTTCCAATACGCTCCGCGCTCACTTCTGCCCTTGCCCTCACGGCCATGACTGGTATCTAGAGCTGCACGACTACCAGGGACGCGGCTTCATTGGCGAGCTCAACACGCCCAACTGTTACGAGTGCTTCGGGCAGCACCGCGGACAGATTGACTGGTCCACCAGCCCGCACGGTCCAGCCGAACCGAAGCCGCTCGAAACCGTTAAGGCCGCAGTCCTCAAACACCTGCCGGGTTACGAGTTCGCCCCGTTCGTCGAGGCGTATATGTGTTACTCGGATGCCGACCTGCGAATCTGGCCGTTCCTCGCCGACGACGTTTACATCACCTGCGCGACCTACGAGCCGGGCTCGGATACGATCCGGCACCAGCCCACGAATGAGTGCCTAGTGGCCTTCGATGGCCCGACCACAGCGCGCCTCGACATCGACGCGGCCACTCTTCCGTATCGGGCCAAGGTGGAAGAGGCTTACCTGGAATTCCTCAAACCGTTCAACCAGCGGGACGGCGAGCGTGCCGCTAAGACGTGGCTCGCGTGGCTGATCGGCGAGTATATCAAGGCGTTACCGGGTCAGAGCCCGGCAGTCCTGAAGTCGATGGTTCGCGTCGGGCCGGATGTGATCTTTGCCAGCAAATACAACCGCGTGGCGGTGGCCCATGCGTGAGCCCACCGAAGCCGCCATAATCGCCGACTGGGCCGCCCAGCCGAAATACGTTCACACCGAGCGCCCCAACCCGGGGCGCTCTTACGCCCGAATCTGCTTTATCGCGGGGCTATGCTGCGATGCGGTAGCGCTGATCGGAATGGCACTATTGAGCCTATAAGGAGAACATGATGCTTAACGAGCCACAGTCCCTCGCACTCTGCGCGGCACTACTCCTCGCAAACCTAGCAGTCTGGGGCGTTGGTGTCCGCAAACTCTACCGGATCTGGAGGACCGCATGACCGGCCAGCGCATTGGCTACATCCGCGTTTCTGACCCCGGCCAGAACACGGCCCGCCAAGAACGCAAGCTCAAGCCGCAATGGGACGAGCATCAGCTCGACGGCCAGACGCTCGACCGCATCTTTACGGATAAGGTCAGTGGCAAGAACGTGGACCGCCCGCAATTGACCGCTGCGCTATCGTATGTGCGCGACGGGGACACACTGGTAATCTGCTCGATGGACAGGTTGGCCCGCAACCTACTGGACCTGTTGACCATCGTGCGTGATCTGACGGGGCGCGGAGTCAAGGTCGAATTCTTGAAAGAGCGGCTCACGTTCGGCGGCGAAGACGATGCGATGAACCAGTTGCTCTTGGGCATCATGGGCGCATTTGCCCAGTTCGAACGCTCATTGATCCACGAACGGCAGCTCGAAGGCATCGCCATCGCCCGCGAAAACGGCGTTTACCTTGGGCGGAAACCGAAGCTGGACGCTGCCGGTATCGCCGAACTCAAACGGCGCGTGGCTACTGGCGAGCAAAAGGCGCGAATCGCGGAGGATATGAAGATCTCGCGCGAAACCCTGTACAAGTACCTGAGGGCCTAACAGCCCGATTGAACAGCCTGATCCTTATAGAGCCTCGGTGAAAGCCGGGGCTCTTACCGTTTGGGGAGCCCGATGGTGGCGAAGGGCATGTCGCGGCCGGCGCCAGGGGAAGACGGGTAGACGATTTGGATGGCAACCTGGGGGCCTGCGGAATCCTGCCACTGGCCTAGCTCCTGGGCGGCTTGTTTCTCATGCTCGCGAAGCTCGGAAAGTAGCCCCGTATCAACCTTATAGACTGGCGTCGTGGCATCCTTGCCTTTGTAGTCGCGGGCCAATAGCCCAGATGCTCCGCCAGCGCACTCACCAGCCATTTCGACGCCGCGCTCCTCGATAATCAGCCGCATTCTGCGGCGGCGATCTTCGAGTTCTTCGATGCGTTTTTCGCGCACTGCGATCAGGGGTGCGGCGGCAATCGCATCCGTAACGACCTGAGCCACTTGCACATCATTGTTTGGCGCGCAATCAGGCTGTTTGCATCCATCAGGCTGATGCATCGGGCTGATACCCTGTGCTCGCTTGATGCTTTCCGGCATCACAGCCTTGAGCGCTTCGGCCTGTTGCATCGCCGGAGCGAGTACGCGACATTTGAAATGGCTCAATGCCGCAATACTCGGTCGAGGCGTCGCCCACTTGCGAACCGATGCTAGCGTTTCGCCCTTGAGGATTGCTTCCGTGATCGCCCTGACTTGGGGGTGAACTTGCAATCCTTGCGGTGTTTTCCGTGCTGGCATCTTTTTCGTCGTCGGGGCTCAAATCCCCAATTCCGCTCCACTTTGGTACTTTCGTACTACTCTAGGATGCCCGTAGTGCGTTCGGGGCACATTGGGCGATACGTAGCTATGCGCCTTTACGGCTCCACGATCAGCACAGGCACGCACAGCGCCAAGAGCGCAAGAAAGACAGAAAACATGGCGTTACTCCTCGGTTCGATCCGTTGATATTCGCTTCGCTTCGGCGTTCGCCTGCGCTTCACTTCGGGTACTTTCAACTTTTGTACGCGCGAGAACTTTTGATCGTCTGAGTCTGCGGCCTGCCTGATCCTCGGGTGTCCTCGCTTGCGCGTCAGGGCCCTAGCCGCGTTTTCGCTGGCTTCCGCATTGCTGCGGTGGATGGGAGGGAGTTGGCAACCCTCGGAGCCGATCGACTCAAACTGCTTGTTTCGGGGCCGACCCTGCATCTACCGGGCCACCGCCCATCGTGCGACGTCTGACGGATCGGCAAAATATTCGGCGGTAAACTCAATAACCATCGTCGCGATATTCCGGGCAACCCTTCCCGCAATTAAATCCGGGGCGCGCTGGGTGTTTGGCTATCTCTGCCTCAAGCCGCTCGGTTGCTTCGTAAAGTGAGGCGCCATATGCGGCTAAACTCCCGAACGAACACCTGGTATGATTGTGGTACTGCTGAAACCAAATACGCCATTGACCGCCATCGACGAAGAACTCAATCTCGGGACGGCCAAAGCGTCTAATCAGATCAGCTAGGCGCTGGTTTAGCCGGCCTTCTCGACGACTCACTTCAGGCATATTTAGCTTCGCGCGATGTCTTTCCACCGCTCCGCCCGCTCCTTTTCCCATTTCTCGTTGCGGGCCTCAAGGGCGTCGAATGTGCAGTGAAAAAACGGGTCAAGATCGGGATCGACTCGCGAGCCCTCGCCGAGTTGGCCGTCGCAGGGCCGAACCACGCGGCAATTAGAGCCGCCGCGATCCAACATCCGCGAACTGCCGACTCGGACCTTGGCAATCACGCGACGCGCTCCAGCGGGTTCCACGCCTCGGTGTGGATGTGACAGAAGGTCTTGCCGATCAAAGCAACTGTGTGGCAATCTTCGGCTATCGGCAGCTTATGTGTGACCTTGCGCCGCAAAAAAGCGTGAAGGGACGCCAGGCTAGTCCCCGGCATGAGTTGGGCGGCGTAGACCTTGCGGCGTCCCAAAAGTCTGACGTAATGCTGGTTACTGAGTTCTTCAGCCTGGTCCTCGGAAATCGAGGCTGGCGGAATCAGCGGAAGGCGAGATGCATCAACGAGCGGAATACGCTCAGTTTTGGGCATGTTTGGGGTATGACCTGAACCGGCTCTTTGTTGTGCGGGAGCAGGGCCGAAGCCAGACCGCGTATCGGTTCAACTAAAACCTAACACGCAATCCGCGCATTTCCGCGACGTGGGACA
>JBDKSR010000792.1:0-3898 GCA_039680545.1 Bryobacteraceae bacterium | reverse complement strand
GATCTCGCCGGACTTCAAGAGAAGGTCCGGCAGGAAGATTTTTCATCGCAACTCGCTGAGTAATCATGGAGCCCGCGCTTCTCGTCCGCTTGACGCCCACCGGGCCGTGGCGTATCGGTCCGGAATCCGGCGCGCGCGATCACGTCGAATCCATCCTGCACAGCGACACTCTGTTCTCTGCGCTGTGTTCGGCGTTCGTGCGCCTGGGCCGGCTTGATGAATGGCTGGATGCGACGCTCCGCAAGCCGTCCGCACCCGAAGTCCGGCTGACTTCCTGCTTCCCGAGCCTCGATGGGCAACGTTTCGTGGTCCCGCCCCGGAGCCTTTGGCCTCCCCTGACCTCGGCGAAGGTGCGCTGGAAGGGCGCGAAGTGCGTGCCCCTGCCGGTCGTGCAGTCGCTCGTGGCCGGAGAGAATCTGGCCGAAGGAAGCTGGGTCGTGGATGGTCCGAGCGAATGCCTCGTGCCCGCGGACCGGCCGCGTGGACCCTTCCGTCCCGCGCTTCGTTCTTCCGCCGCGGTGGACCGCCTTACCGGATGCGCTGCGCCCCACACCACTGCCTGCCTGGAATTCGCTGATGGCGGTGGGATGTGGACCGTCGCGGCCTTCGCGGATGACGCCGCCAAAGAGCGCTGGACTCCCCGGATCAAGGAAGCGTTCCGCCTCCTGGCCGATTCTGGTTTTGGCGGAGAACGCAGCTCTGGATGGGGCCGTTCGGCAGCGCCCGAATTTGAAGAGGGCATTCTCCCGAACCTGATTCTCGCCCCGCGTGAGCCCGTCCCGGCGCCTGTCGAGGGCGAGGAAGCCCCTCCGCCCCCTGAGACAGCCTGGTGGCTCCTGTCGCTGTTCAGCCCCAGTCTTGACGATACCGTCGACTGGAACCGGGGTGATTACGCCCTCTCGCTGCGCAGCGGGAGGACCGAAAGTTCTGCCGGATGGGGCGCGCCCAAGAAGTCTACGCGAATGCTGACCGAAGGCTCGGTGATTTTCGCCGGCCAGCCCGTCTGCGGGGTGGCTCTTGACGTGACTCCGGAAGGCTTCCCGCACCCCGTATACCGCGCCGGCTACGCCGTGTCGATTCCAATTCCCTGGCGGGCAACCACGTGAAATACCGCGTTACTTGCCTCACCCCCGTGCTTGTCGGCGACGGCCGCCGCCTCTCGCCAATCGACTACATGGTGTGGAAGGACCAGGTGAATGTCCTCGACCAGCCGAGAATCTTCCGGTTGCTTGCCAAAGGTCCTCGTCTCGATAACTATCTTTCGCAGTTGAAACGGGCTGAGAAGCTCGATTTCGCTTCCTGGGGTGGATTCGCGCAGAATTTCGCCGGCCGGCGCATCCCGTTCGAGCACGCCTCGTGCTCCTCCCATTGGGAGCGCGCTGGACGGGAAAGCCTTGGAATCCCGACATTCGTTGCCGGCGCGTCCGGGCCCTACCTGCCCGGCTCAGCGATCAAAGGCGCCCTTCGCACCGGGATGCTGTTCAACAGGCTCAAGGCCGGCGCGATGGCCTCCGTGGCCGCCCAGTTCGCCGGGGAGCGTCCCCCGCGACACCCTGCCGAGGCCATCGAAGAACGTGAGGTCGGAGCGGGAGGCGCGGCGCGAAGCCGTATGTTCGCCGCGTCCGATTCCGCCACAGTGCCCTACTCGGCGATGAAGGTTTACCTTCTGCGTGTATCGACCATCGTGGCCCGCGGAAAGGATCAGAACGAGTTGGGCTGGAAGACCAGCCCGCGCGGCTCGGTTGACGGAAAGCGTCCCGAAGATTCTACGCCGTCATTTGCCGAAATGGCGGTGCCGGGAACTGTCTTTGAGGGGGCTTGGCGGGAAACGGCCTTCCTTACGCAACCCGAGGTCCGGCGCGCGCTGAACTGGCGCGAGCAGGCCGCGCCTCAGACCGTTTTCGCCGCGGCAAACGCATATGCCGCCGGAGTCCTCGGCCTGCACAAGCAATACGCCGAAAAGATGGGACTTCCCCTCGTGGCCCAGTGTGTCGGGGAGTTGGAGTCGAAGCTAGCCGGAATCCGCGAAAACGGCGATTCCTGCCTGCTGCCGCTCGGCTGGGGAGCAGGGCTGCTTGGAAAGGTGGCCTGGCTGAACACGGACGACGCGGACTACCGCACCGTGATCGCGCAGACGCCTCTCTATGGAAGGAACATTGCCCCTTCGCTGCCCTTTCCCAAGACGCGCCGCGTCATTTTCCTGGAAAATCGCCCTGCGGCATTGCCCGGCTGGGTTTTGCTTCAGGTTGTGCGCGATTGAGGTCCGCCGCGAGCGGCCCTGACCCATCCGGGCAGGCCCTAAATGCTAAGATGCATAGTTTAATCAGTGTTGCCGCTCGTTTTGCGGCCCGGCCCTAATGTACAACGCATTCTTCGGATTCACGGAGAGCCCGTTCAACTTGAGCCCGGACCCGGGTTTCCTCTATCGCAGTCCGCAACATGAGGAAGCCTTGGCGAATCTTCTCTACGGCGTGCGTACCCGGAAGGGCTTCATCGCCCTGACCGGGGAAGTCGGCACCGGGAAGACGACCATGCTCCAGTGCTTGCGCGACTTCCTGGACCACGAAGAAATTCAGTTTGCGTTTCTTTTCAATCCGCGTCTCTCCGTGGACCAGTTCTTCGAGATGATCGCGTACGATCTTGACCTGCGCTGCTCGAAGAACTCAAAAACCGAGGTGCTCTTCGCGCTGAATCAGTTTCTGGTGCGGGAGGCCGCCGGCGGCCGGACCGTCGTGCTGATCATCGATGAGGCGCACGATCTCGACTGGGATCTTCTCGAAGAGGTGCGATTGCTCGGCAACCTCGAGAATCGCGTGGGAAAACTGCTGCAGATCATCCTCGCCGGCCAGCCCGAGCTCGACCGGAAGCTCGACGCACCCCGCTTGCGGCAGTTGAAGCAACGCATCGTGCTTCGATACAACCTTAAGCCCTTCGCTCCGGAAGAGACCTATGAGTATATTAAATCGCGGTTAACCAGGGCGGGTCTCCATCATCAGACGATCTTCTCGCCGGAGTTAATCGCGGATATTCACATTCGCGCCCAGGGAATCCCTCGTGTAATTAACACCATCTGTGACAACCTGCTCCTGAATGCCTTCGCGCAGGGGACCAAAACCGCTACCCTCACCATGTTGAACGAAGTGACCACCGACATGCGCCTGGAGTGGCCTGGGCATAGGGTATCCCAGCCGTTGGAACTTCCCGATGAGTTAAATTCTCCACGCCTGCCGTTTATGCGTGAGAACTAATTCTAATCTCACCCACTATCTCTTTGTAACTACCCTCAACATAAGTGCGTCCTTCCCGGTTTACCCTAAGGATTTATCTGGCCAACCTAAGAATTTACCCTTAGCTTATAATCAGGTCAATTCACAACATTGCTACTTAATTTCACTGACGGCGCAGTGAAGTGAAGAACTCACCACCCCCCCGAGGAAGATTACTTATGACAAAACTACTTGAAAATGCTGTAGTGTATTCAATTGTATGCGCATTGCTTGCGCTGGCGATCGGCGTTAGCCTTGCGGCCGGCGGCTCCGTGCCGGCATTCGGTACTGCCTTCGTTCCTGAAATCCAATCTGATTCTCACCTAAGTGCGATCCCCGTTCCTCCGCCTGATCCGGATGCTCCGTCCGCGAAGCTGGCCTCCATGCCGGTGCCTCCGCCTGACCCCGACG
Source organism: Bryobacteraceae bacterium (assembly GCA_039680545.1). Lineage (GTDB taxonomy): Bacteria > Acidobacteriota > Terriglobia > Bryobacterales > Bryobacteraceae > JAEHDI01. The sequence continues at coordinate 221 of JBDKSR010000792.1, read as the reverse complement.
AACCGTCCGTGAAGCTGGCCTCTATGCCGGTGCCGCCGCCCGATCCGGACGAACCGTCCGTGAAGCTGGCCTCTATGCCGGTGCCTCCGCCTGATCCGGACGAACCGTCCATGAAGCTAGCCTCTATGCCCGTGCCGCCGCCTGATCCGGACGAACCGTCCGTGAAGCTGGCGTCGATGCCCGTACCACCACCTGATCCGGACGAACCGTCCGTGAAGCTG
>JBDKSR010000791.1:0-3716 GCA_039680545.1 Bryobacteraceae bacterium | reverse complement strand
CCTGGCGCGCCACCCGCACCCATCGCGAGTCCCAGTGGAACCAGACGGTGCCGCAGGGCCACGGGCGCGGCCAGGGCTGCGCGTAAGAACTGCGCACCTTTTCTGCGTACTCGCGGTAGAACGAGATGTTGTTCTCCAGAAACAGGATGTCGGGTTTGCCCTGGCGTTTGGCTTCCTCTCCCGCGCGTTTCCACAGCTCCAGCACTTTGTCGAAGGGTAGAACGTGCTTGGCGTGGTCCTCGCTGACGCGTATATCCCAGACGTCGAGCTTACCGATGTGAAGCCCCAACGCGTCGGGACGCGTGACGACGCACACGCCGATGTCTCCATTGCCCATCAACATGCCCTCGAAGAAGTCGGGGGTCGGCTGCTCACGCACGAAAGTGTGGCGGCGTGCCAGACGAACGGCGTCGGGAACGTTGGCCGGTAGCGCCGGCGCGGCGGTTGCCAGGACGGCGGCGGATTGAAGGAACGTACGGCGCGACGTGCTCATGGTTAGATCATGATACAAGCGTTTGGGCTTCGGTAAAAACGCGCTCCGCTTCGCTTATGGGAGACGCCGGACTCGCCGGGATGCGTGGGCACGCAAATCCGAACCGGCGACACTATAATGGGCCAGACAAGTTACGGCCGTACCAATTGGAAGCGTCACGATTTCAAATTTACGCGCATTCCCGGGCCCCCTCCGATTGCGGCTGGGTGATGCCCGGGATCAGGTGAGAAAACGATGACCGGCCAGAAAACGCAGAATGCAGTTCCAACCAGCAAACCGGTGGAGCATCCCGCCACTCGCACAAAGGAGAGGTTGCTCTCGCTCGACGTCTTCCGCGGCTTCACGCTGCTGGGGATGGTGCTCGTCAACAGCCATCCGGGCAAGATTTATCCGGCGCTGGGACACGCCCGGTGGGACGGATGGGGCTTCGCTGACCTGATTTTCCCTTTCTTCATCTTCATCGTCGGCGTGGCGATTCCTTACTCGTTTGCGAACCGGCTGGCGAGAGGTGAGAGCCGCCGCACGTTGTTCTGGCACATTCTGCGCCGCGGCGTGCTGCTGTTTGCGATCGGCCTCGCCCTGAACGGCTTCCCGAGGTACGATTTCTCGACGATTCGCATCATGGGGATCCTGCAGCGGATCGCCATCTGTTATTTCCTCGCGTCGTTTCTCTACGTCTACGTTCGCCTGCGGACAAGAGCAATAGTATGGCTGTGTGGAACAATCCTGGTGCTCTACTTCGTCCTGATGAAGTTTGTACCGGTGCCCGGCTACGGCGTTGGCGTGCTCGAACCGGTGGGTAACTGGGGGAACTACATCGACCAGATCTTCTTATCCGGCCACATGCAGCATGGCACTTTTGAAGGCAAGACCCTGCTGGGCAGCTTCCCCGCCCTGGTGACGATGTTGATGGGCCTCCTCACCGGCGTCTATTTGAGACCGGCTCGGCCCGTGTACGAGAAACTGACCCACCTCTATTTGTACGGAACCTGTTGCCTTGCCGCGGGAGCCCTGTGGGGTCTGTGGTTTCCCATCAATCAACACCTCTGGACAAGTTCCCTGGTGCTGTTCATGGGCGGCGCGGCGCTGCTGTTCCTGGCAACCTGCTACTACGTTGTGGACGTAAAGAAAAGCAACTGGTGGACGCTGCCGTTTGTGATCTTCGGGGTGAACTCGATTGCGGTCTGGGTGTTCTCGGAATTGGGACTGAAGATCTTCGAATCAGTCAACGTTTCCTCCAACGGCGCCGTAGTCAGCCTGTGGAAGCTAATCGGTGATACGTTTGCGGCGTACGCAGGCCCCATGGGCGGTCCGCTGATTTTCGCCATCCTGTTTGACCTGTTCTGGCTCGGTGTCATGGAAATTCTGTACTGGCGCCGCATATTCATAAAGATCTGAGGCGCAGACCGGTAGCGGGTACAATCGGAATTGAAATACGGGGTGGAGGATGGAAAACTCCACGCGCAGGCAGTTCATCGAGGGGACGCTGGCGTCGGCGGCCTCGGGGAAGGACGTTCCCGCCATGCGCCGTAAGGACTTCGAACCGGCCTACCTTCGTCTCGATCGCACCGGGGAACTTGCCGATCGGGCGGCGAGACTCTACGCCATCTACCGAAGCTGCCGCCTTTGCCCCAGGCAATGCGGGGTGGACCGCACCAAGGGAGAAAAGGGATTCTGTTCTTCCACCAATCGTGCAAAGGTATTCTCGGCTCATCCGCACTTCGGTGAAGAACGCCCGCTTGTCGGCCGGGGCGGTTCCGGCACCATTTTCTTCAGCAACTGCAACCTGCTCTGCGTCTTCTGCCAGAACTGGGAGATCAACCACCGCGGCGACGGCTCATACGCCGGCGATGATGTGCTGGCCCGCCTCATGACGGATCTGCAGTCGGTCGGCTGTCACAACATCAACCTGGTTACACCGACGCACATCTTGCCCAACATCATCAGTGCTCTGCGAGTCGCCATACGCCGTGGGCTGCGCCTGCCCCTGGTTTACAACTGCGGAGGCTACGAGCCGGTCGAGATCATCAAGCTGCTCGATGGCATGGTTGACATCTACCTGCCCGACTTCAAATACACCGATGGCGTGATGGCGGAGAAATATTCGAGCGGCGCGCGCGACTATCCCGAACGGGCCGCTGAAGCCATCACGGAAATGCACCGCCAGGTTGGGGATTTGCAGGTCGATGAGAACGGCATAGCACTGCGCGGTTTGATGATCCGTCACCTTGTGCTGCCCGGGAACATTGCAGGAACCGACAGGTTCGTCGAGTTCGTCGCAACGAAGTTGAGCCGGTCCACGTACGTCAATATCATGGCCCAATACCGGCCGGAACATAAGGCGCGCGGGATTCCGGAACTTTCGCGGCGAATCACCGGTGACGAGTATCGTCAAGCCGTACGCTGGGCAAGAGAGGCCGGGCTCACGAGGCTGGATCACGAGTAAGCCGAACGCTCGATCGGCAGCGGACCAATATTGATATTGGGAGCAAGGAATCCCAGCAGGCTAGAATGAAAGTACTCAGGTGAGTAAGTTACTGACAGCGCTGGTTTTGCTAAGTGCTCCACTTTTCGCGGAAACCGCCGCGCTGGAGCAGGCGCGGGCACTGTATCAGCGCACACAGTACCGCGAAGCGCTGAAGGTGATCGAGAGCGCGCGGGCGTCAGGCGCAGCAGTCTGGGAATTGGTAGGCCGGTGCCATTACATGCTCGACGATTTCGGAAGCGCGATCGAAGCCTTCCAGAAAGCCGCCTCGGCAAATCCGGCAAATTCCGTTCCCGTGAACTGGCTCGGCAAGTCGTACGGCCGGAAGGCGGAAAAAGCTTCGTTCCTGAGCGCGCCCGGACTGGCATCGAAGGCACGGCAGTACTTTGAAAAGGCGGTCCAGTTGGATCCGCACAACAAAGAGGCCATCAGCGACCTGTTCGACTACTACATGGAAGCCCCGGGCTTCCTCGGAGGCGGTACCGAGAAGGCCGCCGCGCTTGCCGAGCGCTCGCGGGAACTGGACGGCGCCGAGTATCACTATTACTTGGCGCGTCTGGCCGAGAAGCGTAAAGATTTTCAAACAGCGGAGAAGGCTTACCGGCGGGCGGCGGAGCTTGCGCCGAATCAGGCAGGCCGTTTGATTGACCTGGCTCGCTTCCTCTCCAAGCGAGGGCGCTTCGCCGAGAGTGACGCGACATTCCAACGCGCCGAAAAGATTGCCCCGGACACGCCGAA
>JBDKSR010000790.1:0-3113 GCA_039680545.1 Bryobacteraceae bacterium | reverse complement strand
TGCGGGTTTCGGTTTATCTGAACAGCGATTTCGGAGTTATCTGAACGGCGGTTTCGGTGATCGTGAACGCTCAGATCGGAGCGCAGCGACGCCGGATGGCACTATGCTAGCTTAGCCGCCATCATTCGTCAATGGCGAGAGCTTTTTTCTCATCGAGTCCCCTTTCATCTCGATGCGGTAAGCGTTGTGGACCAGCCGGTCGAGAATGGCGTCCGCGATGGTGGGTGCCGGGATGATGTCGTACCAGGCATCGACAGGAACTTGACTGACCACGATGACAGAGCCGCGGTTCGTGCGACTTTCCAGGATTTCGAAGACATCCCTTGCCGCCTCGGCATCCAGAGGATACATTCCCCAATCGTCGATGACCAGCAGGTCGGTCTTTTCGAGCCTGCGCAGCAGGGAGTTGTAGCTGCCGTCAGCCCTCGCGATAGCGAGAGCCGATACGAGGCTGCCGCAGCCGAAGTAGCGCACAGAGTGTTTGAGTCGGCACGCTTTGTGAGCAAGAGCGCAGGCTACATAGGTTTTTCCTGCGCCAGTGGGGCCGGTGATGATGATGTTGCAGCGGCTTTCGATGAACTTGCACTCCGCAAGGGAGAGCAGGCTGGACTTGTCCAAGCCCCTGGCCGAGTGAAAGTCGATGTCCTCAATCGCAGAGGGCTGTCTCAAGCGTGCAACCTGAAGTCTTCGACGCAGGCCGCGACTCTCCTTAAGGTCCCACTGGCGGTCTACGACTAGACCGAGCCTCTCTTCGAAAGAGAGCGACAGCGCCGCCGGGTCGGTCGTCTGCTCGCGGATCGCAGCCGCCATCCCGTCGAGTTTCATCGTGTAGAGTTTGTCGATTGTCTGCTCTAAGAGCATTCCGTGTGTCCTCCTTAGTTTCTGTAGTAGTCAGCTCCACGGATGTTGGAGTGCTGGAAACTGAGTTGTGTGGGCGTTTTCCTTGCCGGCGCCTTGTCGAGTCCGCTTGTGAGGATGGATTTCACGCTCTTGTAGGAGTAGGCTTTTGCCGCAAGCGCCCTTAAGCAGGCTGCCTCCAATCTCTCGACGCCGAAGTCCTTACCCAAGCGGATGATCCCAAGACAGGAACGGAAGCCCATCTCGGGATGCGGCTTCGTCTGCATTATCTTCTCCACAAGTGCAGCGGTCGCGGGGCCAGTGCGACTTGCCCAGTTGATGATCCGCGACGGTGTCCACTCCAGGTATCTGCGATGACTGTCGGGCATGTGCTCATCTTTCGTGGTAGCGCCGCCCTCGTGGTAGCTTCGGATGTGGCTGGCAACTCGGCGGTGCTTGTAGAAGACCTCGACTGTTGTCGCCGTCAGTCGCACATCGAGCTGCTCTCCGACGAGCTGGTAAGGAACGCTGTAGAGGTGCTTTGCCACCGATATGTGATAGTCGATGTTGGCTTTGGCGCTTCGCCATTCGGCAAAGATATACCGAGTGGCCGGCAGCGGCTTCAGAGCAGGTCTGTCGACATTCTGGAAGAGCTGCTCTCTGGTGAAGTTGATGGCTTTGAACTTACGGGTGTTGAGCCAGTCCAGCAACTCGCCTATTGCCTCATTGGCCTCCGAGAGGGAGAAGAACGTGCGGTTTCTTAGTCGAGCCAGTATCCAACGCTCCACTACGAGGACGCCGTTTTCGACTTTAGCTTTGTCTCTGGGCTTGCGAATCCGAGCGGGAATAACGGCAGTGCCATAGTGAGCGGCCATGTCCGCAAACGAAGGGTTCAGGTCTGGCTCGTAGCGATCCGGGCGAATGACGGCGCACTTGGTGTTGTCAGGAACGATGATCTCTGGTACGCCTCCGAAAAACTCGAATGCCCGCACGTGAGATCCAATCCAGGACGGGAGATTCATGCTGGTGACGCCCTCGGCATAGGTGTAGCTGGAGGCGCCGAGAGTGGCTACGAAGATATAGACAGGGCTTATCTCTCCCGGTTTGGGATTGACCAACTTGAGGGTGTCGCCGGCGTAGTCGGTGAAAAGCTTCTCGCCCGCCCGGTGCTCCTGGCGCAGCACCAGGTCCGCCCTAGCTTTCGCCTGGTTATAGTAGTGGCAGAACTGCGTGTAGCCGTAGCCGTCGGGACAGGACTCCCGGTATTCCAGCCACAGCAGATGAAGCGTCACGTGTGGCCGCTTCATCTCCGAGATGAGGTAACTCGCATCCGGCAGCGGTCGATTGTGCCGGTAGTCGCCTTCCCTTACGCGAACGATTCGCTCAAGAGCGGCATCGTCCAAATCTTGAGGCAGCGGCCACCCCAGTCCTGCCGCCTTGATCCTCTTCTCATATTCACTTACCGTGCCAACCGAGACCTTGCAGCTATCTGCTACCTGCCGAACTGATAGCCCGACGCCAAGCCTTAGCCTCAGCACTTCTCTTACCTTGCCCATGGACAGTCCTTCCCGCGACATCTTCACCTCCAGAGCCTGATATGCTCTCCTGGTAAGACGTCACTTCTGTCCAGCGCCGCTGACGACTCAGGTGTTCATCCCGAAATGAGCGTTCAGAATGACCGAAATGGGTGTTCAGATAATTCCGAAATGACCGTTCAGATAAAACTGAAACGGGCGTTCAGTGAAGACCGAAATTCGCACGGTATAGGCTGACAAAGCACAAATGAAGCTCCAAGCTCGCATGTGGGGTGATTCAGCCGAGCGAGCGTTCTGCTACTGCCGCTTCTCCACGGAAGAGCAGTCTACCGACGACAATTATCGCTTGGAACCAGAATGCGTCGATGCCCTCCGCCTCGGCCACCCGTCGGGGTGGCCATCCGGCGCAGGGCATCGATTTTCCTATGCAGCCAGATAGGGCCTCGAGTGCGTTACTTGGGGTCGGCCATCATGTCTGCCGGCGGCACGTACTGGCGTTTCAGGTTGAGCGGTGGATAGCCGGCCTGGACCGGAACGCGCGGCGGGAGCTGGTCTTCCAGAGTCTCATACGGCGAGCGGTTGGGCAGGATCACGTTGTCCCTCCGGACGTAGTCGTCCCAGAGCGCGACCATCTCCCCCAACTTATCGGGGCGCTCCGCCGCGAGATCATGCAGCTCGCCGGGATCCGCCACAACGTCGAAGAGCTCCCAGGCGCGCTTGCCGAAGGGCTTGATCTCCCAG
>JBDKSR010000789.1:0-1782 GCA_039680545.1 Bryobacteraceae bacterium | reverse complement strand
TCGATTGGAGCAAGATGGGTGGGTCCTCCGCTACCAATGTGAGTAAGGCCTCCTCCAGCCAGCTCCTAAATTCCACGTCTCTGACGTTCTAGCCATGCCTGTCCTAGCTGATCCCGGCTTCGCCTACTCGCAGAAGAACCCTCTCGACACCTATCGGGAGGCTGCCGACACGTCTCTCTCCATCATGGAGCGTAAGCAGGGGGCGCGTCAGCGTGAGCAGGCGATGGCGATGCAGCAGCAGGCGCAGGACTTGAATCGGGAGAAGTGGAACCTCGAAAAGCCCGTCTTACAGGCGAAGCTCAATGCGGACATTCTCTCCTATGGCTTTGACATCACGGACCGCAAGGCGACGGAAGAGTTCCGGGCCAAGGCTGCTACGGCGGCGACCGAACTCGGAACGAAGTTCCGCGACGTGATCCAACTCGCCGACTGGGAGGAGCGGAGCACGCAACTGAAGGTGCTCCAGCAAGAGTACGGCTGGCTTGGTCGCTTTGACCAGTTCGCCCCGGTCATCAAGGCCGTGGATGAGTCCCGCGCCGAGGCCGTCTCAAACCTTCTGACGGAGAAGAAGCTCGAAGACACTTTGGAAATCAAGAAGCAGGAAGCGGCGCTTCGGAGTCAATACCTACTCGATTCCCAACGACAGCGGGAAGAGGCCCGTGCGGACGACGCCGCGGCCCGACGCGCCGATGCCGCAACCCAGGCCCAGATAAACTCCCCGGAGCAAAAAGCCCTCGCCGCTTCGGCGGTGAAGGCCAACCAAGCAGCCGATGAGGCTGCGGAGCTGGCCCGGTCGGGTCTTGCCCAACGTCAGCGCATCCGAGAGTTGTACGCGGCTGGAGCCAAGAGCGGTCCGGTCCGTGGGGCAATCACCGCGGCGGTCACCCGCCCCCTTTCGTTCCTCGGTTCGGGGGACGCCACCGACCAGCTTACCCTGCAACAGGAGTTGGAGAATTCCCTCGGCACTCTCAACCTTCAGCGCCGGCGAGAGGTGTACAAGGGCACGGGCGCGGTTTCGGATTCTGAGAATGCGTACTTGGCCTCCTCTGGTCCGAGTGTGTCGAATACGCCCGAGGCTAACGAGGCGTATTTCAATTTCATGGACTCGGTGGATCAGCGTACCCTGAAACTCGACGCCCTCGTCCAGCAATGGCGCGGAGAAGGGGCCGGTCCTATTGAGATCGACCGTCGGCGCAAGGATTTCGTCAAGAGCAACCCCGTCGCGATTCCCTCCATTTCCAAGGGCGCTCCGGCTGGGATGATCCGTATCATCGCCCCGAACGGAACGCCTGGATTTGTCCCGGCGAACCGTGTTGAGGACGCCTTGAAAGCGGGAGGCAGTCGTGGCTGAACCCGCTACGCCTCCTCCGGCTCCGGATTTCTTTTCTTCGCTCGGCGGTCAGCCGGAGCAGCCTGAGAAGGACTTTTTCGCGTCCGTCGGCGGACAGGCCGAGACGCCCCCGGCAAAGACCGGCGGGCTCACGCTGGCGTGGGAGGGGGCCAAGAAGGTCGCCAAAGACATGTGGGAGCTGACGCCCTCACCCAAGGAAGCCGTAAGCGCCGCCTTCACATGGGAGAATGCCCTGATGCCTGGCATGGGTGCTGCGATCCATCTAATGAGGGAGAAGCCACGTCGTTTTGACTACACGGTCGAAGTGGGCCTTCCCCTCGTGGCCCAGATCGCCACCGCAGAACTTTCTCCGGCGGTCCAGTCTGCGGTAGGAGGTGCCACCGGTGCGGTTGGAAACGCCCTCGCTCAGGGGCGTCGCGTCCTGGCTGGGG
>JBDKSR010000788.1:0-4843 GCA_039680545.1 Bryobacteraceae bacterium | reverse complement strand
GCGAATTCATAGTCTATCGATTTCACCCGAGCCTCGCCCTGATTCAAGCAAATTGAAAACTAAAGACCCGCGCAGAGTGCAGATCGAACAACAACTGAACTTCCTTGCCAACCAGCGGACGGAGATCGCCGCTTCGCCAGATGCAAGCGCCATCGAGCGTGTCGGCCTTGATGCGATTTGATCTCTCGACGGAGAAAGAATCCGAACCCAACACTCCAACCCGGAGTTCGCCGCCAGAAGCATCGGCATTCACTCGCAACTGCGCTGAAGTGACTTTAACGGGCTTTGTGACGACCGTGCCGGACCCGGCGCGGCGGGTGGGCTCGAAACCAGCGAAACGGCCTCGGGGCAACCGCGCGAGGCAGAAAAAGCCGTCACGCCAGCCGGTATGGGGACCGTTACTTCCACCGTAGTAGAGCCAGACCTCTTTATCGTGCACAACAGGAGTCGCCGCAGCATAGATGCAGCCGCTATCGTAAGAGCCCTCCGGGCCCAGTGGGATCAGTGGTGTACCCGGATCGATGCGCTCCCAATGAACCGTATCGGCGCTCCAGGCAAGTTCACAGCGGGAGGTATCCGTCGTGGTATTGAAGATCGTGACGAGTCCGATATAGGAGCCCTCGTACTCAAAGATTGGCATCGAATAGGTCTGGTCCTCCGGATGACGAGGATCGGCACGCATGACTTCCACGGCCTTAGTCCATGAGGAAAAGTCCGTGCTTTCCGTGCGTCCAACGATCCGCTGCTTCGCGGTTCGATCCCACAGACGCGTGATGCCAACGTACCTGCCGATCGACGGCACCCAAATCGAATTGTTATGCGTGTCGCCCACAGCGGCAATCGTGGAAAAATCAAGCCCACTCGACCAGCGCAGCCCGTCCGGTGAGAACGCACCCGCCATGATCTTGTCGACGTACAACATCTTGTAGCGGCGTGAGGATTCCTTCTCGTGCGCGTCGAGGAACACTCCGGCGCCGTGCGGCCCACGCAAGACGAGGTTGTTGTTCTTAGAACCTTCGAACTCAACAAGTCCCAGTTCGGGTTTCCGCCATGAGAGCCCATCGCGCGATTCGGCGTAGCAGACGCCCATTTCCCTCTTCCTGGGACGATAGCGGGCCGCTGCTCTTTCGGAGCGCGGCGTTGTACGGGTGGCCTCGTCGACGATGAATGGGCTGTACCAGCATCGATACAGGCCGGTCGCCGGGTCGCGGAGTACGTTGGCGTAAAGGTTGTCAAAGCGTACTTCCCAAGGCTTGTCCTCACCGAATAGCAGATTTCGGCGATCCTTTTCCACCCGGCCGACCTTGAGTTCGACCCCCTCCGCTCGCTCCACAATACGCCGGTCGAGCAGAAGGTAGCGACGAGCCGGCACCGAGGCGTCAGGCAGGGCCGCATTCGCCATCAGCGTTCCGAGAAACACACGCCGGTTGATCTGATGAGTCTGCGACGATGATCTCTCGACGGGATTTCTCATGCTCTCTGCTCTTGGACATGCAACGGCAAACCCGATCATTATCGATTGGCTTATCGATTATAATATCGATTAGGTTATTCTATCAAGTGGGCATCCATGATTGAGCCTCAGTGGAATCTGATCCAATTCGTATGAAGAACCGGGTCGATCTCGCAAGGGATTACATACTCGAACGTATTCTTGACGGCACCTTTCCCCCAGGGTCGTCATTGCGGGAGGTCGGCTTGGCCCGATCGCTTAACGTGAGCCAAGCAACGGTTCGGGAGGCGTTGCACACGCTCGAATACTCTGGCCTGATCAGCCGGGAACGAAACGTCGGGACGACGGTGACGCGCCTGACGCCGAAGGACCTCACGGAGCGGGTCACCCTCAGATCTCTCCTGGAAATTCGCGCAGCAATTGAGGCCTCACAACAGATGGGGCCGCAGGAGTTCGCCGAACTTGATCGACGGCAGAAAGCCGCGGATGATCTCATCCCGACGAGTCGATACTTTGAAGCAGCGCAAGCGGACCTAGACTTCCATCGCTTCGTATGGCAGTGTTCAGGCAACCAAATACTGGCCCGCGTGCTCGAGCAGATTACAGTGCCATTGATCGCATTCGTGACTATCGTGCGCAGCAGCAGTCTGGAACGACTGTTTAATCTCCGCCTTTCGCACGAACCGCTGGTAGAGGCACTGAAGTCCAGGGATCCCTCCCGTATCGAGGCGGCATTCAAGGAAGGGGTAGAAGCCTCTTACCGCGACTACACAATCGCCACAAAAAAGGGGCAGCAAGCGGTCGCCTTTGGGTGGTTGGCCACGCCATAAGCGACAAACCTGCCGCGGACGTGGAGGACGAGGTCTCCCGTCCTCCAGGTCGAGCAACGGCATTAAAGTCGGGGTGTGGCAGCCTGTTTCCGGGGGCCAGCCACCTATCGCCGGGTCTCGGCTTCGATCGCTTCGAGTTCTTTGCCGGCCTCGGCCCACTGTCCCTTGCCCGTCAACTCGCGATAGCGCAACAGGTGCTGGCGAATGCGTTCGACACGCGGATCAGGTTGCGGTGCCGCGCCAGCGACTGCTGCGCCCCCCGCCTGAGCCGGTGCTGAAGCCGCGGCGGCAGGCATTTCCGCCCCAAAGAGCTTTGCCAGGGCCTGCTCGTACGTGTCCTCATAGACCATCTGATTGCCCATCGCCAACACGACCTTCTTGAGTTGCGGCATGCGCGCTTCGGACGCCTGGATGTAAAGCGGCTCCACGTAAAGGAATGTCTCCTCGACGGGCAGAGTCAGTAATTGGCCGCGCAACACCTGCGAGCCCTGCTGGTTCCACAGCGACAAATCCTTAGAGATATTTTGATCCTGATTGATGCGCGCCTCGATCTGCATGGGGCCGAAAATCAGTTCCTGCTTCGAGAGCTGGAGAAAGACGATCTCGCCGAGGTGTTTGCCGTCGCAACGCGCCACCATCATGCCGATCATGTTGTCCTTGCTACGGGGCGTGAAGGGGAGGAGCAGCAGAAACTCAGGTTTCTCTTCACCAGGCAGCGTGGCCACAACATAAGTCGGCGTGAGGGGCTTTGGCCGGGCATCCTGTCCCTGCACGTTGCGCGCGACCTCCCAGACGTCCTCCTTGTTGTAAAACGCCTGTGGGTCGAGCATATGAAACGTCCGGTAGATCTCCGCCTGCGCAGTGAAGTAAACCTCGGGGAAACGAGCATGCGCGCGAAGGTCGGCGGGCATCTTGGACGCGGGAAGGAAGAGCCCAGGGAAAATCCGCTGATACGCCTGGATGATCGGGTCGGCAGGATCGAAAATGTAGAGCCTTGTCGTGCCGTCGTAAGCGTCCACGGTCGCCTTCACTGAGTTGCGGATGTAATTCACCGCGCCTCCGCCGGCAATGCCGATGCTCGCCGCGTACGGGTGAGCGTCTGACGTCGTGTAACCGTCCACCGTCCACACGAGCCGGCCGGATTCGGTAAGAACGAGGTACGGATCGGGATCCCACTGGATAAAGTTCGCCAGGGTCTGAAGCCGATTCTCCACGTTGCGGCGGATCATCATGCGGCTGTTCCGCTCCAGATAGTTCGTCAGCAGAATGTTGAAGTCCCCTTCGCGCAGCGCAGCCGCCATCCTGGTCAACAGTGAGGAGACGGGAAAGCCTCCAGAGCCTTCATAGGTAGAGAAAACATTATCAGCGCCCGACGGGTAATTGAACTCCTTCTGCTTGGTGCAGACAAACACGGGCTCGTGAACGACCTCTCCGTAATAGATCTCGGGCCGGGTGAGTTTCAGGCTGGTGGTCTTCAGCTCAGGCGGGGCGTCCTGCACGAACAACAATGGAAGCCCATCTGTCGTGATGCGATTCGCTTCCGCCATCACCATCCCGTAACCGTGCGTATAGATGAAGTGGGGGTTGATCCAGCGGGCCTGCGCGTCTTTAAGCTGACGGATGTCAAGTTCGCGCGGCGTCAGCATAACCTGCCGCAACTGGCCGTCGATTACGTACCGGTCCACATCGGAATCGGCGAACACGTAATACGGCCGCAACGCCTGAATCTGCGTGACCGTGTCATGAAACGCCCGCCAATCCCAAAGCCGGATATTGTCGAGGAGCGGCTTGTGCGCGGCCGGGTCGATGCGCGACTCGGGCTTCGCCTTGAACTCAAGGAGTCGCGACCTTTGCTCAAGACCGAAGGCGTTCCGCGTGGCATGAATGTGCGTCTGGATATAGGGCCGTTGGATCGAGATTTCGTTCGGCCGGACGTGGAGGGCATAAACAGCGGGCGGGATGACGCCGCGCGCGATGAACGCCACCGCCATCAGCAGCGCCAGTTTCCATCGTCCGAGCCAGACAAAAGCGGCGGCGGCCAGGCAGGCGGCGATCACGAGCCACTGAAGCGGCAGGCCGATGTTCTCATCAACGTAATCGATGCCGACCATGAAACCGTGGTCGTTGAACAGCATCTCGTAACGTCCCAGATAGAACTGGACCGCCAACGCCAGCAGGAACACCGCAGCCAAACCGCGCAGGAAGCGGGATTCGAGCGCGCCCTCGAGCCGGAACATACGCGGGTCAAACTGACCTGCCTCCTGCATTTCGGGCAACTGAGCCCGAAGCTGCCAGCCACGCGCTGTCAGCCAGTAAACGACCGCGCCCAGCACGCACAAAACGAGCGCAAAGCGGCGAAGCACGGCATAGAAAGGCAAATCGAACAGATAGAAGCGGAGCGGAAGCCCGAAAACCGAATCGCGCCATCCGGCAGCCGACTCAGGCAACCCGTGACCGCCGAAATAGCGCACTACGGTCCACGTGTCGATCGTCGAAGTCGCCGCGAACACTGCCACGATCAGCAACAGGATCGTGGATACGAGGGCGTAGATGGGATAGA
>JBDKSR010000787.1:0-10065 GCA_039680545.1 Bryobacteraceae bacterium | reverse complement strand
GCGGTGCCGACCAGCAGCTTGATGTCAATGCGGGTCACCGTGTTGATGGTCGCAATGACGTTGGTTTCCGTGTAAGGACGGAAACCAGACGCGACCACCTTCAGCGAATAGGATCCGGGCAAAACGTTGGCAAAAGAGTAACGCCCGGTTTCATTGGCGACTGTCTCGCGTGTTTGCCCGGTAGCGCCGATCGTGATGGACACAGCAGCGTTGGGAACAACCGCGCCTGTTTGATCCTCCACAACTCCAACGATGGAACCATAGAGAACTTGTGCGTGTACACCTGGCGGAGTAACTGTGAGGAGCCCGGCAATCAGCAACAAACCAGAGAGCAGAATCACCGGTCCAAAGAGGTGGCATTTACTGTGAGATAGCCTTTGGCTCAGTTCCATGGGAGCCAAGCATATATCAATTGTAATATGGTGTAAAGAGCCCTAATATCTTTTTGTTTTTCTTAACATTTCCCTCTTGACCCTTGAGCAGACTAGGGTTAGTGTTGGGCCAAGAGCAGTTTACTCCGCGACTCTGGGAACAAGGAAAGCCAATGACAAGCAGAAGGTATTTCTTGAAGGCACTTTCCATGGGTGGTGTAGGTTTGTTCCTTCGGGGCAAGGGACAGAAAGCCCTCGCACAGATTCCGGGGGGCACACTATCGCCACTCGACGTTAACAAGTTTGTAACTCCGATGCTTATTCCGCCGGTCATGCCTAAGGCTGGGACGATCGCTCAGATGGGAGGCCCACCTGTCGATTATTACGAGATCTCAATGAGACAGTTTGCACAGCAGATCCTGCCGGCTGGGCTCCCGGCAACGACGGTCTGGGGCTACGGCGCGATCACTTCGGCCAGTAGGAGGGGGCTCCTCCTTCACAACGCACCGTCGCTCACGATTGAGGCCAATTGGAAACGCCCGGTGCGAGTCAAGTGGATCAACGATCTCAAAGACGGCAGTGGAGACTACCTGCCTCACCTGCTGCCAGTGGACCAGACACTGCATTGGGCAAACCCGCCCGGAGGTGCGGCAGGCCGTGACACGCGCCCGACCTTCGCATCGACGCCGGGTCTCTATACGGGCCCTGTCCCGATCGTCACTCACGTCCACGGAGCAGTGGGTGTGGGCGACGAGAGCGACGGATATGCCGAGGCGTGGTACCTTCCGGCGGCGGGCAAAATCCCTGCCGGGTACGCCACCGAAGGCACCTGGTACAACTTCTTCAAGGGCAAGGCCAGCACGAACTTCGGCGCCGCTTGGGGACCGGGGTACGCTGTCTTTCAATACCCGAACGCCAACCGCGCCTCGACGATCTGGTATCACGACCATGCGCTGGGCATGACACGGCTCAATGTCTATGCGGGTCCGGCCGGCTTCTACATCATTCGCGGTGGTCCGAGCGGGGACGCCGCCGTTCTCGACTCCCGGAGCGGCACAACTGCCGTACTTCCGGGGCCGGCGCCCGCAGAAAACGACAAGTTTCCACCCAACAAGACCTACTATGAGAGTCCGATCGCCATACAGGATCGCGCTTTCAACACGGACGGGGCCCTTTTTTACCCGAACACGCGCGAGTTCTTCGACGAGATAGCCGGCACGTACATTCCGGACACCGACATATCGCCGGCATGGAACCCCGAATTTTTCGGCAACATGATCATGGTGAACGGAAACACCTGGCCGTTCCAAACCGTGGAGCAACGGCGTTACCGCTTCCGCTTCCTGAATGGCTGCCAGTCCCGCTTCCTGATACTGGACTTCAGCAGCATCCCAGGCGTGGAAGTATGGCAGATCGGCAACGAGGGTGGTTTTCTTGCCGCGCCCGTGAACATTACGGCGAATCACGGCAACCATCTGCTGATGGGACTGGCGGAGCGGGCTGACGTAATCGTTGACTTCACGAATGTCCCCGTGGGCAATTACGGGCTGGGGAACATTGGTCCGGACGAGCCTTTTGGTGGCGGCGCCCCAGGCGATGACTTCGACGTCGCAGACCCGCAAAGCACTGGCCAGGTGATGCAGTTCCGCGTCGTGCCGGCGGTAGCCCTGGATCCGACCACGCCACCGCAATTTCTGGTACTGCCGCCTATCACGCCGCTGCCGGCCGCAACCGTCATACGGCCTCTGGCGCTGGTTGAGGAGATGTCGATGTATTTCGAGGATGCACCAGCCGAGGCCCTGCTGGGGACGGTCGTAGGAAACCCGAACGTGGCGCCGGGCGTCTGGACGAAACGAATGTGGATGGAGCCCGTCACAGAGAACCCCGCCTTGGGAGCAACGGAGGTTTGGGAGATCTACAACGCGACTGCCGACGCCCATCCGATGCACATCCACGAGGTAGTTTACGAAGTCGTCAGCCGCCAGGCCATCCTCGTGGACGAAGAAACACAAGAGGTACAGGTGGAGCCCGGCTCGTTACCGACTCCGCCGGAGCCTTGGGAGACCGGCTTCAAGGACACTGTCATCGCCTACCCCGGTCAGGTAACCCGGGTTCGGGTTCAATTCAACACGCCCGGCCAGTTTGTCTGGCACTGCCACATTGTCGAGCACGAGGACAACGAGATGATGCGCCCGTACCGCATCGGGCCTGTGCAACCGGGGCAGCCCGCTTAGCGGGCACAACGCCCAGACAAATGCAGGGGCCCTTTGCGCGAGGGCCCCGCATTCCGTAACAAGTCCTTGCAACGGAGGGGCTTACTGACCCCCAACGGGACCTCCAGAACGGCAAAGGGGTTGGGGAACCAGCGGTGTATACTTGGAGGTACGTGGTCCGCAGTCTGGCCCTACCGGGACCGGACTCCACGGACACAGTCCGAGGGAACTCTTTCAAAACGTGACATCTTTCCCACATCCGAAGGGCAAACAAGCCCGAGTGCTACTCGCGAGCGTCTTCGGTCCTTATGCACAAGAAGACGAATTCGGGAGCCGGCGCATCAATCCTATGGAGCTCTATCACAATCAGGTGACACGAGCACAGGGAGCGTTCTCACTGCGCATGTTCCACCGCTCCTGGGGCATCATGATGATCCAGCAGAACATCACGAACCCGTCGACAGTGCTGGATTTTCCTACCCGCGAAGACTTCATTCAGGAGATAAGCAAGAACAAGTACGACGTTATCGGGATCTCATCGATCATCGTAAATGTCGGCAAGGTGACTGAGATGTGCCGCCTGGCACGCCAGTACTCGCCGGATTCCGTGATCGTCGTCGGCGGGCACGTGACGGCGATCCCTGAAATCGAGACGATGATTGACGCGGATCACATCGTGCGCGGAGAGGGCATCGGATGGATGCGCCGCTACCTCGGACAGGATCCGGACGCGCCGATTGCACACCCGGAGATCGTATCGGGATTCCACCTGCGCGTGATGGGAATTTCGATTCCGGACGCTGCAACGGATACCGCGGCAACGATTATCCCCTCGGTGGGCTGTCCGATGGGCTGCAACTTCTGCACCACGTCGGCGTTCTTCGGAGGCAAGGGCAAGTCCGTCGATTTCTTCCGCACCGGCGATGAGTTGTTCGAAGTAATGAACCATCTCGAAGAGAAGCTGAAGGTGAAAAGCTTCTTCGTGATGGACGAGAATTTCCTGCTCCACAAGGATCGGGCGATGCAGCTTCTCGATCGCATGAAAGAGAAAGGCAAGAGCTGGGCGCTTTACGTGTTCTCTTCGGCCAACGCCATCAAGAAGTATTCGATGGAGGAGCTGGTACAACTGGGTGTGTCGTGGATCTGGATGGGGCTCGAATCGGTCAAATCCAAGTACGCCAAGCTGCAAGGGGCGGACACGCTGTCACTTGTCCGCGAACTGCGGAAGCACGGCATCAAGATGCTCGGGTCGACGATTGTCGGCCTGGAACACCAGACGCCGGAGAACATGCGGGACGAGATCGAGCACGCAGTCGCTCACGATACGGACTTCCACCAGTTCATGCTGTATACGCCGGTACCTGGCACTCCGCTGTATAAGCAGATGGAAGAGGAAGGCCGCCTGCTCAACGACGTGGACCTCGCTGACATTCACGGGCAGTGGAAATTCAACTTCGAACACGCGGCGATCTCGCGCGAGCAATCCAACCACTTTCTTGAGATGGCGTTCTGGCGCGATTTCGAGAGGAACGGCCCAAGCCTTTATCGCATCTGCCGGACGACGCTCGACGGCTGGCGGCGTTATAAGGACTACCACGACGCGAGAGTCCGCGAAAGGTTCCAGCGGGAGGCGCAGAGCCTACGCCAGGTCTACTCGGGCGTGCTGTGGGCGATGGAACGGTATTTGCGCGATTCGAACGTGGCCGTGAGCCGGCGTATTCGCGAACTGCGCCACGATATCGAGAACGAATTCAGCATCTTCACGCGGATGGCGACGGCAGTCCTCGGACCCATCTTTCTGTTGACCGTGAAGCGGGAGCAGAAAAGGCTGGCCGCGGGGAAGACGTACGAACCTCCGGTGTTTATCGAGCGGCGTAACTGGGAGCCGGCCGTTTAGGCCCGCTCCCGGCATCTCACCGGCACTTCTCACAACAAATAAGCAATCATATATACTCGGCACGAACATCGATCCACAATGGAGAGTGTGTGCATGAGATACCCGATTGCTGTTTTCATCAGCAGATCCATAGCCGCGCTGGCGCTGGGAGCCATGACCTTTGCGCCCTGTGCGGCGCGGGCTGAAGAGCCGTACCAACCCACCACCGAGTCGCTGCGGCGGCATCGCGTGCCGCAGTGGTTCGAGGACGCGAAGTTCGGGATCTTCATCCACTGGGGTCCGTACGCTGTCCCTGCGTATCACGAGTGGTACGTCGCCATGATAAGCCCGAAGGCAGGCTACGGATTCCTGTTCGGGGGGCCGCCATTCACGGCGACGCAAGGGAATCTGCCGGATAGCGTATTCAGAGCGCGCGTTACTGAGAAAGCTTACAAATACCACCTCGAAAATTGGGGACCGAACTTTGCCTACGACGATTTCATCCCCATGTTCAAAGCAGAGAAGTTCGACCCGGAGGCCTGGGCGAACCTCTTTCAGGAAGCTGGGGCCAGATATGTTGTGCTGACGGCGAAACACGGCGACGAATTCGCGATGTGGCCGACCAAGTACACGCATCGAAACTCGGTGGAGATGGGTCCGAAGCGTGACATCGTGGGCGAGTTGCAGAAGCCGGTGGCGAGACTTGGCATGAAGTATGGGTTGTATCACAACACCACGTACACGTTCTGGGATCAGCGTTACCCAGGGCGCGACTGGGTGGATTACATGAACAACACCATCAAGGAACTGGTCGATCTCTACCAGCCGAGCATCATCTGGGGCGACGTGACCGAAGGGCCAATACGGGATGCCAACGGGAAACCGCTCGGAACAAGCTACTGGAACAGCAAAGAAGTGATCGCGTATCTTTACAACCATTCGAAAGATCCGTCACAGGTGCTGACCAATGATCGCTGGGGTACCGAACCGGACGGCACGTACCTGGGCGACTATTCGACACCGGAACGCCGCAATATCAAGGGCATCTCAGAGAAGAAGTGGGAACTGTGCGACTCGCTCGACCCGAATTCCTGGGGTTACAACCGCAGGATCAAGGATGGCGAGTACATGACGCCGAACGAGCTGGTGGACTACCTTGTGGACGTCGTCAGCAAGAACGGGAATCTGCTGATCAACATCGGCCCGAAGGCCGACGGGACGATTCCTGAGATCATGCAGTCCTGTTTGAGGAACACCGGCGCGTGGCTGCGGATCAATGGACAGGCGATCTACGGAAGCCGCTACTGGACAGACTTCCAGGAAGGCGACTTCCGATTCACGCGCAAAGGGAACACGCTGTACGCGATCGCGCTCGAATGGCCGGAGGAACAGACGGTAACGCTGAAGACTCTCGCGGGCAAGACAGTCACGAAGGTCGAGATGCTCGGCCTGCAGGAGCCTGTGAAATGGACGCAATCGGCGACCGGCCTGACAGTGACGGTTCCCGGCCACCGGCCATGCAAGTACGCCTACACGTTCAAGATCACGTGCAACGCCCTATAGCGAATTGAGCAGGGCTCAGGCCGCGCTCAGGCGGCCTTCCGCACAGGCTCCGAATCGGCAGGGATGCGCTTAACGAGATCCGCGAGCTCCGCCCGGTTTGCCGGCCCGATGGTGAAGCAATCCACGCAATCGAGCGACAGAACGAAGCGAAGGGATTCGTCGAGACGGTCGCGCAATTTACCCTCGCCGACGATCTTCATCCCAATGACTCCCTTGCCCGCGGCCTTCATCTCGCGAAGAACGGGGACGACGGTCGCCGCGTCCGCGTCCATATTGACGCCGGCGGGATTGATGCGAGCAAGTTGCACGTGAACCCAGGGCGTTTTGGCCGAACGGCGCAATGCATCGATGGAGTGGCACGAAACGCCGTGAGTACGAACGAGGCCCTTCTCACGAGCTTCCGCAAGATACTCCATCGCTCCGGCGCGCTGCTCCGGCCAGTTGGGCGTCGAGACGGCATGCAGCAACAGGATGTCGATGTAATCGGTGCCGAGTTCCTGGCGGAAACGGTCGAGGTCGGCGCGCATCTCGGCGGCGGTACGGGCGCGCGTCTTTGTGAGCAGAGTGACTTTCTCCCTCCGAACGCGCTTCAGGGCTTCCTTCACATGAGGATGGGTGTGATAGCTGTCGGCTGTGTCCCAGAAGAACAACCCGCGGTCATAGCCATCCTGAAGCATGTCGGCCACGCCCTGAAGGCCCAGCGCACGCTGAATGGTCCCACCGATGGTTCCCGTACCGATGGCAAGACGCGAGAGCTTCACTTTGTCGGGCCCCAGGCGTATCACGTCTGACGCCTTCCTCGTTTTGGCCCATATCGGAGAAAAGGCCCCCGCGGCAATTGTGCCTCCCGCGAGAAGACCCGTCTGTAGAAAACTCCTGCGATCCATCATGGATGATGTTCCTCCTTGGCACTACGGGACCAACCCGTGAACCCAACTGCAGGCAGTATATCGCGGCAGAAGGGGCGAACGTAGTGAGGAGGAGTCCTAAGCGATACTGAATCTTGTGAAGACGCTCTTGATCGACAACTACGATTCCTTCACGTTCAATCTGTTCCAGTTGCTAGCTGAAGTGAATGGAAAGTTGCCGACCGTCATCAAGAACGACGAAGCCACATGGCCGGAACTCGCGGAGATGGACTTCGATAGCATTGTCATCTCACCCGGGCCTGGAACTCCCGAGAAGCCCCAGGATTTCGGCGTCTGCAGCGAAGTATTGCGCCACTCCGACCGTCCCGTATTGGGCGTCTGTATGGGACATCAAGGCCTTGCGCTTGCTTTCGGAGGTTCCGTCGTACACGCACCCGAACCGGTTCATGGACGCGTCAGTCCGATCTACCATGACGAATCCCCGCTCTATGCCGGACTGCCTCAAGGATTCACGGCAGTCAGGTATCACTCCCTCATGGTTGGTCCGGAACTGCCCGAGTGCCTGCTTCGTACTGCGTGGACAACAGATGGTTTGATTATGGGAATCCGTCACGCGACGCGGCCACTTTGGGGGGTTCAGTTTCATCCCGAATCCGCCTGCAGTGAATACGGAGTCAGGTTGCTGCGAAACTTCCGCGACATCGTCACTTCCTGCCTGCCACCGGTCCCATTGCGTGACAGCCCATCGATTGTACCGGTGTGTGCGCCGGTGACGAAGGCGGCGTCACATCCACCCGCTTCTCCAGACAGGGCAAGTGTACTTTGGCGCGCACTGGACATATTGCCAGAACCCGAAGCCGTGTTCACCACGCTGTACGGGGACAGTCCTTTCGCATTTTGGCTCGACAGTTCCAGTTCCCCACCCAGCGATGTATCGCGATTCTCGTACATGGGCGATGCTCACGGTCCGCACTCAGAGGTGGTGTCTTACTGGGCATCGACGCGGGAACTCTCAATTGCACAACCCAACAAACGAACGGCCCCAATTGATGCGGATGTCTTCGACTTTCTGGCACGCCGTATGGAAGAGAAGCAAATCACCACAGAAGAACTTCCCTTCCGCTTCAATTGCGGTTACGTAGGCTACATCGGCTACGAGGTCATGGCGAAGCCGGGTCCCAACTCCATAACAGGGCAAGTAACTCCAGACGCAACGTTTATTTTCGCCGATAGACTACTGGTATTCGATCATTACAAACGTAAGACTTACCTGGTCTGCTATGAGCCCTATGGTTCAGGTAACGAGGCGCAGAAGTGGTTCGACGATGTCGAGCGTAGGCTCGGTCCGTTGATCAGCAAACGCCCTGACAACGTGGAGTCGTGCCGCCTCGGCACTCGCTCCTGTCATCTCGCCCGACCGCGTAGCCGCTACCTCGAAGACGTTCGAGATTGCTTGAGAAAGATTCGGGACGGCGAGAGTTATGAACTTTGCCTTACTAATAAGATTCGTGCCTATGCCGACATTGCCGCACTCGACTTCTACCGCCGGTTGCGCCGCTCGAATCCAGCGCCTTTCTCCGCATACTTCAGATTTGGTTCCTTCTCGATTGCCTGCTCGTCGCCTGAGAGGTTCTTGATGGTCGACGAAAAAGGGTGGGCTGAGTCGAGACCCATTAAGGGTACTATTGCCCGCGGGCCTTCGACCGTGGATGACGAGTTGCAGAAGAACTTGCTGCGCACCAGCGTCAAAGACCGTTCGGAGAATCTCATGATTGTGGACCTGGTCCGCAATGACCTTGGGCGCGTCTGTGAGCCCGGCACGGTTACGGTGCACCGACTCATGGACATTGAAACTCACGCCACCGTTCACCAGATGGTGAGTACGATCCGGGGAAGACTCCGCGGCTCGAATAGCTCGTTAGATTGCATTCGAGCTGCTTTTCCCGGCGGATCGATGACGGGAGCTCCGAAGATTCGCGCCATGTCGATTCTCAGGGACTTGGAAGCGGAACCACGCGGCATCTACTCGGGGACCATCGGGTTCCTTGCACTCAACGGCTCGTGTGACTTGAACATCGCTATCCGCACTGCTCTATTGGCTCCCCGCTTGCTCGAAATTGGAATCGGTGGGGCGGTCGTCAGTCTCTCAGATCCCGAAACGGAGTTCAACGAAACCCTGCTCAAGGGGCACGCAGTTCTCCAGGCACTCGATGAGTTTTCGGGTGAAGCAGGCTACGCCCGGTTTTTGCGTGCCCTCACCGACACGTCAGGAACACCGGTCCCGGCGCAGCGGTGATCGGCGCGCCGGGGTCCTTTCTTCGTACCACTTGATTACTGTGGAACGTTGATCACGTGATGCGCGTGCTTTTACTCGGTCATATGCATCACGAGACCGTCTTCCTCAGCAGGCCATATCTCGGACAAAATGTACTTGTCCCCAATCTTGTCGAACACGATGTGCGCGTCTTGTGCAGATGTGTGGATTTTCCCGGCGGTTTTCGTCACAACCAATGCCCCAACGTTTATGCGATTAGTGAGGCCCTGCACTCGTACGGCCTCATCATTCGTATTGGGCGTGAACATGTATTCCCCGGCCGGAAGTTCCCTACCCGAGACAGTGAATGCGAACGGGATTCTCGCCCTCACCACGGTCGGTTGCGCATGGGCGAATGGTACGACCAGCAGGAGCATTAGGCTCGATAGCAACAGCAGCTTACTCAAATTCAACGGAGTCCTCCTCGACTCTTGTGAACCAGCTTCTGCATATAGGACTGGGCACACAGGGCTTTCGTTAGGATCGCCTCGAAAGGAGATGTGTTCGTAACAGAGTTAGGGGATAACGATTAGAGTCCGAAATTACTGGTTTGCCGCGCGGTGAACGTTATACCGTCCCTCGGGCGCACCTTCGGCATGGTCACCCGGTTAAGAAGGGATCTACGGCCGGCCCTCGAAGCACAAACTGCCTTAAGGGTCCCAGACAAGCACAGAGCCACCGCTCAGGCACTCCTGCCAGGACCCCGGCAGCACCTATATCTGTTTCACGCAGTAAGACCCTTCGACGGATCGACGCCGGTGCTCCGAACGAGACGTCCGTGTCCCCGCCGCTTCCCCGCGGGATCTATTTCGGGGTAGTGACAACCTGATGTTCGTGCTTCCCTTTAGTCGCGCTCATG
>JBDKSR010000786.1:0-10233 GCA_039680545.1 Bryobacteraceae bacterium | reverse complement strand
CCGGGGACAGGCGAATTGACGCTCGTGCTTGCCGCAGACGGCGCGTCCGTCTCGGGGACGGTTGCCGCTGAAGACAAAGCCCTGCCGTCCGAGGTTATCGTGGTCCTCGCACCGCCTTCATTGCCGGAGGCGGGCGTGCCGGGCTTGATCCAGACGAAGTGGGCCGATCAGACCGGCGCCTTTAAGTTCGAAAATGTCCCACCCGGCAAATACCTGCTGTTTGCTTTCACCGGCCTGGTTTCCGGCGAGGGCGAGAATCCTGATTTCATTCGCGACCACATTACAAAGGCGGAAGAACTGACATTGGGACCGCGCGAAACGAAGGCGGTCGAACTGAAGGTGCTGAACGCTCACTGACGGGCAAGCTGGAACGCGTACTTCAAACTAGGTCGTTCATATACTTGACTCACCCTATTTTGCTTCAGCGGTGAAACCGATCTTTCTGGCTTCTTCCCTAATCGCTGGCGAAAACTCTTTTGCAATAACGATGGTCAAGACCTCGCGCCACGGAACCAAGAAGCTGAACCGTTCAACAGTCGGGTCTTCCCGATGTCTGTCTGTGTTTAGCTCGATCCACAACCCTCTCGAATCGTCAGCATCCAGCACCTCGGCGAATACAATATGGCTTTCGTCAACTCCACGGATTTCTCGTTGTGGGGTCTCGTTCTGACGGAGAAAGAACCTCACGCCATAAAGATTAGCCCAATTTCGGTTGAGTACCACGGCCACACTTGCGCCCTTGTCTATGTGCATAATTCAAATCTCCAATCTTGTGTCAGGTAAGCCAAGTATATAAGTGCCCATATTGGGCACGCTTGCGTGCCGACAAGAAGAGCACGCCGCTACCGTTTCGGCAGCAGGTTCTCCAATCTGTCCGTGCCGAAGAGGACCGTGTCACGGAGGTTTGGAAGTGGCTCATATGCCGCGTCGTGCAGCATATACAGGTTATATGCTTTTCCAATCCCGGCAATGGGGGTGAATGTCCTTATCTCGTATTGCTGATCTCCATCCCGAAATGAGATCACGTTGTTACGGACTGCGCCGGACTTCGTGAATCCGTCATGTGGAGTCAACGACAGGACATAGCGGCCCTTACCCGGCAATATGATCCAAAACGTAGCGCCGGACTTTCTAGTGAACCCCACCCGCTCCAATTTCTGCCCATCGACCCAGACTTCAGCTCGCTCCGGGTTGAACAGCACGGGGCCGTCGTCAATGGTGAAGTCACGCGGTGGGGCGGTACTGAGAAAAGCGGGCGGCTGCGGAACCCGCGCGAAAACTTGGATATAATCCGTGAGCTTCCAGCTCCCGTCAGGGCTGACCATCAAGTCGATTTCGATGGTACCCCCATCACGTACAACCTGTGGCGCCGGATACTTGGGCAAGGCTACGGGTTTGAAGGACGCAGCCACGTTGGGCCTGACGTCACTGAGCGGTCCGAACGTCGCCACGAAACTGTCTGCATCGTCACTGGCAGCGATTGTAAGATCGTAGCCAAAATACCACCCACGGTCACGGTCGACCAGTCCGCGATGCAGCGTGTTTCCACCCCTCGAAACCCAGCTGTCCCCCCAAGAGCCCCTGGGCGCATCAGCCGGTTTCAGTACGGTCGTGTACCGGATGATTGCGCCCGAGGTCACATTCGTGCTGGCGCTTTCAATCATTCGCCCGGCCCCAGGAAAACGCGGGCCGAAACCGGGAGGAATACTGATCTGTGCCATCGCGGCTACGGCGAACACGCACAGAAAGCTGGTTCTGAGCATCTGCCCTCCTAACAATTGCTGGCCGTAACTCGGCTACGGGCTGGATGCGTGAACATCCGGTCCCTGGACGGAGGCGGGCACCCGCAGTTCAACCAGCCACGTGTGTTTGGATTGTCACCTAACTTTGGTTCGTTGTTCTAATGGTGTTTCACTTTGACTGCTTCTGCGTGGCAAAGTCAAGTATAGTACGATCTTCCGCCTAAAGAGCACTATTTCCGATCGTTTTGGTTTTGACTTACTGAAACTGATGATATGATCAATCCATAAATGAGGCCTCAATGAATCGATTGAAAACGATGCTTATCGAACGCCCTCTCAGATTGATTGGATTCTGCGTTATAGCAGGTATGCTTCTTTGGGTCATTAGGAACTTACTCCCTCTCCGCGGCCGCTTTGGCCTCGGGGAATTATTTGTGCTGGCGATTGGCCCGGCAGTGATATGCGCTGTTCTTT
This sequence comes from Bryobacteraceae bacterium, assembly GCA_039680545.1. GTDB lineage: Bacteria > Acidobacteriota > Terriglobia > Bryobacterales > Bryobacteraceae > JAEHDI01. Next base: position 8,017 of record JBDKSR010000786.1, on the reverse strand, counting down.
GGTTTCCGGTTACGTTGATTCATGTGCTGCGCGAAATACGAGACCGTTTAGGGTGAGGGCGCAGAATATTGCGGTGGTCTGCGAAATTGAGCGCGGACGCTGTATCCGTTAGTGTTCGGTATGGAACACGATGCGAACGGGATCAGCGAGATTCATCCCATAAAGCCTGGAATTCCATTTTGACGACCTACTCGATAACCTCCTGACATCGCCGGACGCCTTTATTCATGCGGGTTTCAACCACTTGAAGACGCTCCAGATGGCAACACCCAATGGGTGAGAAACAAAATGAGCCGTTTCAGCTCTCCTTCAACGCTTCTCTGAAGATCGATTTCCAGGGATCACGCGTCACCTCGGACGGCAGTTTGGTTTTGGTGCGCGAGTTGGATGCGCGGTTGGGCGTCGGCGAACTATCGCCGAGCATCTGAGTGATTCGCGGCGCGGCGTTGACGTGGCTATTACAGACTTTCGGGACCGGGATACTGCCCGGCGAGGAGAACTTCGCCGGCCTGGGACGCATCAATCGCGAACTGGCCGGCGGTAGCGACCTGGTAGCGGGAGGGCGATGATACAGCGAAACCGGGCCGGCCAGGACGTAAGGGCTGGAGAGGTATTCGAGGAATGCGCTGAAAAGAAAAGGTTTCCCTGTTTTGAACTTTTTCGGCAGGGCAACAACTACGCTTTGCGGGGGCCAAAGCGGTTCCCGAAAAAAAGATGCATCTCGGCGACTGAGTTAATACTCAAATGGGCGGGAGTCGAAAATAGAAATCCCGGCTAAAGGGTTTCACCCTCACCAGAGTCTCAGGACAGGGCCCATTTTACGGCGTGTTGACATATTTTGCAGGCTCGCAGTGACACGGCTAGTGAAATATTGAGCCAGTTCGCTAAGAGGTTTGGCCGCACCTGCTTAGCTGTGTGAGACGAACTTAATCAGCGACCGAAAGGTGAGGTGGAAAACACATGAGGCATTTCGCAAAGCATTTGGTAATCGCGCTTACCGTCTGTACGTGGTTGACGGGACGCGCCGGCGCAGATTCGATTCCTGTCGAGGTGCTCGATCCGAGTCTCCAGGCCACGGTGGTACTCGATTCGGGCGTAACACAGCCCATCGGGATCGTCTTCCTTACCCAGGACGATTTCTTTGTGCTGGAGAAAGCTTCCGGCCAAGTGAAACGGGTCATCAGCGGCGTAGTACAGCCCACCCCGGTTCTCGATCTCGCTGTCAACTCAGCCTCGGAACGAGGCCTTCTGAGTTTGGTCCTGGATCCAAACTTCCCCGCAACGCCCCGGGTCTATATACGGTGGACCGAGAGCAGCACCGGGGTCGACACGAACGTGACCACCGCAGTACCTCTGCTCGGCAACCGTGTTGATCGTTTCGTCTGGAACGGATCGACTCTGACATTCGACAGGAACATAATTTCGTTGCGCTCCCTGCAGACGGACAATATTCCTGTCCCAGACCATCCGGGTACGAACAACGCAAATCCGGCAGGCAATCACAACGGTGGCGTGATCAGGTTCGGCCCCGACGGCAAGCTGTATATATTCATGGGTGACCAGGGCCGCCGAGGCTGGCTCCAGAACCTGCCAAACGGACCGTTTGAGACGGCGCCCTTTGTCGACGATACGTACGGCGGACCGGAGCCGGACAACGCGCATCTCTCCGGCGTTATTCTTCGCCTCAACGACGACGGAACCGCGCCTGGAGACAATCCGTTCTTCAACGCCGGCGCAGCGATGGGCGGCGAGATCGGAGCGAACATCCAGAAGATCTATTCCTACGGACACCGGAACGGATTCGGGATGGCCTTCGACCCATATTCCGGCCAGCTATGGGAAACGGAGAATGCCGACGATGCGTTCAGCGAACTGAATCGCGTTGAGGCTGGGATGAACGGCGGTTGGATCCAGATTGCCGGCCCTCTGCACCGGTTCTTCGACTTCAAGACGATCGAGACAACCATGTTCGGCGGTGCTCTGCAACAGGTGCGGTACCCGCCGACTCGCTTGGAGCACGCGCCAGGTCTCGCGCTTACGAGCCTGTTCATGCTGCCAGGCGCCAAGTATAGCGACCCTGAGTTAAGTTGGAAATTTGAGTCCGGACCGGCGGGAACGACATTCGTACACGGATCCGCACTCGGCGATGAGAACGACGGCACGCTCTGGATCGGATCTTCCCGCGCCTTTCAGCAGGTCGGTGGAACCGGCGGCAGCTTGTTCCGGTTGAAGCTGACACCCAACCGGATGCGAGTCGACGTCTCTGATCCGAAACTTGCCGAACGCGTCGTGGACAACCTGGCGAAATTCGACGCTACGGAAAGCGAATCGCTCCTGGTCGGGAAAGGCTTCGGGATCACTCCGGATATCGAGCAGGGGCCCGACGGCAACCTTTACGTCGTGTCGCTAACCAATGGCGCCATATACAAGATCAGTCGCAAGCCGTAGAGGCAAGTGATACGTGCCTGAGCTGCGGTCGCGGCGGGCCATGCTGCGGCCGCTGCCACTGAGTTGCGCCAGGACCGGAACTACACGATTTGAGCTTAAGAACCGTGACGTGTTGTGGTCAAGCGAAACACTAGTTGCGGCACGAAACCTGTCGGTCTCAGGGGGCTGAACGATCTTTGGCTGGCGGTACGGGGACGGGCAGTTCGACCTCGGTAGGCACGCCTCCGGGCACACGGAGTTGGGTCAGCCACGCGTCATCCGATACCCAGCGAGTCTGGCGTCCTTCCGATACACGCCGGACGGCGATGCGATACTCTCCAGGCGCGAGCCCATCGAATCCAAACCGGCCGTCCGCATCGGGCAGAGCCATCTGGATTGCTTCCCTGCCCTGTGACGGTTTCACCGCCAGGAGAACGACTTCGCACTCCACGTCCTTTCCACCGGTGAGGACACCGCGAATCGATCCCGCGGCGGCGACCGTGATAGTTGCCCTTCCCGCACCACCTCCCGTCAGGTCGAGCACCGCATCCTCCGTCTGGTAGCAGGCCGTTCCGAGTTCGGTGGCGGCGAGTTGGTACTTTCCAGGCGCAAGGTTCGGGATTTCGGTCTCTTTGTCGAATGCGGCTTCGACTCTCCGGTCGAGGACGGCCGCCCAATCCTCGATGCTCGTCACCGTCACCGCGCTAGTTTGTGGGCAAGCACCCGCCCCACCGAGTTCGGCGCGCAAGCGAACCCTGGCACTTGCTCCGCTACCCACGAGCACAGTAATGTCCGTCACGTTGGCGCTTGTAATGTCCAGCCGCGTGCGTCCGAACATCGGGTAGGAAGCCAGCATCGCACCCTTCGCCGCGCGTCCCATTGCAGGCCCCACCGCGAACAAGTGATACGAGCCGGGCGGGACCCCATCGATCCGAAAACTGCCCTCCGTGGAGGTCATGGTAACCGCGGTGGCAACGGCGGGCTGGTCCGCAGACGCCAAAGCCACCGAGAACACCAGGCCGGGCTTGGGCGCCTCCACCTTGCCTCTGACATTGAACAAAACACCGGTAGCAACGATGAAGTCCACGCCGCGATGGTCTTCACCTCCGGTGACGGTAAAGAACTCCGGCTGCGCATTGTTCGGGTAAACGAGCAGGCCGAGGCTGCGTTCGGACACGGCTACCGCGTATTCTCCGGGCGGGAGGTTGTAGAGCCGGTAATTGCCGAGACTATCGACGGGAACCACGGCACCGAGACCTCCGGCGACCCGTAATCCTCCGCCCGCAGCGCGGGCCATCGCTAGCACACGCGCACCCCTTCGAGGCCGGCCGGACGCATCCATCACGCGCCCGGTGATCGCGCCAAGGCGCACCAGCCGTATTATTAATGGCTCGCGCGCACCGCCAACTCGCGCGGCAATCCGAGCTTCCAGATAACCCGGCCTCTGCACCGTGATCAGGTACTCACCAGAGCCGAGTAACGAGGTGCTGAAGCGGCCTTCGTCATCGGCCATTGCTTCGACGGCCACCTTGCCGGTCCGAGAGTTCTTGATGATCACCCCCGCCGATGCCACGGGCGCCCCGGAGTCATCCTGTACCACACGGCATGCAAACTCCTCCGCCCATGCCGGGGCAGCCATCGTGACGATAAGGAAAGAGACCGCTAGAAAAGACTTTACGCTGCTCGTGGCGCTCGACCCTGGCATATTGACTTAGTTTTATTCATGCCGCGCTCTCGATGTCAATTGCGTGACGCCGTATGGCCAAGACACCAGCTCCAGTTGTAGGAATTCCCAACAGGACAGGCGCAAGCCGATGCATTTTCCGGCTGGGGTTGCGTGTTCGGGCAGGGCGTCGTATAGTCGTGCTGGGGACCGAATCGCTTGCAGAGCGGCGGCGATTCGGCATGGGGAAACGATGGCCGGAGGCGCAACGGTCCTGATGATCGATGACGACGCGGACTTCCGTGAGTCCGTGCGAGCCGTCCTCGAAAGCGAGGGGTACAACGTCATCGAAGCGGAATCGGGCAGAGAAGGTCTGCGCAAGCTGGCCGAGCACAAACCGGGGCTGATTATCCTCGACGTCATGATGGAGTGTTGCATGGAAGGGTACGGCGTCAATCAGGCGATCAAGTATCAGGACACATACGCGCCGTTCCGCGACATTCCGATCCTCATGGTCTCATCCATCGAGCAGAGCCCGGACGAACGTTTCCCCATGGCAGGCGAACTGGATATGGTTCGTCCCGACTTGTACATGACGAAGCCGCTCGACATACCGAGGTTTCTGGACATCGTGCGTAGATATGCCCGGTCCTCGTGAGTTCCGGGTGACCCCCGGGTGGCGCCGCGTGCGCCCAGACCGATGCTCGAGATGAATGAGCCCGCAGAGCGCGAGACGCTCGTGGTCGTCGATGACGATCACGCCATCCGGTTATCCTGCCAGAAGATCCTTGAACGCGCGGGCTTTCGCGTCGAAACCTTCGAGGACGGCGCGCAGGGGATCGAAGGCGTCGCGGCCCTGCGGCCGGCGCTGGCAATCGTCGATCTCAAGATGCCGGGGATCAGCGGCATCGAGGTGATCAGCCGGGCGCGGCAGATCTCGCCGCGGATGATCCTGGTGGTAATCACGGGGTACGCCACCATCGATACGGCCGTAGAGGCGATGAAAGCCGGGGCGTACGATTTCCTTCCGAAGCCCTTCTCTCCGGAAGCGCTGCGGATGATCGTCCGGCGCGGACTCGATCACAGAAACCTGCTGCTGAAGGCTGAGGCGCATGAAGTGGAGCGCGAGCTTCTGAAGCGGCGGTTTGTCACCTTCGTCTCACACCAGTTGCAGACTCCGCTCGTGGCGGTGCATCAGTACCTGGACGTGCTGAAGGAAATGGGCGAGTCGGAAGCAGCCGCAGCCAAACGCCGCGAGTGGATAGAGCGCTGCCTGCAACGAACCGAGGAGATGCAGAGCCTCATACGGGACTGGCTGACGCTGGCGAAGATCGAAGGCGACTTCCTGGCAAACAAGAAGGTCAAGGTCGATCTCAATGCCGTGCTCGAGAATATTCTCACGGGGTACGAGCAGATGGCGGCGGCGGACGGGATCAGCTTCGAAGTCCATCTTCCTAAAGAAGGATGCTTTGTACACGCGGACCGCAACTGTCTGAACGTCCTTTTTGACAACCTCATCGCGAACGCGATCAAGTACAACAAACCGGGGGGAGCGGTCACGGTGACGGCGGAACCGGTGAACGGCGAAGTATCCGTTGCGGTGGCCGACACCGGCATCGGCATTCCCGAAGAACAACAGCCGATGCTTTTCCAGGAATTCTTCCGCATCGAGCGGAAGGACGCGAAACACGTTTCCGGAACGGGGCTTGGGCTCACGATCTGCAAACGTATTGTGACGGAGTTGGGTGGCGCCATCAGCGTCGAGAGCCAGGCCGATGCAGGCTCGACGTTCCGGGTCCGTCTGCCCGCGTGGCGCGAGGAAGGTGTGCAGGCGGGGAGGATCAATGGCGGCAAGAATGATCCTGATGGTGGACGATGACCGCGACTTTGTGGAAGCTGTCTCGTCCTACCTTGAATCGAACGGGTACCGCGTAGTCCGGGCACACGACGCGGCGGAAGGCCTGAAACTCGCCAAGATGGAGCGGCCCGACCTCATCATCATGGACATCATGATGAAGGAACGGACGGAAGGCTTCTTCGCGGTCCAGGAGCTACGGCGCGCGCCGGAGCTAGAAATGATTCCCGTCTTTGTGGTGACTTCCCTTTACACGGCCCTCGGGGACTTCAAAGTTCAGCCTGACGGTAGCTGGCTGGCCCACGACGAGTTTTTCACGAAGCCGGTTCGTCTCCCGCTGTTTCTGGAAAAGATCCGGAAGCACATCGGAGATGGAGCCGCGAACCAAAGCGCGAACGCAGGAACGAGACCGCTATGAAGATTCTGAAACTGCCGAAAGGCAACCTGGATTTCTTCGCCTCGGTCGTCCAGCAGTTCGGCGAGGTCCACGCGCCGGTGGAACAGAATGGCCACTTCGTATTTAAGCGGCTGGCACGCTGGTCGGAAGCGCGTCTCAATTCCGACCGCACCACCATTCCACCCAAGAAATACTTTCTGCCCCCGCGAGAGACGCTGTTCCGGTACCGGGCCGGAGACGGGTACAAAGCCTGCTCGGAGGCGATCGACAGACGGCTGGTGCTGTTCGGCGTTCACGCCTGCGATATTTACGGGTTGAACATTCTCGATAAGGTCTTCACAGGCCGCTATGTCGACCCCTACTATCAGTCGCGGCGCCGGAACATCTCTATCATCGGGATCGACTGCAGTCCGGACCAGCACTGCTTCTGCCGCTCGATGCGCGCCGATTTCGTGGACCACGGGTTCGACCTGTTCTTCACGGATATCGGCGACTACTATCTGACTCTTGTGGGGACGGCGCGGGGCGACGACATGGCGCTCGCGACGACGTCGCTGTTCGAGCCCGTCACGCAGGAGGACATCGACAGGTACAAGCAGAGTTCCTTGCACAAGCGCCAGGCATTCAAGCTCGAAGTTGAGATTCGCGACCTGCCCGAGATCTTCGAGATGGAATACCAGAACGAAGTCTGGGACGAGCTTGGGGAACGGTGCCTCTCCTGCGGAAGCTGCAGCATGGTCTGTCCGACGTGTTACTGCTACGACGTGAGCGACAGTGTGGAACTGGGTTCACGGTCGGGCAGCCGTGTGCGGAACTGGGATTCGTGCCTCTTCCGGACGCATGCCGTCGTGGCCGGAGGCGAGAACTTCCGAAAGAACCGGGCCGCCAGGATCAAGCACCGCTATTACCACAAGCAGCGCGGCTTCGTCGCCGAATATGGGAGGCCGAGTTGCGTCGGGTGCGGCCGCTGCATCACGGCCTGCCCGGTGGGAATCAACATCACGCAGGTAATTGAGCAATTACGGGGGGTGCAGAATGCTCAGAACGCCTGAAACGCCAGTCTATCAGCCCGCACTGGCGCATAACCCGTACCAGCCGAACATGGCGCGCATCGTGCGAATCGACAAGATGGTCGAGGACAACTACCTGTTCACGCTGCGGTTCCTCGAAGCCGATCTCGCCAACAGTTTTCGCCACAGGCCGGGCCAGTTCATCATGCTCAGCGTGCCGGGTGTGGGCGAAGCCCCGATCTCCATTTCGTCGTCGCCGACGAGGCCCGGCGTGCTTGAGCTTTGCATACGGCGCGTGGGGCGCGTCACGAACGCGTTGTACAGGCTGCGCACAAACGACGTGGTGGGCGTGCGTGGTCCGTACGGCAATGGGTTCCCGATCCGTGAACTCGCGGGAGACGACCTGCTGTTCGCGGCGGGCGGCCTCGGAATGGCGCCGCTTCGCTCGCTGCTCTGGTATGCGATCGACAACCGAGAGCGGTTCGGCAAGATCACGTTGTTGTGCGGCGCAAAGCGGCCTTCGGAAATGCTGTTCCGAGACGAACTGCTTTCGCTCGCCGACAGGGCCGACCTCACCTGCCTGCTGACGGTGGACTCCGATCCCGACGGCTGGTGGAAACACCACGTCGGACTGCTGCCGAAGCTGTTCGACTACGTAAAGATCG
>JBDKSR010000785.1:0-9480 GCA_039680545.1 Bryobacteraceae bacterium | reverse complement strand
CGGGGTCGGACTCCTGCCGTGCGATGGCGTACGCGCGCTTGTTGAAGGCGACTGTTTTCTCGATCTGCTCCACCGGCATTCCCATGCCGTTCATGAGCGCCGCAGTCTGGGACAGGAGAAGATCCTCGCCGCGAACGCCGGGGGGCGCCATCATCACGATGAAGGCCACAGGCAGGCGGGCGGCCAACATGGAGGCCACGCTTGCACCCTCACTGTGGCCGATGAGCCCGATCTTCGCGGCCTGTATGTCCTTCCGGGAGCGCAGGTAGGCGACCGCTGCTTCAGCGTCACCGGAGAAGTCTGCCATAGTCGCGGTGGCGAGATTGCCCGTTGATTTACCTTTGCCGCGGTCGTCGAAACGCAGGACGGCAATACCCTGACGCGTGAGGTGGTCCGAAAGGACCAGGAATGGCTTGTGCCCGGCGATGGTCTCATCGCGATCTTGTGGGCCTGAGCCACTGATCAGCACGGCGGCGGGGAACGGACCTGTACCGCGCGGAATCGTGAGGGTCCCGGCGAGTGTGATACCGGCCGCCTTATTCGCGAAGGTCACTTCCTGCTCGATGTATGGGAAGGGGCGAACCGGGGTCTGGGGACGCGCCAGCGCAACGGGCTTCCGGGATCGCTGAAAGTCGAGTTGGATCGACGCGCCGCCTTGACTCCAGGTGCCCACGATGTCGCCATACCGTTCGTCGAACTTGCCGTCATACGAGCCGCCGACGCTCGGAATATCGAAATGAAATGCGCCATCCTTGAGCGTCACGCCGCTCGCGGGAAGGCCCATTGCGCCCTGATCGAGGCTGTCGAGCGCTGCCGTCAGATTGCCCTTGACGTCCTTCCTGACGTGCAACTGAAGCCGAAGTTTTGAGGGACCTGCGCTGAGCGTGCCCTCCCAAACGCCTACGATGCCGGTTTGAGCGGATGCGACGCTCACAGCGAAAAGCACGAGATAAGCAAGTAAAGAGTTCTTCACGGGGAGACTCGTCACAAGTTGAGTGAGGGCCGCAGCCCGAGGAAATTATCCCATGGACTACGGATGGACGCTATGATCTCGCTCACTCGCTCGATTGAACACGCAGATCGATTATGCGAGATTCACGCGGGCCCAATTTGCATTCCGCACCACCTGCGGCCAGGCGGGCGATGGTTGCCGGATCCTGGCGCTGCCATTCGGTTAGATTGGGCACTGCGGCGAGCCGGTACTCCGCCGGTTCCACTCCGGAGGGGAACTGATAGGTCCCCGCCTGATCGGCCTGGACCACCTGAAGCGCACCTGACCCAGTCGGTATTAAGATGACGGAAGCGTCAGGGACTACAGCGTCATCTGCCGTCAACACTCTACCGTTCACAACAGCGCCGTCTGCGCCCAGCGTGATCTGCAGGTCGCCATTGCCCGGTAACATGCCGCCATCCAACACGTTCTTTCCTCGTTGAGAGGCACTGGTCACGTAATAGCCTGCTGGCAGGCCATCGACGCGGACTGCATTGTTGCCCATGTACACCTGAGGCAGGACGAATGATCCGTTTGGCTGAACTGCCCCTGCCTGAGTGGCGAGGTTGAGAAGACTTGATTCCAAGGCAAGCGCCCGAACGTTTATACCTGCGGGGACGGAATCGTCCGCTCCGGCGTCTTTGACCGTCACTTTCCCCCGCAGTTCTCCTGGGGCGAGTGGTTCCAAGGAACCGAGATCGACATCTTGCTTGTCCACAACAGCCAAGGCCATTTGGTAGCCAAGGACCTGAAAAGGTCTCACGGTGGCGCTCGATAGGTGAAGCCGGTACTCTCCAGGAGGCAAGCCACAGATCTCGTACGGTCCGGCCCCGGTGATTTCTCCCTGTGCCAGGGCCGGTGCATTTGCTCCGATCTGTTCTTCAAGCAAAATGTTTGTCGAAGATGCTTGCGCTCCCGCGAAAGCGCCGTTAACTCTGAAGAAAACGCACTTCGTTTCTTCCTTTCGAAGCACGATGTCCAATCCCGGGCGTTCCTCTCCTGAACGGACCTGCAGTACCGCGGCTGTCTCCAATGCGCGTGAGCCAGGGTAGAGAGTTATAGGGTGATTTCCTTTCACTGTCGCTGTACCGGATGCGGAGGCTCGCTTTCGGAACTTCAGCGGGCTGGCTGCCGCCGCGACGACGTAAGCGCCGTCAGGGAGGTACGCTACGCGGTATTCTCCGAGATCATTTGTTTTGTCACCACCGCTCATTTTCAGGTGAACTCTGCCGCCGCGACCGGATTTCGCCATGGCCAGCACGACGACGCCGGGGACCGGCTGCCTGTCTTGGTCCAGAACGCGCCCGGCGAGCACCGCCCCCACGGGAATCCGAAAGTCTACCTGAAGACACAGCCCGTTACTAAGACTCACGGCTCGGGAACGGGGCTCGCTCGTGTTGTCTTTCTTCTGTACCCGGAGTGAATAACGGCCCGGTGTTACACCGTGCAACGAGTAACGGCCTTCACCATCCGTCCTGACCGGACTGACAGACTCTGGTCCCGTGATGATCACAAACGCATTCTTGACCGGACCTGAATCATTGGTTACCGTCCCCGAGATCTCCCACCCTTGCGTTGTCTGTGCAAGGGCGTACATGGAGATCATGCCAAGCAACATCACAGGTAACCTTTCCAAGACTATTTCGAGTGCGCGCATCATCGTTGTATGAGCCTCAGATCGGATGTCAGTTTCTGTCCCGCCTCGACCTTGATCAATTTGCCGTCGAGATTAAGCGCCTCAACAGGATCCAGGTAGTCCGTTGAATCCAGAGTTTCCAGAGCAATCAGGCGGTACTTACCCTCAGGTACATTGCTGAACCGGAAGCGGCCCCCTGCATCGGCGTTTTGCACTTGGGCGGACCCTTCCTCGTCTGCCGGAGACAGAAGGACGACTCCCCTTGCGGGCTTGCCCTCCGTGTCACTCACGCTCCCCGAAACCTCGCCCGTCGCTGCCGTCAGGACGATGGTGAGAGGGGCCGTTCCGCCGATGTCCACTAAGCGATCCGGAGCGGTCGCATTACCCACTTGTACGGACGCGAGACGGTACGAATCCGCAAGGTCAGGCATCGCGATCCTGTAACGTCCAGCGGGCAAGCCGTCTACCGTGAAACGATCACCGTCCACGCTGGCGGCAGGTAGCCACTCGTCAGGCCAGCCATCTTCGGAATGGAACACGATTCGTCCGGTGCCGCTCGGAGTGCTGGTATTACCTATGCCTCGATTCCAAATCAACCGCCCTCTGATTCTTGCCAGTGGCTGTAACTGCAAATCGACCTGTACGGCGCCACTCGAAACTGAAACAGCCCGGACGGCCGAGCACGCATCCGTTCCTGCGAGCGGTGTGCCCAATGTGCCGCTTGCGATCCGTGCCCAAGCTACAAGCTGATATTCGCCGGGAGACACTCCGTTAAAGACGTACGAGCCGTCAGTGTCCGTCCACGCGGTGGCGATGGGAGTCTTCAGCGCGCCTGCTGCAACAAGCGAGACGGAAGCCCGGTTCGGGTACTTGTCTCGCGGTATTCCGGACACCGTCCCGGAAATGGTGACTCCTCCCCGATCTGCGAGAATCAGATTGGCGGATGTCTTGACCTCACCGGCCTTGAGATCAAAGAATTCGGCTTCGCGAGATCCTGGATAGCAAACCGGCGCAAAGACCTCGCTCCCAGCGGTATTTCCTTTGGCGATAGCCGCAGTAGAGTAATGGCCAGGTGGAAGCCCATACAAACGGTATCTGCCACCGTCATCAGTAGGGATAGCTTCGCCGGTGGGCACGATCCGTGTATCTCCGTTGATGCTGCGCCGCACGACGGCAGTAACCGTCACTCCGGATCGAGGGCTGCCCTGCGAATCAAACACCTGTCCTGAGATCGCCACAGTGCGAGTCAGGTGGATTGTGATTGCGTTCTCACGGTCCGCCGGGACGACCAAGCGTCGCCCTTGGCCCTGACGCGCCAAGAGGTCCGCGTAACCTGATTTTTCCAAACGAACCCAATAAGTACCCGGCTGTAACGCGGGGAACGCCGCCTTGCCGTCGGTTCCGGTCTCGGTCTCCGCGAGTATCCCATCTTCCCGTCCAAGCTGGACGACAGCTCCCGAGATCGGTTGTTCGGAGCCGGAATCAATGACCGCTATAAGACTCTGGCCGCCGCGAATGATAGGTGGGCAGACAACAAGAACTACGGTAAGCAGGGCCCGTATCCGCAATTCGTCCACTCCTTCGCCTGGGAAAAGGCGATTGTATGTGGAGACGGACTCGGAATCAATCCCGTTTCAGATCTATTTCAGGGTCTCAAGTACGCGCGGCTGCTAAAGCTGCTTATAGCAACCACGGGCCGGAGAGCACTCGTAGGCGTCCACGAGTTTGCCGTCCGGCCCGAGGTTGATCTGAGTTTTCAGGCACCAGAAGTTGCGTTCGTCTCCCCGCTGGGTTTCCGCGTCACAGAGCGAGTCGTTGTACACGCCGATCCAGCGGAGGTTGACGCACCGCTCTTCCTGGTCGACATTGGGCCTGAAATCGGCCATGTTCAAGCCTTCCCGCGCGCCGCCGCGAGAAGTGCCCGTTTTACGGCCGTGCGCGCAAGTTGGACCTTGTATGCGTTGTCGCTCAGTGGACGTGCGTCCGCGACAGCCGCATCCGCCGCCTCTTCCGCTGTCTTTTCCGTGATCGTTTTGCCCGCCAGCGTCTCGGCGGCCTTCTCTGCGACCCACGGTACCGGAGCGACGTGGCCCATCACGATGCGCGCCTCCGCGACCGCCGCCCCCTTCATCGTAAGAGCAACCGAGGCTGTGGCCAGCGGCCAGTCGAGGGCCTCCTTTTGCCGGACTTCATACGTGGCATTCCGGATGCCCACGGCCTTCGGAACAAATACCTCGGTGAGGATTTCATTCGGCTGCACTGCAGTCTCGCGGCTGGAATCGTCCTTGGGTGCGACAAAGAACTGCTCGGCTGCCACCTCGCGCGTGCCGGACTCCGAAGCCAGTTTGATCACCGCGCCGAGCGCCACGAGGGCAGGACCCAGACTCGAAGCGCTCACAAAGTATGCCGGTCCGCCGCCAAAGATCGCGTGATAGCGGTTTTCGCCGTTCTCCACCAGGCTCCCGCCCTTGGGGTCCTTCGCGAGCAGGCCGTGGCCGGTTCGGAAGTACCAGCAGCGCGGGCGCTGGCAAAGGTCGCCGCCCACCGTTCCCATGTTCCGTATTTGCGGACTGGAAACGCCTTGCGCGGCGGTGGCTAGCGATGAGTACTCGGAGCGCACCAAAGGACTCGCCAGCATTTCGTCCAGCGTGACCGCCGCCCCGATGCGCAGTCCCTTGGCCGTCTTCGTGATGCCCTTGAGTTCCTTGATGCCCTTGATGTTCACTACGCGTTTCGGCGTGTGAATGTACTCTTTCATCAGGCTAACGAGATCGGTGCCGCCCGCCAGAACATCAGCTTCTCCCCACTGCGGGGCGAGCAGCGCCAGAGCCTCTTTGAGAGTCGCCGGACTTGCGTATTCGAAGCGTTCCATCAGGCTGTCCTCCTTGCCAGGGCCTCAAGGACCCGATCCGGAGTGAGCGGAAGCGGTGACACGCGCACTCCGACGGCGTTCGCGACGGCGTTTGCAATCGCGGCCATGCCGGGTATCATCGGCGGTTCGCCCAAGCCGATGACGCCACGCTTGTCATGCTCCTCGGTAATGTCGAGATGCACCAGGATCTCGCCGATATCGCCGATTCCGGCCAGCTTGTAGAACTCCATGCCGGCGTTGATGAACCGGCCCGTGCGGTCGCACATGACCCGTTCCTCGTACAGCGCGCCGCTGATCGCCAGGATGCAGGCGCCGTAAATCTGGCTTTCCGCGGTCTTCGGATTGATGATCAAACCGCAATCATGCACGACGGAGAAACGATTCATCCTCACGATGCCGGTTTCGATGTCCACGGTGACATCGGCGATCTGTGCGCCTCCAACTCCCTGACTGATCAATCCGGCCGGCTGACGGGGGTCGTTGCTTCCCATTTCTTCGATGGATCGCGTTCCCAGTTTCTGGCACGCGGCGTTCCAGGCGATGCTTTTGGCGGGGTTGCCTTTCACCTGGACCTTGCCTTCTACCGCCTCCAGTTCTCCCACGGGTACGCCCAGCGCAGGAGCCACAACGGCGAACAGCTTCGCCAGGGCGTTTGTCGTGGACTTGCGGGTCGAAGCGGAGACGCCGCCAACCGTGGTCGAACCTCCGGATGCTCCGGAAGGCGGAAAGCTGTTGTCGCCGATCTTCACATTGATGCGGGAAACCGGCAGGCCCAGTGTCTCGGCTGCCACCATCGCGATGACCGTGCGGGTGCCCGTGCCAAGGTCCTGGCTGCCAAGTTCGACTTCGACCGAGCCGTCCGGGTGGATTCTGGTCCGGCAATCGCTCTGATGACCCAGTCCGCCCCAAGTGCCGACGCCGATACCGAGGCCTCGCTTCATTGGACCTGAACCGGATTGCCCGCGCGGATGCCAGCGCTTCTTCCACTCCGCCATCTCGGCGGCTTTGAGGAGTTGTGCCCGATAGACTTCGGGCCGGGCCGTGTAATCCGCGTTCTTCGCGAACACGTCCAAAGGATCCATACCCAACTTGGCGGCCAAATCCTCGATTGCGCTGCATGTGACATAGGACGCCTGGGGGTGGTTCGGAGCGCGCCAGGCCCTTGCGCCGCCGTTGTTTGTTGCGACACCCGTGTGGTTCACGCGCTTGTTGGGGATCTTGACGAAGACGTAGGGTAATTGCGTCGGGGAGACGCCGCCTCCGCTGATTCCGCTGGTGCCCCACGAGACGGAGTCCCATGCTGTGATCGTGCCGTCCTTCTTGGCCGCGAGTTTCACTTTGGCAAAGACCGACGGACGGTTCCCCGCGATCTCCAGGTCGGTTCGCCTGTCCAGGAATAATTTCACTGGTCTTCCGCCGGCCTTTTTCGAGAGATTGGCCGCGATCGTGCCCCAGCGGTCGGCGCTGAACTTGCTGCCGAACCCTCCTCCCATGTGGTCCTGGTGGACACGTATGTTCGCTGCCGGAACTCCGATGGCTCTACCCAGGTCTCCTGCGATCGTGGAAACGCTTTGGGTGGATGGAAAGAATTCGATCTTGTCGCCCTTCCACGCGATGGCGAGCCCGTGGGTTTCCATCGTGCAGTGTGTGAGAACCGGGCACCCATAGAAACCTTCGGATACGGCGTCGGCCTCCTTGAATGCCTGGTCCGGATCGCCGCTAAGGATCTCGCCCGCAGGCTTGCCCCGGGCGCCGGCCTTGCCGAGATCGCGCTCATTGACCACGTATGCATCCGTCTCATAGACGACTTTGATGGCGCGGATGGCATCGGTGGCGATCTCCTCCGTGGTAGCGGCGACAGCTACTACTTCCGTGCCCGCCCATTCGATTTTTGTACCGGCGGGCGAGACGACTTCGACGGCCATGACGCCGTTCATGCTCTCCGCAGGCTTGGTGTCGATGCTGGTCACTCGCGCACTGGCATGAGGGCACGTGAGAACAGCGCCGAACAACATCTCCGGCAGCCGCACGTCGTAAGCGTACCTGGCCTTACCGCTGACCTTCGCAGGGCCGTCGATCCGGCTGGCTCGCTTGCGGATCACACGGCTCTTTCCGAGTGGGGGCCAACTGTAATCGGTGTCAGGCATTACGCCCTCCTCTCATCTGCTTGGCCGCCTCGAGAACCGCTTTGCGGACACCTACGTACGTGCCGCACCGGCAGAGGTTCCCGCCAAGCCCGGTCCCAACCTGCTCCATGGTCGGGTTCGGGTTCCGTTCGAGGAAGGCCTTCGCCGCCATCACAAAACCCGGCGTGCAAAAACCGCACTGCAGGCCGTCGTTCTCGATGAATGCGGACTGGACGGGGTGCAGTTTACCCGCCGCCGAAAGACCCTCGACGGTCTGAATCTGCTGGCCTTGCGCATCGATCGCGAAAATGTTGCATGCGTAGACCGCCTTGCCGCCCAAGATGACCGTGCACGCACCGCAATCGCCGCGGTCGCAGACCTTCTTTGCTCCCGTGTAGCCGAGGTTGTCGCGCAGCGCGTCGAGTAGCGTTACACGGGGTTCGACCGTCAGTTTGACGGCCTTGCCGTTGATGGTTAATGTGATTGGGACGGGGCCCGGTCCGGAGGTTTTGGGCGCCTGGGCCGCCTCCGCCGGAGCCTCTGTTTGCAGAATCCCGGCAGCCCCTCCGCTGAGTCCAACACCCCGAATGAATCCACGGCGGGAGACACCAGACGTGGGCTTCTTATCGCCTTCCTGGGGATATCTCCTAGAACTCACCAGACACCTTCCTTTCATGTCCTACGAGTTGCTTTGCAGCAGTATCCAGAAGACAGTTGAATCGACTATAACAGAAGCCGCTAACTCAGCCAAGGGTGTCCAGCGGTTCCGACTGCTCGCCTGAGAGCACTACGGGGCAGGCTTGAGTTTCTCCCACCTCACGGTCCATGACCCATCGTTCGGGAACCCGGGGGCGTGACGATTCGGCGCGCCGTCCCAACCTGCGGCCATCATCGCAACCGCGTAAAGCAGGCCACCGTTTCCGGGGAGATAGGGGCAGGGGCCGCCCACGTTGACTCCGCGCCAATCAAAGTCGTTCTTTGGCGCGTTCATGAGCAAGGCGTCCACTGCAAGCTTGGGCTCACCCACGCGAGCCGCGGCCATAGCCGTCCACGGGCAATCCCAACCCCACGTCTTCTCCCACTGCCAAACCTTAAGAATCTCGTGGACCGTCCGGTGCGCGGTTTCGGCATCCACACCGTCGATCGGCGGAAGCATTCCAAACACTCCCACCGGGTCGGGGTGTTCGTAGTTACGTTTCGTGTAGGTGTCGGACCACTCTGTGGAGTGTACGAA
Organism: Bryobacteraceae bacterium; assembly: GCA_039680545.1. GTDB lineage: Bacteria > Acidobacteriota > Terriglobia > Bryobacterales > Bryobacteraceae > JAEHDI01. The sequence goes on along the minus strand of JBDKSR010000785.1, from coordinate 621 downwards.
CAGGCCGTCTTTGACCGGCAGTGGAGTGAGATCCTTGCGGACCTTGTCCCATTTATCGACGCGCCCCAGTTTCATTCGCTCGCGCCAGAGTTGTGCCTGGTCGAGGCCCCATCGCCAGTACGCCAAGTCAAACACGCCATTGGCCGTCAGACCCTGCTCTCCCGGGGGTACATCAGGGGCCAGGCAATAACGCTTGGTGTTTGGGTCGAACTGGGCGAAATCGGCCATATATTCCGCCGTCTCGTTAAGAATCGGGGCCCACTTCTCGAGCGTGGCTCGCGTGGGCTTGAGACGGTATTCGAGTTCCGCGAAGAACATGGGATGGGGCTGTTTCCACAGCAGGGCGACGTTTCCATCCCACGGTTGACTGATTCCGTCCGGCCCTACGCCCTTCGGCCAACTCGCTCCTGCCAGCCCGAATTGTTGCGCCTGCCTTTTCGCAAGCGAAAGAAACCGGGGATAAACCCCGAGCGCCTCGTTAGCCATCTCCCAATGGCCCCACAGGGCGTAGTGTGCGAGATGCCACCAGAGCATCTCCATATGAAAGCGGCCACCCCAATAGTCGACGAGCATCAAACCGGCCTCGGCCGGAGGAAGGCTTCCGGCTGACTGCGCTGCCAT
>JBDKSR010000784.1:0-2656 GCA_039680545.1 Bryobacteraceae bacterium | reverse complement strand
CGCGGACCGATACCATTCGATCGTCTTCCGGAGCCCCGTTCGGAATTCTGTGCCGGCGCGAAAACCGAATTCCCGTTCAGCGCGGCTTACGTCCAGACAGCGGCGCGGCTGTCCGTTTGGTTTCGTTTCGTCCCACTTAATCCGGCCGGAAAAACCGGTCATCTCCGCGATCGCTGCTGCAAGGTCGCGTATGGAAATCTCCACACCGCTCCCGAGGTTGACCGGGTCCGGCTTGTCGTATCGTTCCGTCGCCAGAACGACGGCTTCTGCCGCGTCTTCGACGAAAAGGAACTCCCGAGTGGGCGTGCCATCACCCCACAGCACAATCTCGTCACGCTCGTCATCGACCGCCTCCAGGCATTTTCGGATCAGCGCGGGAATGACGTGCGACGACTCAGGGTCGAACTTGTCGCCCGGCCCATAGAGGTTCACAGGCAGCAGATAGATGGCATTCATGCCGTACTGCTCGCGATACGCCTGGCATTGCACCAGCAACATCTTCTTTGCGAGGCCATACGGTGCGTTCGTTGCTTCCGGGTATCCGTCCCAAAGCGTCTCTTCCCGAAACGGCACGGTCGTGAACTTCGGATACGCGCAAATGGTGCCTAGAATGACCGTCTTGTCCACTCCATGGCGCCGCGCCGCTTCTATGAGTTGAATCCCCATGATTGCGTTCTCGTAAAAGAAGCGCCCTGGGCTGGCGCGATTTGCTCCGATGCCCCCAACGACCGCCGCTAAGTGAATCACGATCTCCGGGCGCTGCTCGGCGAATAACCTCTCAACGGCGTCGGGCCGCCTGAGATCGTAATCGGGGTAGGTCGGGACAAATACGTTCGAGCACCCGATCTGTTTGAGCCGTGTGACGACATGACTGCCAAGAAAGCCTGCTCCACCCGTCACGACGATTTGCTTAATTTGAAGATGGATCACGAACCTGTTTCCTAATCCTCTACAACTGAATGTGTTATGTCTTCAACTCTCGATGCTCTTGAACAAACGGCGCACTCGGGATGTTTGACTTCAAGCTACCTCGATCTCACCCTTTCCCCAAACTGTCTGCCGGCCCACTCCGGCCCACTTACCGGCGTGCAGATAGGGAAGGAACTCCGCCAAATTCCCTTCGTACTCCACCTCACCGGCAAACCCGCCGAGTGGATGCCGCTGCCCGGTCCGCGACGATAACCGATCCGCTTCCGTCCGGGTCACGTCGCAGCGCGTCATTCGCACCGCCGCCGCCCGCTCGCCCATCGCACGGAAGTCGATGTCCAATGGCCCCGCTCCATACAGCGCGCGCAGCGTACTGATGCGGTCGCGTAAACGGGCGAACAACACTCCGAACTCCGGCCGGTCGACCAACTTCTCCTCGGCCTTCAGTTCTGTGGGGGTCACGAATCGCACGCGCACACGATCCGCCCGTACGGGAGTCTCGGCAAGATCCAGAACATTCGGCACAGCCAGGTCGCTGGTCCTGATCTGCTCGCCGTCGAAGACCCGCGCCACGGGAACCCCATCGAGGTTCAGTTGATCGACGGCCATCAACTCTGCCCGGCCCCGTCCGGGTCCGAGTCCCTCGCGCGCCAACTGCGCGAATGCCAGGGCGAAGTATTTGATCGCCGGGTCGCGTACGTCAAAAAGGTGGACGTCGAAATGGAATTCGTCACCATGCCGGATCGTGTGTCCGTCCAGATGCGCTGCTCTGAACACAAACGGCCGCGGCCAGTCGGCAATGCCGCTCGGCCCGGTTCCACGCGCCGCTTTCGGCTCAAACACTCGTGCGTACGGACACGTCGCCCGTATCTCGCAGGTCTTCGCATCGTTACAGGTCGGGACGCAAACGAGTTTGCGAAAGATTCCTCCGAACGCGCCGCGCACGATGTTGCCCGACTTGTAAGCCGGGAAATGCAGCGTGCCTGCCGCGTGAAAGTTGAACCGGAATCGATAGAATTCGAACGTCAACGCGTCAGGATACCACTCGGCAACGCCCTTGCCCACACGTTACTTCACCATCTGCTTCTGCGATGGACAACAGGCGTGTTTCCGTAATGAGCCGGCGCCGGGACGAGGCTATTGAACACCGGACCATCGAATGTACTTCAGTTTGTTTAATAGCGCGTTGCCGAGATCGCCTGCTTCGCCCGCTCGGATCTTCCCTATGACGTAACGGGCCCGGTGCCTCCAACGCCGCGCCCGGTAACCGGGGATCGTCACTTTCACTTTGGCAGTGGACGGCCTCCCGTATTTGCGGATGGCATCGGTCAGAAATGGGAATAACTGATACTTCTCCAGGACCAACCGGCGTGCAGTCTCAAGGGCGGGTAAACGGCGCTCCCATTCGTCATTCGCTAGAAGTTCGCGTATACGCCTGATGACGGATTCGTGGTCTGCGGCATCCACGCGTATGAATGACGCTTCGGGAAAATACTCTTCCAGGTTTGTGCAGCCGTAACAGAGCGGGACGGTCCAACTCAGAAAACAATCGGCAATCTTCTCGGTCCAGAGGTGCGGCCCGTAAGAATTCTCGATGGCCAGCGAATACCGGTAGGGAGCCACTGCGTCCCACTTCCGGGGAATCCATCGAATGCCGCGTCCATAGAAATCGACGGGCAGGGAAGTCTCATCGCGGAGTCGCAGACGCAGGGACGTGCGCAGACGATGG